>CALJLA010000211.1 GCA_937983055.1 uncultured Pseudomonadota bacterium
GCAGTATCGATGTCGCCCTCCCGGCCCGCTCCTGATTTTCAGGAATACCAGTACGCCTTCGCCCGGCACCTGCGCGATCCGAAGGGCGCCGCGCGGCCGCAAGGCGTGCCCGCACGGCGCATGCGGGTGTACGGCGAGTTGCTGTTCAACAACATCGGCGGCTTTGTTTCCGGCTGCTTTCCGGTTGCGCGTGCGGTGCTCGGCGAGCGCTGCTGGAAGCGGCTGCTGCGCGAGTTCTTCGCGCGGCACCGTTGCCGGACACCGTTTTTCAGGCAGATTCCGGAGGAGTTCCTGCAGTTCATTGAAGCGCGCGCGCCGCATGGCGACACGCCCGACTTCCTGCCGCATCTGCTGCATTACGAGTGGGTGGAGCTTGCGCTGGATGTCTCCGCCCTGGACCGGGACTCGGTGCAATACGACGTCGGCGGCAGTCTCTGGGAGCGGGTGCCGGTCCTCAATCCCGTGCACAGGCTGCTGCACTACCCCTACGCAGTGCATCGGATCGGCCGTCGCTACAAGCCGGGCCCGGAGGACCGGCAGGACACCTTCATCCTGGCCGTGCGCGATGCCGACGACCATGTGCGCTTCAATGTGCTCAACCCGGTCAGCGCGCGGCTGGTCGCGTTGCTGGAACAGGCGTCGATGACCGGGCGCGAGGCGGTGGAACGCGTCGTTCACGACATCCGCCATCCTCAACCGGCGGTCGCGCTGGCCGGCGGACGGGCGCTGCTCGAAGACCTGCGCAACCAGGACGCCATTCTCGGCACCCGGCTGGCATAGCCTGCCCTCCCCGGCCCGCCACATCCAAACGCGACGGGCCAGCGTATTTCGCCATGGATGTTCCGGCCGGCGCCGGTGGTTGCCGGCGCCGGCGGTGCATTCCGTTCACAGCGGTACGGGTCAGCGTGCCGGCTGCGATCCGTACCGTTCGTCATCCAATCTTTCGGGAGGACACACCATGGTCAACGGCAGGAAACTTACCGGCGTAGCCATCGCCGCCAGCGCGGCAGCTCTGTTCATCGGCGGCTGCGCCGCGACCGGCGGCGGCACCAGCACCGCCGGCACGGCAGCCAAGATTGCCTGCGAAGGCGTCAACGCCTGCAAGGGCATGAGCGACTGCAAGACAGCCGGCAGCAGCTGCGCCGGCCAGAATGCCTGCAAAGGCAAGGGGTTCGTCATGCTGACCTCGGCGGAGTGCCAGAAGGTCGGCGGCCGCGCCTGAGCGCGCACGCCCGGCAGGCGCATCAGGGGGCACTCGCACGGGCGGGTGCCCTTTTTCGTTGCCGGGGGTACGCGGCCGGGACCTAGTGGTGGTGCGGCGGCGGGCTGCCGTCCAGATTGCGCACCGCGACGCCTATGTCGAGCATCTGGCGGGCGCCGTCGGCAGTCTCGACGGTCAGGGTGAGCGGCACCGATTCACCCGGGATCAGCGGCCGCTTCAGTCCGAATAGCATCACATGATAGCCGCCCGGTTTCAGGCTCACCGCCTTGCCTGCGGGCAGCTCGATGACGTCTACCGCGCGCATGCGCATGGTGCCGCCTTCCATCGTCATCCAATGCAGTTCTCCCGTCTGCGCAACCGGGCTCGTCACCGCCACCAGGCGTGCGTCCCGTGCCGAGACGATGTCGAGAAACACCCCCGCCACCTTTTGCCCTGGTGCGGTGGCGCGCGACCAGGCACCGTCGACCGCGACCTGGCCAGCGGCAAGCGCACCCAGCATCGGCACCGACATCAGCAACCCGACAAGCATCCGAATCATGCGGCAGCCCCTGAAAACGCGAGGCCGCATTGTTCCAAACGCGTAGCGGCCCGGCAAGCGGCGCCCGGCAGTTATAATTCGCGCCGCCGAAATGAGAGCACTCAGCCTTCTAATCCTCCTGCTGGCCGCGCTGGCGGTCCACGCCCGCGAACTGCCGGTCGCCCCGGAGGCGCCCAATCTGACGTCCAAGGCATTCCTGCTGCTCGATTTCCAGAGCGGCAGAGTGCTGGCGTCGCGCAATGCCGACCAGCGTATCGAGCCCGCCTCGCTCACCAAGCTGATGACCGCGTACGTCACCTTCGACGCCCTGCGCCAGAAGCGCGTTACCCTGGGCCAGCGGGTCGCTGTTTCGGAAAAAGCGTGGCGCGCGCCCGGCTCGCGCATGTTTCTCGAACCGGGCAGCCAGCCCACGGTCGAGGAACTGCTGCACGGGCTGATCGTGCAGTCGGGCAACGACGCCGCCACTGCCCTGGCGGAAGCCGTCGGCGGCAGCGAGAGCGGTTTCGTCGACCTGATGAACCGTGAAGCGAACCGGCTTGCGCTGACCGGCACGCGGTTCGCAAACGCCACCGGCCTGCCGGATGCCCAGCACTACTCCACCGCCGCGGACGTGGCCCGGGTGGCCGAGGCCATCATCCGCGAGTTTCCGCAATATTTCCCGCTCTACGGTCAGCGCGAGTACAGCTATAACGGCATCACCCAGTACAACCGCAACCGCCTGCTGGGCCGAGATCCCTACGTCGACGGCATGAAGACCGGCTTTACCGAAAGCGCCGGTTTCTGCCTGGTGTCCACCGCGGCCCGCAATAATCGCCGGCTGATCGCGGTGGTGATCGATGCCGGTTCGGAAAGCAGCCGGGTGGCGGACAGCCAGCGCCTGCTGAACTACGGCTTCGAACGGTTCGAAACCCTGCGCCTGTACGGCCGCGGCGAGCCGCTCCACCGGATTCCGGTCTGGAAAGGCGTCGACGACATTATCGCCACCGGCCTGGCCGAGGACCTGTTCGTCACCGTTCCGCGCGGGCTTGCCTCCCAGCTCGCCGCCACCCTCGAAAGCATGCAGCCGCTGCTGGCGCCGATTCGCAGCGGGCAGCCAGTCGGCACCTTGAAACTCACCTTCGACGGCCAGCCTTACGGGGAGTACCCTGTGGTCGCACTGGAGAACGTGACAGTGGCCAACCTCATGGTGCGCGCCTGGCACAGCGTGCGGCTGCTGTTCCGCTAGGCTCAGCGCTGCGCGATCACGTTTGGGGCGCGAGGGAAGATCCCAGAAAAGGCGAACCACCAGTTTCACCAGGCCCCCAAAAAGGATCGGCTGCGGTACGGGTTTCCTTGGTGCTCTTGGTGACTTGCTGGCTCGATTTGTTGTTCACGGGGCTCAAGCCTGCTGGGCTCGATTAAAGGCGCGGGTAATCGTCCAATGATCTATCTCAACGGCGAGTTCATGCCGATGTCGGAGGCGAAGGTCCCGGTGCTCGACCGTGGATTCATCTTCGGTGACGGCGTTTACGAACTGATTCCGGTCTATTCCCGCCGTCCTTTCCGGCTGGCGGAGCACCTCTCGCGCCTGCAGAACAGCCTGAACGGCATCCGGCTGCCCAACCCGCACCGGCCGGAGAAGTGGTCATCCCTGATCGGCCGGCTCGTCGAGCTCAACCAGGGGGACGACCAGTCGGTCTACCTGCAGGTCACGCGCGGGGTCGCGCCCCGCGATCACGCCTTCCCGCGAGATGTTGCGCCCACGGTGTTCATGATGAGCAATCCGATGAGCTATCCGCCGCAGACGCAGGTCGAGCAAGGCGTCGGCGCCGTCAGCGCGGTGGACAATCGCTGGCTGCGCTGCGACATCAAGGCCATCTCGCTGCTGCCCAATGTGCTGATGCGGCAGCTTGCGGTGGATGCCGGCTGCGCCGAGACGGTGATGTTTCGCGACGGATTCTTGAGCGAGGGCTCCGCGAGCAATATCTTCGTCGTGCGCGACGGCCTGCTGCTGGCGCCGCCGAAAAGCCACCTGATGCTGCCGGGCATCACCTACGACGTGGTGCTGGAACTTGCCGAGCAGGACGGCATCGCCTGCACTTTGCGCGAGATCGCCGAAGCGGAGGTGCGCAGCGCCGACGAGCTTTGGCTGACCTCTTCGACCCGGGAAGTGCTGGCGGTGACCCGGCTGGACGGCCGGCCGGTCGGCGACGGCCGGCCGGGGCCGCTGTTCGGGCGCATGTACCGCCTGTACCAGGACTACAAGACGCGCGTGATGCGCGCCCCGGCCGAGGCATGAGCGACGAGAGCCTGATCCAGTACCCGCTGGATTTTCCGGTGAAGGTGATGGGGCGGCGCGAACCGCGGCTGGTACAGACCATCATCGAGGTAGTGAAGCACCACGCGCCGGATTTCGACGAAGCCACGGTGGAAATGCGCACCAGTAAGAAGAACAACTACCTGAGCGTGACCTGCACCATCCGCGCCACCTCGCGCGAGCAGCTCGATGCGCTGTATCGCGAACTGTGCGACCACCCCTCGGTGGTGATGGTGCTATGAACGCGAGGCACGAGGCGCGAGGCACGGGGCCCGAGCAAAGCGGTACGTCCGCCCGCCCAACCGCCCTGAAACCCGTTTCGGCCGTGCAGGTGCGGCGGCTGGGACGCGTCGACTACGAGCCGACCTGGCGGGCGATGCAGCGCTTCACCGAAGCGCGCGACGCGCATACGCCGGATGAGCTTTGGCTGCTGGAACATCCGCCGGTGTACACGCTGGGCCTGGCGGCGCGCAGCGAGCATCTGCCGCGCCGGGACACCGGCATTGCCATCGTCAAGACCGATCGCGGCGGCCAGGTCACCTACCACGGGCCGGGCCAGATCGTGCTGTACGTGCTGCTCGACCTGCGCCGCCGCGGCCTGGGGGTACGGCCGCTGGTGCGCCGGCTGGAGCGCTCGGTGATAGACTTGCTCGGGCAGTATGGCATTCGCGGCGAGGCCCGCGAAAGCGCGCCCGGCGTGTATGTCGGCGGCGCCAAGATTGCCGCCCTGGGCCTGCGCATCCGCAACGGCCGCAGCTACCACGGCCTGGCCTTCAACGTCGACATGGACCTCGCCCCTTTCCGGGACATCGACCCCTGCGGCTACGCCGGGCTGCAGGTGACCCAGGCGCGCGAACTGGGCATCGGCGACGACATCGAAACGCTCGGTGGGAAACTTCTCGCCGCGCTGCAATCCAACCTGGAACCATGAGCGACGACACCCTGCGCCAGACCGGCGCCGACAAGACCGCGCGCAACCCGGTGAAGATCATTCCGGTCGCGCCGCTGAAGAAGCCCGACTGGATCCGCGTGAAGTCGCCCTCGTCGCGCACCTTCTACGACGTCAAGCAGATCCTGCGCGAGCACCAGCTGCACACGGTGTGCGAGGAAGCCTCCTGCCCGAACATCGGAGAATGCTTCGGCAAGGGCACCGCGACCTTCATGATTCTCGGCGACCTGTGCACCCGGCGCTGCCCGTTCTGCGACGTTGCCCACGGCCGGCCGAAGCCGCCGGACGCCAGCGAGCCGGTGAACCTGGCGAAGACCATCGCCGCGCTGAAGCTGAAGTACGTCGTGATCACCAGCGTCGACCGCGACGACCTGCGCGACGGCGGGGCGCAGCACTTCGCCGACTGCATCGGCGCCATCCGCGAGCATTCGCCGGCGACGCAGATCGAGATTCTCACGCCGGATTTCCGCGGCCGCCTCGACAAGGCGCTCGACGCGCTGGCGCATGGCCTGCCGGACGTGATGAACCACAACCTGGAAACCGTGCCGCGGCTGTACCGGCAGGCGCGCCCAGGTGCCGACTACGCGCACTCGCTGAAGCTGCTGAAGGATTTCAAGGCCCGCTTCCCCGGCATCCCGACGAAGTCGGGCCTGATGGTCGGGCTGGGCGAAACCGACGACGAGATCCTCCAGGTGATGCGCGATCTGCGCGCGCACGAAGTGGACATGCTGACCGTCGGCCAGTATCTGCAGCCCACCAAGGGGCATCTGCCGGTGCTGCGCTATGTCGAGCCGGCGCAGTTTGCGGTATTCGAGCGCGAAGCCGCCGCGATGGGGTTCCGCCATGCGGCCTGCGGGCCGCTGGTGCGCTCGTCCTATCACGCCGACCAGCAGGCGCACGAGGCCGGCGTCGCCGGCTGAATCATTGCGCGCCGGCCATTGCGGCGCGCTACCAGGCCTTGCCTTTCTGCCGTTCCCACGCCCAGGCGTGCCCGACGATGGTGTCGAGCTGCGGGTGCCGGGGCGTCCAGTTCAGCTCTTCGCGGATGCGGCGGGCATCCGCTACCAGCATCGCCGCGTCGCCCGGCCTGCGGGGCGCCTGTTCGACCGCGATCGGCCGGCCGGTCACCCGGGCCGCGGCGTCGATGACCTCGCGCACGCTGAAGCCGCTGCCGTTACCCAGGTTGTAAACCCGGCTGGCACCGCCGCCCAGCAGATGGCGCATCGCCAGCGCATGCGCATCGCACAGATCGCAGACGTGGATGTAGTCCCGGATGCAGGTGCCATCCGGCGTGGGATAGTCGGTGCCGAACACCTGCACCGCGGCGCGCCGTCCGGCCGCGACCTGCAGCACCAGCGGTATCAAATGCGTTTCCGGATCGTGCCGCTCGCCCAGCCGCGCGTGCGGGTCGGCGCCGGCAGCATTGAAATAGCGCAGGCACATCGAGCGCAGGTCGTACGCCGTATCGAAGTCCGCCAGTGTCACCTCGACCATGCGCTTGCTGTGCCCGTAAGGATTGAGCGGCGCCGCGGGCTGGTCTTCAGGAATCGGTTCCGGCGGCACGTTGCCGTAGATTGCCGCACTGGAGGAAAACACGAAGGCGCGCACCTCGTAGCGCACCATCACCTCCAGCAGCGTCAGCGTGCTGGCGAAATTGTTGCGGTAGTAGCGCCCCGGGTCGCGCACGGATTCGCCCACCTGGATATACGAGGCGAAATGCATCACCAGATCGATGCGGCGGCGGCTGAAGATCATCTCCAGCAGGTCGCGGTCGCCGAGGTCGCCCTGGAACAGCTGGGCGCCGCCGACGGCATCCCGATGCCCGCTCGACAAGTCGTCGAGCACCAGCACCTCTTCGCCATCGGCGCTCAGCCGCTGCACCATATGCGAGCCGATATAGCCCGCGCCGCCGACAACCAGAATCGTGGACATTTGTGTTTCAGCCGGAGTGATCTATCGGCGATTGTACTGAGGACTTGGGAATCAGGACTCAGGACTCAGGACTCGGGACGCGGAAAAGAACAAAAGTCCGAAAAGCGAAACACGAAGGCGCCCAGGACACCAGGGCACGAAGTAAACCAAACCCGGGAATGCCTTTCCTGGTGGCTTGGTGATTGGGTGTTCGCAGCGGCATTTGACTTCCCGGAGCAAAAGGCAATTGCACGGGACGCATGGAAGCCTTGGTTCCCGCTTCCGCTTTTCCTCCGCGTCCTCCGTGTTCTCCGCGGCAAGAGCTGCTTTTCGCCGATGCTGAGTCCTGAGTCCCGCAGTTGATTCAGCGACCGCTCATCACCGCGCGCGCAGCGTCGATCACGCGCGCCGCGGGCAGATGCGTCAGGCAGTCGCTGCGGCTGGCGATGTGGCGCTCGCAGCCTTCTTCGCGGCAGGGCACGCAGTGCGCCTCGCCCTGCACCAGGAACACGTTGCCCAGCCGGCCGGAGCCGCGCATCGGCCAGGGACTGGGCAGGTCGGCATCGAAGCCCGCCGGCCAAGGCCCCCATTTGACCGGGTTGGACGGACCGAACAGCGCCACCGTCGGCGTGCCGAGCGCCGCGGCCATATGGGTGACTGCGGTGTCGGTGCCGACGTACAGGGCCGCGCGGCTCAGCACGCAGGCGAGCGCCGCCAGATCGACCCGGCCGGCGAGGTCGATCGTCTGCGCCGGCATGCGCGGCAGCAGCGCATCGACATAGGCGCGCTCTTCCGGCGATGCACCACCCGCCACCGCCACGCGCAGGCCGTCGGCAGCCAGCGCCTGCGCCAGCGCCGCCCAGCCGTCGAGCGTCCAGCTCTTGTAGACGAATTTCGGCGACACATGCAGCACCGCAAAGCGCTCGCGCTCCAGTGACGGGAATGCGCTGCGCGCCGCCGCGGCTGCGGCCTGCGGACAGCTCGCCACCGGGTCGCCGCGCGCGCGCAGCCCCAGCAGCGCCACCACCTGCAGGTTCATGCGCACGGTATGGGTGTGCAGATCGTCGAACGGCACCCAGGCGTGAAGCAGGCGTCGCTTCCAGCGGTTCTTGCGGTCGTCGACCAGGGTGCCGACGCGGCGGCGGCCGGCCAGCCACGCGTACAGCGTTGGCCGGTCGCCCGCGAGCAGGGCAACGGCCAGGTCGTAGCGCCTGAACAACCGTGCCGCCAGACCCAGGTGGGCGCCGAGCGTCGGCCGCTCAGCGACAGTGATGACCCGGTCGATGTCGTCGTTGCCCGCCAGCACGCCTTGGGTGCCGTCGAACACCAGCATGTCGAGCCCGGCCTGCGGATATGCGCGCTTCAGCGCGCGCACCGCGGCGGTGGCGAGCAGCACGTCGCCGATGCGGCGGGTGCAGACGACGAGGATGCGGCGCGGCGGCGCGGCGATCTGCACGGCGCTCAGGCGCGGCCGGCCTGGTACTGATCCAGCCCGAGGGTGGCGCGCACCTTGTCCGAGCGCAGCAATGCGTCGAGGCGACGCTGGTTCTCCTCCAGCCGGCTGCGGTCGTTCTCCCGATGCCAGAGATGGAACACCGGCGCGGCAAAGCGCGCGCTCTTGTGCGCGACGCCGGCGTGCAGCAGGCGGATCACCAGGTCGGAATCCTCCAGCCCCCACCCCTGGTAGGCCTCGTCCAGCCCGTTCACCCGCTCGAAGTCCGACCGCCACACCGACAGGTTGCAGGTTTTCACGCCTTCCCAGCGGGCGGGCGCTCGCCGGCGAAAGCCGCCGTCCGGCAACTGCAGCAGCGGCAGCAGCCGGTTGACATCACGCCGCAGCCAGGCGCGCCCCCACTGCGGCCAACCCCAGGCGTGAATCGGAAGACTCTCCGCCAGTACCCGCCGGGTGAACGCCTCGCTCAGCAGCACCCGGTTTGCGGCCAGGAAGCAGCCGTGCTCGGCGAGGCGGCGGTGCGCGGCGACGAATCCCCGCACCGGCACGCAGTCGCCATCGGTGAACACCAGGTATTCGGCCTGCGTCGAGGCCACCGCCCGGTTGCGAATGGCGGCGGCGCGAAACCCCTGGTCCGCCTGCCAGACATGGCGCAGCGTCAGGCCGCGCCGCGCCGCCTGCTGCTCGACCACGCGCCGGGTGTCGCCTGTCGAGCCGTCGTCGGCGACGATCAGCTCGAAGTCCCGGTCGCTCTGCGCACGATAGCCGGCGATCACTGCCGCCAGCGCGTCCGGCCGGTTGTATGTCGTGACGATGACCGCCAGCTTCATCGGCGTTGCAGCAGCATCAGCTTGAGATATTTGTAATAGGCGCCCTCGGCATTGGACACCGCCAGCATGAATCCTTCGCGCCCGTCGAGAAAACCGGCTTTCAGCACATAGGTTCGCATGAACGCGCCGAGCCCATGCAGCACTGCCGTCCCCACGCCGCCGCGGCGGCCAGCCACGGCCATCTGCTGGGCAGAGAGCGTCGAGTAGCGGTTCACCTTGTCGAGCACTTGCTCCAGGCTTGCGAAGGACTCGTGGCGCAGCAGCCCCTCGAGCCGTCCCACCGGGCCCTCGACGATCAGGCGCTCGTGCACCAGGTCGTCGGAAAAGCGCGCCCGGCCGCGGCGGAACAGCCGCGGCACGTAGTCCGGCCACCAGCCGGAATGGCGCATGTAACGCCCGCAGTAGCTCGACAGCCGCGGCAGCGCATAGCCGTTCGCTGCGTCGGCGGTCGCCACCACCCGCCGGATTTCCGCCGCCAGCTCCGGCGACACCCGCTCGTCGGCGTCGATCGAAAGCACCCAGTCGCCGGTGGCCTGCGCGATCGCACGGTTCTTCTGCGGCCCGAAGCCCGGCCAGTCGGTATGGTCGAACACGTTTGCGCCGGCGTCGCGCGCAATCTCGCGGGTGCGATCGGTGCTCGCGGAATCCACCACCACGATTTCGTCCACCCACTTCAGCGAATCGAGGCACGCCGGCAGATTGGCCTCTTCATTGCGGGTGATGAGCACGGCCGACACGCGCGGTGCGCTCATGTGGTGCGCCCGAACAGGTTACGGCGAATCCAGCGCGCGGCACGCGAGGCCGGCGAACGACGCTTCGGTTCCAGATCCAGCCCCTTGTCCCAGTTCGACTGATAGCACACGCCGAGGAAATTGCGGGCCAGCCGCTCCGTGGTTTCGCCGAGCCGCTGCGCCTCCCGGTACTGCGGCTCGTAATGATAGACCTTGAACAACGGCTCGATCGGCAGCAGCGGAAACGGCCGGAACTTGAGCATGGCCTCGCCGTACCACTGCATCTCGCTCGGAAACCGCAGGATCGCATCGAGGAACGTCTGGCCCTGCGGCCGCAGAAACTGCTCGTCCAGCGCGCGCCAGACCTCTGCCGACCAGAGCGCCGGCAGCGGGCCGAAATCGTAGGGCCGGCCGCGGCGACCGAAGATGGCCATGATGCGCGCCCGCTCCTCGTGGAAGTAGCCGTAGACCTTGTCCAGGCCATGATTGAGGGCAAACTGCAGCAGTTCCTTGCCTTCGTGCATGACCGTGTAAGGATGGCCTTCGGGCGCCAGCAGATCGGCGCGCCCGAACGGCCGGATGAACTCGCAATCGGAATCGATGCACAGATAGGCGGGGGCCAGCCCGAGTCGCCAGAACTCCGACTTGATCACCTGCTGCGCCAGTCCGCCCGGCAGGGCGCGCAGCTTCTCCGCGTCGAGCGCCGGATTCGACACCACGATCTGCTCGTCGGCGATCAGTTCCAGGGCAAGCCCCGACAGGCACTCGGCGAACAGGGCACGATCGGCCGCCGGCACCGACAGGTAGAAGGGCAGCTGTTCGCGGTTGTAGCGGGCAATGCTCTCCGCCAGGCGCCGTGCCCGCAGCACATCCTGCCGGTACGATTTGCAGTAAAGAACGATGTCGTTCATGCGGGCCGCCTGCGCGCACTCCTGGCCCGCGCAAGCGTGCGCAGCACGCCGGACAACAGCGGTCCGGACACGCGCGCCATGCGCAGCAGCATGCCGATGCGCACCCCGTCGGCGCGCAGCCAGCGTTCGCTCGCCAGCACCAGGTCGCGCTGGACATCGTGCGCGCCGCGCGCGATCACCTTCAGGCCCAGCTCGCGCGCCAGCGCGGTAACGCCCGGCTCGAGCGTTTGTCCCGGCCAGATCTCGCGCGTTTCAACTTCCACATGCACCAGGTCGAGCCGGTCGGCAGCGCCGCGCAGCCCCTCCAGCACCGAGCTGGCATGGCCTTCGACGTCGATCCAGGCCGCGACCCGCAGCGCTCGCGGGTACTCGCGCTGCAGAAAAGCGTCGGCCCGCAACGCTTCGACGTGCACTTCCCCGGTGTGCTGCCCGGGCATGGTCCGCGGCGAAAAGGAACTGGTGCCGCGATTGTCGGGGACAGCCCCGGTGTGCGTGCGCTGAAGGTAGAAGCTGCGCGGCCCCTCCGTGTCCGCCACCAGGCGGTTCAGCACCCGGATGCCGGCGCGCTGGATTTCCGCATCGGCCAGCATCGCACGGAAGTTGTCGGGGTTGCCCTCGAACGCCACCAGTTCGGCCGCGGGCAGCAGTTGGCGAAAGCGCTTCGAGTCGGCGCCGTCCATGCTGCCAATGTCGAGCACCACCTCCGGCTCGAGCAGCCAGGCAAGCGCGTGAAACGCATACTTGGTCTTGAGAACCGGCGGCTCCGTGCGCGCCGTCATGTGCTTCGGGCCGCAGACTTTGCTTCGATCTCGCGCGCCCAGCCGATCATCTGGCTGACGGCCGCCCCGACGCTGTAAGGCGAGCCGCGGCCGGAATCGCGCAATGCATCCCTCGACCAGCGTTCGATGAAGGCCTCCAGCGCCGCCGCCACCGCCTCGACATCGTCGGCGTCCACCGCCACATGACCCTGTTCGCGCAGGATGCGCGCCATCTGCGGATTGCGCCACACCAGGCCGAGAATCGGCCGCTGTGTCCACAGGTACTCGTAGAGCTTGGAGGGAATGTATTCCTCGCAGTGCACCTCCAGCCCATGCAGCAGCAGCAGGCAGTCGGCCGCGTTCATTTTCTTCAGCACCCGGTCGCGGCCGGATTCGCCAGTGGCCGGATCGCGCTCCAGCCGCCCGAAGCTCTCGACGATGCGCGGATCGGGCAGCGCGTCGATCGCCTGCCGCGACACCGCATCCACCCCGCCACCGTAAAGATGCACCCGCACGGTTGCCGCCAGGTCCGGGCGCCGCGCGAGCAGACTCGACAGGCCCCGCAGAAAAACGTCCAGGTTGCGCGAAGGCGCGAGCGAGCCGAAGTGCGCCACGACGAAATGTTCGCCCTTTCGGTAATCGGGCCGCGCGAAGTCCGGCCGGTCCGCCCCCGGAATCATCACCTTGCCCCGCTCGCCGAGTTCCGGATGGCGCGCCCGCGCCCGGTCGCGCGCCGCCTCGGTAAACCAGATCGCCACGGCGGCCTGTTTGCAGATCCTGCCTTCCAGCCAGGGCGCGAACCGCTATGCCAGTCGCGATTTCTCCCAGGGTCTGAACACCATCGGATCGTGCACCTCGGCGATCCACGGCAACCGGAACCGCCGCGCCAGCAGGTAGCCCGCCCAGTGTGCCGAGTTGGCGCCGCCGGTGGAATAGATCACCGAGCAACCGCGCTGCCGGATCAGCCGCGCGCCTCGCCAGTAGGCGGGAAACGCCCAGGACCATTGCGGCTCCAGCCGCACGAACAGCTTCTCGATCAGGTAGAAGGGCAGCAACGCAAGCGTCATGGCGCCGACCGCCAGGCGGTAGACCGCCTGCGACCGGATGCGCCGGCGCAGCACATGGCGCAGATCGAAGCGCAGCGCCACCGGCGACAGCGGCAGCAGCTGATGGTGCTCGAGCTTCGCGTCGCGCTGCCCGGTCACCGCGCTGACCACGATCGGCTCGATGCCTTGTGCGCAAAGATGCGGCATCTTGTCGGTGATGGTCTGGCTGGCCGCCCGCCCGTCCATGTTGAACGCGTGGGATAACACCAGCCAGATGCCTTCAGCGCGCTCCCGCACGGTTGGCCTTCTCGTTGCGCGCTGACGCACCCAGGAGCACCCCTGACATCAAGATAAATTGCTCGAGAATGTGATCGCGCATGATCGAGTCGACCAGTGAGCGCACTACATACATCAGCACGAGGAATATGAGCGCCCACCCGGCTACATCTGCAGCACCCCGGGTCGCCTTCCATCCGGCCACGATCAGGGTAGCGACAAAACCAAACCAGATCGCCAAGCCCGGAAGCCCAACGTTCAAGCCGAAATCGATTACAGAGCTATGGGCATGCGACATGGCGCCTCGGCCATATCGCTCGATCACTAGATCGCGGAACGTGTGTCGGCTGATCTCCAGACCAAGGGGATGCTCGAGCAGCATGGCCAGACCGACCTTGGCCCACGCAATACGTTGGTAAGCGGACTCTTCAACCGACTTGCCGTCTGCCGAAAGAGGCAATGCAGAGCCCGGCGGATCCAACCATTGCTGATGCTGCTCGGTATCCAGTGCAACCGGCACGGTCCTGACGAACGCCTGCCAGCGCGGATCCCAGTGCACGCCGCCCCACAACACACCAGCAACAACTAACCCGAGCACAATCCCGAAAGCCGCTCGAACTCGCACGGAGTAATGCCTGCGGGCAGTGATCGCCAAAAAGGCCAGCCCGGCACCGCCAATCCCCAGTGCAACCACTATCACGCCGTTCCGGGCGCCCGAAGTAACAGCGGCAGCCGTGCCGAGCAACCCGGCAACGACAATCAGGGCAGAGAATCGGCGCCCGAATGGGAGGACCCGATTCGCTTGGACCAACGCGAAGCCGAAGACGACCGGGAGCAGCGTAGAGGCAGCGTAGGTTATGTTGGCCTTATGGTCGCTCAGCCCGGAGAAATGCGGAGAGATGGCACCTGCCCGCGCAAACTCCACAAGGACAAGAAGAATATGCGCCGCCATCAACGCACACAGCGGCAGGACCACGGCAAACCACATCCGCCGGCCCGACTCATCACAAGGTTCCGCACGTACGCAGTCAAACGCGGTAAACCCAAAAAGGAATGCGAGGATCACGGGGAGCCATTCGCCCCGCCACTCGGCCAACGAGGCCGCTGGATCGTCGGCAATGAACAAAGCGACGACAAGCGTCCAGAGAATCACTACGCCGAACATGGCAACCGCCCGCCTGGCATCCGGCGACGATTCCTTCAGGAGCGGGAAAAGCAGTGGAGCTACGAGCACAAAGCCGGCAAAAGTCAGCATATTCCGCAACCCGATGACGTTCGGGAGCGAGTAGACGAGGAGGAGTGTTGCGGTCACGAAACAAACCATGACCGGTCGCCACCGCCGCAAGAACTCGATGGTTGAGCCGGCGCCAAGCGTGCCTTGACGTACGCTATCCGACATTGAGACCAGACCCGTGGTTACACATCATCACGCAGCTACCGTGCACGCAGCCGCCTGAGCAATCGTGCCAGCCGCCAAGCTTTCAGTGACGCAGCATATCCGATGCCGACAAACAGAATGAATCCATAGAACAGTATCCATTCGGGCACGCCAAAGCGCCACGCCAAAGTCGCGATGCCGGCAAGGCCGATTGCCATCGCCAAAGCAATGTAGACGACCTCCTCAGGCCGGTATCCGGCCACCTGGAGAATATGGTGCAGATGGTCGCGGCCCGCCGAAAAGGGGCTGCGACCCTTGCTCAGCCGCCGCAATATGACAACGCCCATGTCCAGTAGCGGGACCGCGAGGTACCACACGGCGACAATGGGTGGCAGACCATTCGTCGGGCGGCTGATTTCGACGCTGAACCAGGTCAGAAGAAAGCCAAGCATCATGCTTCCGGAGTCGCCCATGAACACCGTCGCGCGATGCTGCCACGGGAACCGCATATTCAACATCCAGAACGCAAGAATAACAGTGGCACAGACGGCGATCAGCTGGAACAGTGCGGTCTGCATGGTCATCAGTGCTGCCATCGCGAAAAAACAGAGCGCGACAAGGACCAGGCCGCCTGCCAGGCCGTCCATGCCGTCTGTCATGTTCACCGCATTGATGAGGCCAAGTACGCAAATCACCGTGAACGGAACTGCCCAGTCATGCAGCAGCAATTCCCCAGCACCAAAAAGATCTCCAAGGTTCATGACGGTGACACCGCCCCAGGAGGTCATGAATAGTGCCGCCGCAATCTGAGCAATAAGTTTGCGTCGCGGGGACAGGTCTTTCAGGTCATCGAGAAGGCCTGCAATCAGCAGTATCGCAAGGCCGGCAAAAAGGGCTCGGTAGTCATAAAGCGACTCGACGATCAGCAGCGCGCCGAAAACCAGCCCACCCATCATCGCGGGACCACCCACCAGAGGGATGGCGCCTTTATGCCGCTTGCGCCCCCCGGGATGGTCGACCAGCCCGACCGTCAGCGCTGGACGCGCAAGCAGCCGCACGAGCACAACGGTAGACACAAAGACAAGCACAAAATCGAATAGCATGCCGATTTACCCTGGGCCTGCGGGCTGATCATGCTCTAGGTGACTCAATCTGGGAAACAATGCGTTCGAGCGCTCTTCCGTCTCGGCGCCCAAAGTTACGCATTGAGAAACATTCCAAACCAGCACTGTAGGCGGCACGAAGGTCTCGGTCCTCGAGCAGTCGCGCTATCTGTTCAGTCGCTTCACCCGGCGTAGACACAAGTACGCCCGCGCCCTCGTCTTCCGGCGCAGGGAAGATTCTGTGCCGATCACCGAGTCGCAGCACAACAGGCAGTACACCCATGGCAGCCGCCTCGGAGAGCACCGTCGAGTACAGTCCCAGCACTAGCGTCGACACCGTCAGCGCCTCCGCAACGGACGAGTCGACGCTCCTGGTACGAGCACACGGGCAACATGTAATTTGACCAGCTTCACAGATAACCGCAGTTGGTCCGCGGTGTACAACCGCACGACAGTCCTAAACGCATCGTGCTTACCGTTATATGATTACAATCATTTGCATGTACCACCAGAAAGTGGCGGTGTGGAATTCAGAATCGGTCACGCTCTATAGTTGCGGTGGAGATTGGTGCCGTCATATTTGACCCGCATTTCGGAAATCCGCGCCGACATTAACTTCAGTTCGGTAACGCTCGCCGCAATACCTCCCTTACGAAGCGCGCCCAAACTCTTGCAACGTGATAGGGAATCAAAGGCCAGTCGCACGCCAGGATTACGAAGGAAGTCCAGTACAAGGGATTCGCATGTGACTTATTCGAAAACACCAGCTTAAGGTACTCACCAAGTTTAGCCACCTTGGAGAAATCCCAGTACCCAGATGCGCCCGTGTTCGGTGAATCAAGTACCAGACGATTGTCTGTAATGCATCTAAACCCCTTGCGTGCGGCCCTCATCGTCCACTCGTAGTCTGATAGGTAATGAGGAAGGATGTGAGGATGAAAATCACCCACCTGCTTAACAACGGCCCAGCGCACAAAAAGGCCTCTCGTTGAGAGACAGTTGATACTTTCTGGACTTGTCGCAGTCACAAAATTCAGCCGCCGTACATCGGCATGGACACCGGTTTCAAGAATGCTGCCCGCGCCAGAATCGCGGATTCTTGACAGTAGCAAGCAATCCGGATTCTCCTGCAGTACACGCATACCAGCGGACAGGAAATCCGGCGCGAAAGTGACATCATCGTTTATGAACAGCACGACATCCGATGACGCTGGATTAAATTGACGCAGACAGTCGAGCCCCTTTTGCAGGCTGCCTGCCCACCACCATGTACCCGTTCCTCTAATCGCAGTCGCACTTGGGATCGAATTGAGCACCATTTCGGTGGTTCCGTCCGTCGATCCGTCGTCAATTAAGATCAGGTGAAAATTAGGATACGTTTGGCCGGTGAGGCAATGCACGAACAGCTTTGTTGTTTCCCTGCGGTTGTGGACCGGGAGCAAGACGTAAATCTTCTCTGTCATGCTTTTCGCAGCTCGAAAAGCACCGAATCACCGATACCAGCAATGTCGAAAGCACGCGTGAGCAGATGATTCACCCGGCTTCGGTGCAATAGAGAAGCAACCTTCACTGCAATTCTCTCGGGCAGAGAGTACCCACCGATGCCAGACCAGAACGGAGATACTCTCTGCGACCCGCGTCGCGTCGCCAGATGAATCCACTGGTACCTGAGCCACTCGGACTGGGTGATGGTTCCCAACGGCCGGCACTTCAAGCCCGCTTGCTCCGCCGCAATTTGCATTGACTGCCGCGACAAGAAAGTCAGGTGATACAGTGCCTGCCAGTTTATCCAACGTTGGCGGAAGACTCGCGCGCCCCAGCCATGCACATTGGGTGTACTCAAGATTGCTACCCCTCCAGGCTTGAGCACTTTTCGGATGCCAGCCATTGTATGTACCGGGTCACGCATGTGCTCGATTACCTGGTCCAGAGTGACCACGTCAAAGTAACTCTCTGGAAAGTCCGCGGCATCAAAGACGCCAATGGTGACTTTGAAGCCAAAGCGTTCCGCCACGCGAAGGACGTTCTCGTCTGACTCCACGCCCCACACCTCGCATCCGCGCGAAGCGTGATACCCGAGGGCTTGCCCAAGACCGCTGCCGATATCGAGGACACGAACGCCTTGAGGCACCCAACGGAAAGCGGATGCCCGTGCCCCATCCAACCAAGCGGCGAAGCCTCGAATTTCCCGGTGAGGGCGATAGTCATCAATGCTCATCGCGCGGCGCGGGTAATAGCTGGTGTAGAGCTGCCTTATTTGCTCATCGGTGAAACCTGCGTTTTCAAGATAGCCATGTCCGCAGGAGTTGCACTTATACAATGGAAAAATGCCAGGGTAACCGTAGCGGTCATCGTAAAGGATGAACTGCTCTGACGTATCCGGCCCAGCGCAGATAGGACAGTCACTCACAGCCCAGAACCATCAGCACGTGATCAGGATCTATCGAGGGCAAACCATCGTATTGACCCCGCACCAATGCTGGGCCAGCCCTTCGCACCACACGGTACCAAGACTCCCGATACGCTCTGGCCGCATAAGTTCGCACTTTTCGGCGTAGGACGAAATTTCCCGTGCCAAATCTGAAGAAGCGAGTGGATGGAAAGACCACATGTTCGGGATAGCGCAGGTACCACCACCTTCCCCGACACAGTCGAGCCGAGATGGACGCGATGTCCCCGGTCAGGATAACTAGCGTTCCGTTTTCGGATAGCAATTCCCGGCATCTGCGAAAGAAGCCAGGAACGTCGTAAAGATGCTCGACTAGATCGAACGCCGTGATGAGATCAAACTGCCCTTTGACCTGGTCGATCGCAGAAAAGTATCGGTGTCCCTTCTTCTCGAGAATCTCACGGCATGCAGACGAGTACTCCACTCCCGCCGTGTCGCAGCCAACGGCCCTGAGGAAGTCCAGAAGCTGCCCCGTGCTGCTTCCGATATCAAGCGCACTGGAGGACTCCTTCGCGCACGCGCGCAGGGTTTCAATAACCTCCCGGCACTTGATGTGCTCGACGTTTTCATTCGACCAGCGATTTCCACTTTCCCCGCTGCTGTACATCGCGGCTGCTTGCTCGGGGTGCACCACATTTTGTTTGAACCAAGAACCGCAGTCAGTACACTTCCAGAGTTCGGACTTGCGACTTGGCGCGATTTCGTGTGTTGAGAAGCCGATGTGCCGAACGACTGGTATTCCCCCGAGCTGACTGATTCGCGTCGACTCGCAGAGCGGGCAATTATGCCGCCGGAAATCATTGTCGATTGTCTCGATCACCAGAGGCTTCCGCCGCGCTCCCTGGCCCAACTCTCGTAAAGCTTCAGGTCGTTCTCGTTATCTACCTCAAACCAGCGGGCAGTAATTGGCACAGTGTCAATGCGCCTTCCGTCGGCGATCAACCGTTTCAATAGCGAGGTCATGTCAAGCTTATCGCGTGTCTCGGGGCCAAGCAGGTCTAACAGGCCGGTGACCCAGCCCCAGGCTGCCGGCGAGAACTTAAGCAGCCCCATGTATTGGCCCTCGATCTCATGGAGACTGGTCACTCGGCTTCCAATCTCCGTCAAAGTGCCCCGACGGTCGACTCTCAGCGATTCGGCGTCGGACAGAGGGTCCGCAAAGCGCTCGCTCCACAAGTCTAGCCAGTTAACGTCATAGGTAATGGCAAGGTCACCGCGCACTGCAGCGAGTTTCGCCACAGTTTCTCCCGGATAAACGATATCCGAATAACTTACGATACAGGCATCATTCGACAGCCATTCACTGGCACACACCAGCGACATGACCATGTTGGTTTCGGCCCAGCGCGGATTCTCGAATGTTGCCACGCCTGGATAGCTGATCTTCGCGGCCATGTAACCCCGTACCACACCGATCTCCGTAATACCGGCTTCGCGAAGAGCTTGGATTTGCCATTCGATGAGCGGCTTACCTGCCAAAATGGTCAAGCATTTGGGCGCATACTGCGTAAGCTGCCCCATGCGACTACCGCGTCCCGCAGCAAGAACAATTGCCTTCATTGTCCTTCGGATCCAAAAACACGGGCAAACATCTCCATATCAGGCGCACGAAATGGGGAAATGCGCTCCGGATGCCACATCACGCCATGAATGGCATGACGGCGATGCTGGACCGCCTTGATGACGCCATCCTGCGCGACAGCACGGACTTCGAGTTCCGGGACCGTGGCCGTCGAACCGAAGCTGTGATAGCTGTTTACAGATTGCGGCGTGCCGTCCGCGATGACAATCTGTTCAGGAGCCACATGACCAGTAACAGCTTCGAGGCGAACACCGAAGAAATCCTGAACCGCTTGCATGCCCCGGCACACGCCGATCAGTGGAACTCGCTCGTCGATCGCGTAGCGGATCAATGCCGCCTCCGTTGCGTCGCGCTCCGGGGCGTTTCCTCCATAGGCCAACAGATCGCCTCCACCGGTCAAAAGGATGCCATCGATCTGGAAATTCGCCAGCAGGCTGCGCAGTGTCGATGGATTGTTCGGCACTAGCAGCGGGACAACGTCCACGCGCGCGAGGAATTCCGTCCACCGCTGGTCAAGGGCGTCGCGGCGTTCGCCGTAGGTGGGCACGATTTCAACTCGCTGCGTGACCGCGACGCGCTTCACCTGAGGATCCGGACCTGTTTGTTAGCGCAGTCAATTTCGAGCACTTTGGCCCGCGACCATTCCTGGAAGTAAGCTTCACCGGCACCGATTACGGCTGGAACGTTCAGTTCCGCGGCACGAATCGCCATGTGAGAATTGACGCCCCCGAACTTTGTAATGAAGCCAACGATGCCCTGCGCGAAGATCCAATCGAATCCAGGATCGGCACTTGGGATGAGCAAAATCTTTCCCCTGATACCCTCACGCCCCGCATCGGTTGAGGCCACCTCCCCATTCGCTCGGCCGAGCGTGATGAAGTTCGGCTCCGAACACGGTAGGTGGAACGCAAAGACTTCGTCAGGGGAGGTAATCAGCGGCGGCAGGTTGATACGCTGAGCAATCGCGTAGGCGGACTCGCCAGCTGACACTGATCTCAGCAGCACTTCGCCCGGGCTCGCGCTCGACGCATACAGATCCTTGATGCACGCAATATCAGAGAACGAGCATTGCTCGACCGTCAATCCGTGCTGGCGACCAAGTTCCCCGAACTCCACCAGCACATCACTCAGGCTTTTCGTGAAGACAAACTTCGCGTACTCGCGGCCTTCGATTGCACACTTGATGAAATCGAACAGCCCCAGCACGTCATGCTCCAGCCCATGCTCGACCAGAAGCGCCTCGGTGCGACGGAGCTGGTCGAGCGACAACACAAATGGAGCCACGGAAGGGTTCGTGTGTACTGCCGCCTTCTCCCAGTCGAAATAAAGCTCGGGCTTCTCGTCGTATCGAGGAGAGAGGATGTCATATGTGCCCGGGCGAAGATGACCATAACGCTGCAAAAATTCTGCACGATCCAACTGGTAGTAATCTCGAGCCATGCGCGAGCTCACAGTCTCTAGCGACGCCATAAAGCGCTGATAGTCTTCCGGGCTTAGAATGCCCACCGCCACCAGCGATTTCAGTAATTGGACGGCGATGAAGCCTGCGCGGGCCAGTCCGGCGAAAGGGAGCGTTCCGTAACGCTTGCAGTCCTCGATCAACCAATAGATCTTCGATACGCGTTCTAGGTCGCTTCCCAGTATCGCTGCGCGTCGTGATTCGAGTGCCTGGATTTTTTCCACGTCCTTCCGCCAGAGACCGCGCTCCCCATGGATAATGCCGTTGGTCAGTCGCCGCAGACTGCCAGCAAAGCCGTCGATCTCCGTATGTGTGAAGCCGGCTTCGGCGAGAACATTCAATCGCTCAGGGAGGTCCAATGTATAGCACGAGAAGATGATCTCGAATTCAACCTTGTCGTGATAGTTCGGCGATTGGACCAGGCGATCTATGTAGTAATTAGTCAGCTTTTCCGCCAATGCCGGCTCCACATCCGCGGGGATGAAGGAATTGAAGCTCACGCGCACATCGATGTAGGGTAACCCGCCGAAGCTCACCAGCAGCGGAAAGCTGCGCAGGTTCCGGTATCCGTAGTTGTCCCGCTGGTAGGCCCAGATGCTGTCGGTGATCAATTCCTTGTACAGCGACAAAGCTAGGGGCCTTGGCCGCACGCCAACGATCTCTGCTGGATTCCAGTCCGGCATGACGCCAAAGACACTTCGAGTGCCGTGAAGGTACGGATGCGGGCGCATCATTGCGCGTACCCGTGCGTGAATTCTTTCAAGGGCAATACGATGCGACTCAGAGTCGGCGCAATGCGCAACTGCTGCCCCCAGCGGACGCACTTGTAGCAGAAACAATTGGCCTTCGGCATCGCATGCAAATTCGACATCAATCGCATCCGTACCGAGCAATGTTTCGAGTTCGCGCACAAGTTCGATTACACGGACCAGCGATTGCGGAGCCTTTACGGGGCAATGCTTGCTGAAGTAGAACGTCTTGACGTGGTTAGTCCCTCCGGACGTGACCGTGCCCGTGGAGCCCGAGCTGTTGTCGTAATTCACCACGAAATAGGGTCCGGCGTTATTCGGATCTATGCTGAAGGCAACGCCGCTCAGCGCGACATTCTCCAGCATGGGCTGGATGAAGATCTGGTCCTTACCATCGCGTTCACCGTACGAATCGATGACGCGAGCTACCGCAGAGCTCAAAGCCTCCGCGCCGTACACATTGCTCACCGAAAGGAATTGCCCGGCGAGGCTTCCATTCGCCGCGTCTTCGGAGAGCGCCGATGATCGCACGATGAGCGCTTTATCGAACCAGCCGTGTGCCGCAATGCGCGCGAGCACTCCGGCCTCGTCTCTCTGCCAAGCCTCGATCGTGAAGCGTTCCTGCGGGAGAACCAATGCCGACCGAACTAGCGGCGCTAACCGCTCCAGCGTTTCGGCCTTTGTCCCGAAGAGCATCTCTATTTTGCCTGAACGATCCATGCCCTAGTCTTGTACGGTACAGGCACAACGTCTAGGTCGCGTATCTCTTCGGAGATTGCTTCCATTATCCTCGCAAATCGTTCCGGGCCGGCCTGTGCCTGGATATCGTTAACCGACCGCCATGCCCCGAGGTACCGCTCTTTCGTCATCAACTCCTGATGCGGCGCTTCCAGAAAGAGGAGACGATGAAAGTGGCCAGTACTTAACATCGTCTCTTCGATGCCTTGTGTGTATTTTGCGGAACCCGACGAGATTCTTGTGATTCCAGGCACCATGTTGTGAATTCGGGCTTCTATCCGTTTGTGCAATTCGCTGTGCTCCAAATCTCTAGGATTCCAGAGCGCCGTGAAAAAGCCGCCCGGTCTCAAAATGCGGTGAAATTCCGGTAGCGAGAGTTCCGGCTTGGTCCAGTGAAACGAAGAAGCCATCAAAACCCAGTCTACGCAGCGATCCGGCAGCCCGGTGCATTCTGCAGTTCCCGCGGCCCACTTAAAGGCTTCTGTCGTCGTTCGCTGGTTAATGGCCTCGCTGCGCATCGCAGCGTTGGGCTCCACAGCGTATCCTCGCAAACCGAGTTCACAGAGATTCTCGGTGAGCTTGCCCGTGCCGGCTCCTACGTCGGCTACCGTGAATCCTTCCCTGAATGCGCCGACGTAAGCGGCAATCGCACCCAGCACTCTCGAAGAGTAACCAGTGCGGTGAATATAATCCTTGGCCAAACTCGTAAAATCTCCACGTTCCACAATGGCTCCTCACGTAAAAACGAGCCGACCGAACTTTGCAGACAACATTGCCACAATTTCTTCAGGTGTCTTGCCGCCGTCGTTGTCTATGACGAGTTCTGGACTGACTGGCTCTTCAACTGGCAAATCGACGCCCATCACATCTTTCACCTCACCGCGCAGCGCCCGACTGTAAAGTTGTTTTTGGTCCCGCTCGATCAGCACTTTCATCGGCGCGCGCAAGTAGATCTCATGGTAGCCAGGAATTTGGCCACGGTTCCACTCTTGGCATTCGCGAAATAGCGAAATCGTCGCGCAAACCACATCGATGCCCTGATCAGAGAGCATCTTGCATAACCTCGAATTGCGCATCGCGCTCTTGAGGCGCTCCTCACGGGAATGGCCCAAGTCATTGCCGAACACTTCGCGCAGGATGTCCCCGTCGAGGAACACGGAGGCCGGATGGCGCTCGCGCAGCAGTCCAAAAAACAGTCTTCCGATCGTAGTCTTGCCCGCGCCCGACAGACCGGTGAACCAGAAGACTCTGCCCGTTTTGACATCCATCACCTAAGTCCCCGACCCGATCACGCGCCGCACCCGTCGCAACAGCCCTCGTTTCAGGCGCGCTAGCGGTATCAGCTCCGGATCGGGCGGAACTGTCGAAGGCGTCACCTGAGCAAAACAGTCTCGAATTCGAGATTCTATGCTGGCGAGGTACTCGGCCAGGCTGGCCTTGAGCTGGGCCAGTTCGTAGGCGGGCAGATTGGCCCGCGTAATGAGGTCAGAATTCAGGGCCATGGCGAAGTCGACGGTTTGGCGAAAAGCGTCTTCCATAAACGAACTGTTGCCGGCCCGTTCTAGTACTGCAGGATCCAGGGTGACTTGCTCGAAGAATCGCAAGCACGATATGTGTCGTTCAAGAGGAATCGCAACTTCTTGCATCGCAGGGGAAGGATAGCCGAGCCGAAAGAGTAGGCCGGAGCAAAGTCGTTCGATGCGAGCAACGACACTGGGATCGATTGTTCCCGCCTGCCATTCCATCGGTCTGCCGGAGCGGTTGATGAGCTGAGCGTCTTCCGGGTGGTCGGCTCGATAGGCACGCTCGGCGGCAGCGGCACGATCAAAGGTCGAGTTCCGCACGGCTCGATCGACGTCGGCCGTATCAAATTCAAGACCCATCGCATTCAGGACGTTACGGAGCGTCCGCCCGGCGTCCGCCTTGTAGTCTTCGAATCGCACCACGGTCACCCGCGGGTGAGAGAGCCATCCTTCGTTGAACAGTTTCCAGTTCAAAACCTTGTCTAGCAGAGTATTCACGTCCGGAAACGCTGCAAACTCGGAAAAACTCAGCTGCGACCCTTCTCGCTTGTAGCGAGAGTAGAGCGCATCGCGCGGGTCCCTTACGAAATAGATGATTTCCGAGCCCGCGTATCTATCCGATCTCCACTCGTGCATCCACTGCACTTGAATATCGTCACGGAAATCGAAACTCTCATGGTCGCTCAAGGCGGGCAGCCATTTTCGGAGCAGGTTTTCATGGGGACTGAGCGACCAACGACCTCTCGCGCGACGCCACATTCCGTCGGGCGAGTAGCGGAAAGTCTTGATTCCCAGCTCAAGTAGGCAGTTGATCAGCCATGTCGCCCCCGAGGGCTCTCTTGGCGAGGCGAGATATACCTTTCTGCTAGCCATTGAGCGAAAGGGTCCAATCTGCAGCGAGGTTCACAGCTCCCCAGCGCCCGTCGAAGGGAATCCCGCTCTTGAACGACGGCAGGACTTCGAACTGCTGGCAATTGTCGACCCACTCCAGAAACGTCGGCTTTTGGTCAAATGCGCCAGCGGAAATCGTGTAGTTTCCCGGCATCAAGCCAAGACCACGCGTGCGAAAGGCAAGCCGGAAACGCCCCGGCGCAATCGCGACCGTTTCAACATCACGCTGATGTGAACTAAGCAGCGGCCGTCCGGCGGAATCGAACACGATGAGCCAGAACGAAACTTGCTCTGACGTGCCCGACTCCAGCGTGAACTCCACTGAAAAGTCCTCGCCGATCAGGAAGGAGTTTGCAGGCTGACCCTCGCCATTGAATATCGAGGCAGACAGAAACCGCACACGACCGTCACCTCGGTTGCGCATCGCGGGCGTGATATCGACTGTCGTGTGCTTTTCGGCAACGCGATTGTACTCGGCCACAACTTCCATAGTCGCGCCGACGGACTGAACCGTTCCGACCGAAAGAAGGACACATCGATTGCATAGCGCTGCTATGGTCCCCAGGTTGTGGCTGACGAAGAGCACGGTGCGCCCGGACTTGCCAATCTGCTCCATCTTGGCAAGGCATTTCTTCTGGAATAGCAGATCACCCACGGCGAGCACTTCGTCGACCACGAGGATCTCCGACTCCAGATTTGCGGCCACTGAGAACGCAAGGCGCACATACATGCCCGTCGAGTAGCGCTTTACCGGCGTGTCGAGGAACTTCTCCACTTCGGAAAAGGCGACGATCTCGTCGAACTTGCGGCGAATCTCGGCGTTAGTCATTCCAAGAATGGCGCCATTGAGAAAGATATTCTCGCGTCCCGTTAGCTCCGGATGGAAACCTGTGCCGACCTCCAGCAGGCTTGCCACGCGCCCCCTAATGATCGCCCGCCCGCGGCTCGGGTCAGTAATGCGGCTAAGGATTTTCAGCAACGTAGACTTGCCGGCACCATTGCGACCGATGATCCCGATTCGCTCCCCTTGCGCCACCTCGAACGAGACATCCTTGAGAGCCCAGAAACGTTCGGTCGAATTCTGGCTCGGGGTCTGCCTTTCGTGACTCGCGCGCCGGAACATTGCGCGAACCGAATCGCTCACCACGTCACGAAGCGCGACGTATCGGCGATCCCGCTGATGCCGAATCAGGTACTGCTTCCCCAGCCCTTCTACTTTGATTGACCATGCCATGTGAGTCAGATCACGTCCGCGAACGAACGCTCTGTCTGACGAAAATAGATCACACCGGCCGCGAGCATGATCGTCGAGACCAAGATGCTGGACACGAGTACTCCGGGGTCGAGAACATAGTTCGGAAGTAGACTCCAGCGGAAGCCTTCAATTATGCCAACCATCGGGTTAAGCGAATAAAGCCAGCGCCAATGCTCGGGAATAACCGCGAGGCCGAACCCCACTGGCGAAATGAACAAGCCAAACTGAATCATGAAAGGTACAACATAGCGAAAATCCCGATAGCGCACGTTCAGGGCAGCCAACAAAAGCGTAAGCCCAATTGACACGAGTATCGCTAACACCAGGAACGCTGGTAACAAGAATGCGCGTGGGCTCGGCAAGAACTGATACCAGACCAAAAGAACGGCAAGAAGGGCCAGCGAAATGAGAAAATCGACGAAGCTCACGACCACTGCGCTGGCCGGCACAATCAGCCTGGGAAAGTAGACTTTGGAAATAATGTTTGCATTCTGGATCAGGCTGTTGCTTCCCTCAGAAACCGCATTGGCAAAGAAATGCCACGGCAGCATCGCGCAGAACACCAGAATCGGATAGGGAACTCCGTCGGAAGGCAGCCGTGCGATGCGGCCGAACACTATGGTGAAGACGACCATTGTGAGGATCGGCCGCAGCACACTCCACGCCACGCCGATGACGGTCTGTTTATAGCGCACGAGAATATCGCGCCAGGCCAGGAAAGCGAACAACTCGCGGTACGCCCAGAGGTCACGCCAGTAACGACGCTCGGTGCGGCCTGCCTCGATTACGATTTCCTGTTGGCTACTTGCCATTCCCGGTCTGCACTAGATTCGTTCAGCTTTCCAGCCTCGCGCTCAATCTCTGCCAGCTCGCGCTCTAGGCTTTCGTATTCGTCGAGTTTCAACTGCAGAAATCGCATATTGACTCTTGCCTTGTCTTTTATCCCTTTCGGGGTCAAGAAATGGAGATGCGACGGCTTGCTTTTATTCTGGCTAAAGGTGTCCACTTTTGTCAGCCCGTTCTCTGTGATGGTCCGAGAGAGGCGAACCCCCGCCGATAGTCGCGCAGGAGCCTGGGCCGCAAACCTCGATAAGCGTCGATCAAGCCGCCAGCGGCCGGCGTCCATGACGGCCGCGACGCGTTCGCCGAAGCCGCCTGAGCAGCCAGCGCCACTGCACAGACATCAGCCAAGATGCCGCGAGCAGCCCAAGAAAACCGTAAAACAGCCAGTAGTCAGGCACGCCGGCGCGCCACGCCAGGAACGCCATGGTCGCCAGCCCCAGCGCCAGTGAAAGCATCGTGAGCACGGCTGCGCCGGGCGACAGGTCGGCGGCAAGTAGCATATGGTAGAAGTGGTCGCGTCCTCCGCGGAAAGGGCTGTGGCCACGTCCAAGGCGTCGCAGGATCACGACACCCATGTCGATCAGCGGCACGGCCAGGAACCAGACTGCGACAATCGGCGGCATGCGGTGCTCGCCGGCGCGGGCGACCTCGATGCTAAGCCATGTAAGCAGGAAGCCCAGAATCATGCTGCCAGAATCTCCCAGGAACACCCGCGCATGAGGCTGCCAGGGAAAACGCATATTCATCACCCAGAAAGCGGCGAGTACGGCAATTACGGTCAGCAACAACTGCAGCGATACGACCCGGCCGGTGAGCATCGCACCGAACGCGAGAAACGCGAATGCCAGCAGGGCCAGTCCGGCGGCAAGTCCGTCGGCCCCATCGACAAGATTTATTGCGTTGATGAGACCCAGTAAAGCGACGAGCGTAAACGGCACCGCCCAGTTGGGCAGAGATACGGGGCCAAAACCGAACAAGTCGCCGAGATGGAATACCGTGGTATGACCCCATGACACCATGATCAGGCCGGCCACAAGCTGCGCGGCAAATTTCTGCCACGGGCTCAGGTCTCGCAGGTCGTCCAGCAGCCCGGCGATCATCAGCACCGCGAGGCCAGCGAGCAACGCGCGGTAGGGATACAGTGTGTCCACTAGCATCGGCGCTGCAAACAGCAAGCCGGCGAAGATCGCCGGACCGCCGATCAGCGGGATAGCGCCGCGGTGGCGCTTGCGCCGGCAAGGATGATCGACCAGGCCGACCCGCTCCGCCAGGTGCGACAGCAGGCGCACAAAGAACAAGGTCACAACGAATGCGGCGCCGTAGCGGATAAGATCGTCAGTACTCATCGGGCCGCCGGAAAAATTGGCCAACACGCCAACCCAGCTTGCGCGCAATCCAGAGCGGGGTTCGGGCGATGCCGAAGCGTCGGGCGATCTGCCAGGACTCGTGATTTCCGCGATAGATATTGCGTAGCGACCGGGTAGACTGCCCGCCGCTGCGCATTCGCACAAGCACTTGGGGAATGTGTACTGAGCGGATCTTGCGCTCGATGAACAGTCGCACCATCAGGTCGAAATCGGCATGGTAGCGGTAGCGCAGATCAAAGCCACCCATATCTCGTAGGAGTGAAGTGCGGACGAAGAGTGTCGGATGCGCCGGGTGCCACCCAGCTTCAAACATGCCGGGCGTGAAGGCTTTTGATCGCCAGTAACGCAGCACGCGCTGCGGATCGCTACGTTTAACATAGATTAAGTCCGCATGTGCAGCCTCGACGTCGCTCTCTGAAAGGGCCTCGGCGACTGCCTCTAAGGCACGATCGTGATGATACACATCGTCCGCGTTCAGGAAACCAAGGTAGTCGCCACTCGCCGCCGCGATTCCCTTGTTCATGGCGTCGTACAGCCCGCGGTCCGGTTCCGAGATCAAACGCGCGAAACTGCTGCGATAGCGCTCCAGGACCGCCAATGTGCCGTCGCTCGAGGCCCCGTCTACGACGATGTGCTCGACTTCGCGCCAGGTCTGGCAGCGCACCGACTCCACCGCCTCGGCGATGGTGTTCTGTGCATTCAGGCAGACCGTGACTACAGTTAGCTTCATGACAACTTTTCGGCAGTTCAGTCCGGTTGGGCGGGATCGCGCAGCCCGCGCTGCTGCCGACCGCCGTCGGCGTGCGCGGCAGCTGCGGCGTTCAGCACCGTCTCATACAGCGAGAGATGCCGGCGCGCGATCGTTTCCGGGCCAAACTCGGCCAGCACCTTTTCTCGTGCACGCGCCGCCAGGGTACGGCGGCGCGGCTCGTCTTCCAGCACCCACCTCAACCCATGGGCGAGGTCCTCCACTTCAAAGGCCGCCGCCAGGTAACCGTTCGCCCGGTGCTCGATCATGTCCGGCATGCCGCCGATATCGAAAGCCACCGAGGGAGTGCCGCAGGCCAGTGCCTCCAGAACGGTATTCGACAGGTTTTCCTGCTCGGACGGCGCCACGAACACGTCGGCTGCGCTGTAGGCAATCGCCATCGAAAGGTCATCCCCCAGCGTGCCTAGGAAAGCACACGCCAGGCCAAGATCCGGAGGCGTCGCAGGCGGGCTGGCGCCGACCACCATCGCCATCGCCCCCGCACCGGCGGGTGATTTCGCCATACGCCTCAACGCCTCAACAAGGTAGCGGTACCCCTTTCGCGTCTCGCTGGTAGCCCGCAGCGCCCCGAACAGCACGATGCGCCGGTCCTTCGGCAAACCAAGCAGATCGCGCGCCATTGACTTGTCCAGCGGCCGGTAAACAGCCGTATCGATGGCGTTCGGTATTACACTGACCGGAAACTCACCCAGCAACGGGCTGCGCATCGCCAAGTCGCCCAACCAGCGGCTAGGCGTCACCACGGCGAGCGGTAGCCTTGGGTAGGCCTTCGCCTTGCGCCGCCAGCCCAGGCGCGACAAATCCCACTCCCGCGACGAACCCAGCAGCGGGCAGCGCCCACAGCCTTCGGCAAAGCGGCCGCAGCCCTGGTCATAATGACAGCCGCCAGTGAACGCCCACATGTCATGCAGAGTCCACACCAGCGGACGGCCGAAGCGCCGGAAGTTTCCCACGTTGACCGCACCCCCGGTTATCCAGTGCAAATGCACCACGTCCGGCGCCAAACCGGCTGCCCGTCGCGGCATGCGGTCCGGCAGCCAACCTGGATAGAACGTCGCCTTGCTGCGCCGTCGGTAGGCAAGCACCGGCAACAGGTCAGCGGCCGGGCGCAGCGGTGCTGTCAGCAACTCCCAGGCGTTCGCTGGACCCACCACGCTGGCCTCGTCGCCGTGCTTGACCTGCACCAGCATCCGCGCGTCCACGCCGATCGCACGTAGCGCATGGTGCAGACGGTGCGCGGCACGCGCGGCGCCTCCGCGCCGGTCTTCGCTGTTGACGATGAGCGCTTTCACCGGCTCGCGTAGACCGGGTTCATCCAGCTTTGATCGCACATCGGCCGGAATAGTCGATCCGGTGAAGCATCAGCGGCAGTCGGTGCCGGGAAATATACTCGTCGACCGCCCTGCGCGCTCCCTGCCAATGACCGTAATCGTCGATAATCAGGACGCCGCCCGGCACCAGGCGCGGATACAGATGCTCGAGCTCGTGGCTGGTCGATTCGTACCAGTCGGTGTCGAGCCGCAACATGGCGATGCGCCCGGGCGCCTGGCCGGGCAGGGTATCCTCCACCCTGCCCTGCACGAAGTGCAGCTTTTCTGCTGGGTAACCGGTGCCGGCCAACGCGCTGCGCACCGCCGCAAGTGGCGCTTCGCACCAGACCGACTCCGCGCTGGTGCGATCGCTTTGCGCAGCCAACAAATCCTCTGCACGCTCGCCGGTAAGCGACACGTCCAGGGCGCCCGGTGCGGTCATGCCCTCGAAGGTGTCGAACAGATACAACTCACGCGTCCGGTCGCCCAGCCGAACAAGCGTTTGGGCGACCGCCATCATGCTGCCGCCGCGCCAGACGCCGCACTCGACGAAGTCGCCGTCGATCCCGGCCTCGACCAAGTAGCGTACCGACTCGCACAGCGCGGCGATGCGCAACGGCGAGGTCATCGTGTAATCGCGCACACGCTCCACAGTGCGTGCAATCTCTGGGTCCAGGTCGTGCGGCAGCGCACGATAGCGCACGAGGTCGTAGCCACTGGCACGCAAGCCACGGCGCAGCCAGTCGAATGGCTTTCTAAGAGCGGTGCTCAGCCGTTTCATTGCCCACCCCCCGCATCCTTGGACGACCTCATCGACGCCCGCTCAGCGCGCGCAGCAATCGGCCGGCGACGCGGCGCCACACCGGCGTCCGGAACATCGTCCGCTGAGTGAAATTGTCCGCCCGAGCATCGCGAATCAGATAAGGCGGGTGACGAAGGGGCAAAGCCATCGCTTCGCACGGCAAGGCCGCAAAGCGATTGCGGCGATTCAAGGTATGCGTCGCCATGTCGCCGAACCCTATGTTCGACACAAGGTTGACGCTCGGCAGCACGGTCAGCGCGCTGTGAACCCAGGCGGAGAAGGTCCAGCGATACGCCCATGAGGTATTCCGCCACGCCCAAGTGGCCTCGAAGATCCTCGACCAGTAGGCCGCGGCCGACCGATCCTGGAGTATATCCATCAGCCAGCCGCCGTCGCGAAGCTCCGGCCACAGCGACATGCGGTGGTCGTACAACTGCCAGGCACGGCGCCAGCTCGCCCAGCCCCAGATGTGGGTGAAGCGGGAAAAGTAGTAACTGTAAGGCGTGCGCCGACGCCCGAACTGGAAGTTGTCGCCGGAGATCATGCACACACGGTCGTCGTCCCGGTAGCGCTCGAGCAACTCGGCGGCAAACGCAAAGAAGGTCGGATGGGCGACGCAATCGTCCTCCAGGATGATGCCGGCATCCACTTGCTCGAAAAACCACGTTATCGCCTCGCTGACCGCCCGCTTGCAGCCGAGATTTGCGCCGCGAAACAAAGTGTCGACCTGGCAGGGCCAGTCGACGGCGTCTGCCAGCCGCTGCACCGCCAGCACTTGGTCGCGTTCGCCCGGCCGATCGGCACGCGGTCCGTCGACCGCAAGGAACAGCCTGCGCGGCCGCACCGGGCGGACTGCATCGATGACCGCCCGGGTGTTGTCCGGCCGGTTGAAGGCGAGAATCAGGACTGGCGCACAATCGCGTCGCACAGCGGGCAATTCGCCCGCGACCGCGAGCGCGGCGGCAACACCCGGCGAGTTGGTAACGCGCAGTTGTTCCACGGCCTCGAATTCTACCCAAGCGCGCCGTCGTCCGGCTGCGCCGATGTCGGCCGCGCGGGCAGATCGACGACCTCGAAACCTTGCCGGAGCAGCGCGGCGCGCAGCGCCGGCTCCGGCGCCTGGCGCAGGATCACCGCACCGAGCAGGCCGAACTGATTGATGCCGAGCGCGCACAGACGATCATACCGGGCGATCTGCCTGCGTACGCGCCGGAAGACAGCTGACGCCGGCTCAGCGCGCTCGAACTCCACCCGGGGAAAGTATGCGTCGTTGATTCCCTTGAACGCGACCGTCGGGAAACCTGCGCCCAATGCCACCTTGGACAGCTCGCGACGCGAGATGCCGTAGACGTAATTGCCGAGCTCCTCAAAGCGATGGCCGTGCACTGGACGTCCGAGCAGCCGCTTCGCCAGGTTTTTCAGCCAGCGGCTGGCGGCCGTAACCGGGGTATCCGGAATCTCGTGGTCGCAGGGTTCGATCAGAAGCACGCCGCGGCGCGCCACCCTCAGCATCTCGTACAGCGCCATCATCGGTCGCGGGAAGTGATGATAGGACTCCTTGCACAGCACGAAGTCAAAGGCGTTGTCGTCGAAGCTCAGCGCCTCGGCGTTCTCAACGCGATAATCGGAGATGAGGCCGGCCTGCTTCGCCTCCCCAAGCAGAGTGCCGGAAATGTCGGTCGCCAGCGCCCGCGCGCCATGGGTGGCAAGATATGCGGCATCCAGCCCATAGCGCCCGTCACCCACCGTCAGCCATTGCGCGCCCGGAAAGGTATCCAGCAGCGGCGCCGCCAGCTGGTACATGCGGCCCATGCGCCAGCCATTGACGGTGCCCGGCTGAAGCCAGGCGGCCGCCAATGCGGCTTTGCTGCCGTCGCGCGTATACGCATCGTAGGCGCCCTCGTGCGACCTGTAGCTGCGTTGCACGAACTCTGAATGATCAGTCATATTTCATCAATCTCCTGGCGCGCGCCTCGGAAACGGCCGATGCGCGACGCCCTGCCAGACGATCCTGAGCAACGCTCGTGCCCAGACGTTAATGAGCGCCGGCAACTTCGCCAGCACCGGTGCGGCGAGCAGCACAAACGCGCTCCGATGTAACGGATTAAGCGGCGTCTTGATCGAGAACAGCCTGCGCACGAATTCCACTCCGACGAGCCGGTCGAGATCGTGAAAGCCCGTGGTCTGCGCGTTCGCACGCAGCGCAACCGCGGGGTCGGTCAGGCACCGGTAGCCCAGCCGGTGAGCGCGCAGAGTGTACTCATAGTCGGAGAAATAGTGCGGGAGCAACCGCGGACGGAAGCCGCCGATGCGCCGCATGTCGCCCCAACGCAGGAACAGCCCGCGCGTGGGCAGGCAATTGATTTCGCTCGGCACATCGGCAATGCGGAAACGGAAGCGCAGCAGATCAGCATGCACGCCGGTTTCGCGCACCTGCCCTAAGCGCTCGTCCTCCAGCTGCGCGCACAGTAGAGCGCCCGGTTGATCGGAGAGCAAGCGCACGCCACGAGCAATGAAGTCGGCTTGAAAACGCGTATCGTCATTGGCAATCACGACTGTATCGGTGTCCGGGGCACCGATGCGCAGCAGATGCTCGTATCCGCGCTGCAGGCTGCCGGCCCACCACAGCCCCCCATCTCCGCGCAGCACGGTCGCTTGCGGCCACAACTCGAGCACCATGTCCTTCGTACCGTCGCTGGAACCGTCGTCGATGACCAGCAACGATACCGCTGGGAATGTCTGCAAGCGCAGATCTTCGATGAACTGCCGAGTGAGCGCGCAGCGATTATGCACCGGCAGCAGCACATGCACAGTGCTCATTTCTGGATTGCCCTGGATGGCTTTGCCGGCAATCCCGCGATAGTGCTGTTACGCCACAAAATCACTCCGGCGTTGCGCTATCCAGAAACGTCGCGTAAGCCGCCTCGATCCCGGGGCGCAATTGAATGCCGGGTTTCCAGCCCAGAGAAAACATCCTCGAGACATCGAGCAGTTTTCGAGGCGTACCATCAGGTTTCGTCCGATCAAATCGCAGATCGCCATGGAAACCCACGACGCTGGCCACGAGCGTTGCCAAGTCGGCAACCGACAGGTCATGGCCTGCACCGATGTTGATCAGTGGCGGCCAGCTTTCAGTAATGGAAGCAAATGATTCGTCGGCGAGCTGCATAAGCATTACGCAAGCATCGCCAAGGTCGTCGCTGTGAAGAAACTCCCTGCACGGCTTTCCCGATCCCCAGACGACGACTTCGGCATCGCCTCGTACTTTGCCTTCGTGCAGTTTCCTGATTAGCGCCGGCAAGACATGCGAAGTCTGCAAATCGTAGTTGTCGCCGGGACCGTACAGGTTTGTCGGCATAACGGCCAGAAAGCGCGTGCCGTACTGCCGGTTATAGGCCGAGCACATTTCGATGCCGGCGATCTTTGCGATGGCATAAGGGCGGTTGGTCGGTTCCAGCGGACCGGTCAGCAGATACTCCTCTTTCATCGGCTGCGGGCACTCGCGCGGATAGATGCAGGATGAGCCGAGAAACAGTAACCGCCTAACGCCGGCGCGCCAGGCCTGGTGAATAACATTGGTCTGGATTGCCAGATTCTGATGGATGAAATCGGCCGGATAGCTGTGATTGGCGAGAATCCCGCCGACCTTGGCCGCCGCCAGAAAAACATACTCCGGCTTCTCGCGCTCAAAGAAATCGCGCGTCGCATGCTGGTCGGTCAGATCCAGTTCGGCGTGCGTGCGCAGCACTAGATGACGGTAGCCGGCCGCAAGAAGCCGGCGAACGATCGCCGATCCAGCCAGTCCGCGGTGACCGGCGACATATATCCTGGCGTCGGCGCGCATGCTATTCGTGGTAGTCGTACGCAGAGAAGCCGTGCTTCTTCACGAGCTCGTCGCGCTCCGCCGCCTTCAGGTCCTCGCGCACCATCTCCGACACCAGCTCGCCGAACCTGACCCGCGGTTGCCAACCCAGCGCTTTGCGCGCCCGTGAAGCGTCGCCCAGCAGACTGTCGACTTCCGCGGGACGGAAGTAGCGCGGGTCGACGCGCACGATCACCCGCCCCGCGGTGTCGATGCCCTGCTCGTCGACACCCTTGCCCTTCCACTCGACCGCGATGCCCAGCTCTCGCGCCGCCTCGGTGACGAAATCTCGCACGCTGTGCTGAGCACCGGTGGCGATGACGTAGTCTTCCGGCGTGTCCTGCTGGAGCATCAGCCACATCGCCTCGACATAATCGCGGGCATGGCCCCAGTCGCGCCGCGCGTCCAGATTGCCCAGGTACAGGCAGTCCTGCAGCTGCAGCTTGATGCGCGCCAGCGCCCGGGTGATCTTGCGGGTGACGAAGGTTTCGCCGCGAATCGGCGATTCATGGTTGAACAAGATTCCGTTGCAGGCGTACAGCCCGTAGGCTTCGCGGTAGTTGACGGTAATCCAGTAGGCGTAGAGTTTGGCGACCGCGTAAGGCGAACGGGGATGAAAGGGCGTGGTCTCTTTCTGCGGCGTCTCGCGCACCAGGCCGTAGAGCTCGGAGCTGGAAGCCTGGTAGAAGCGGGTCTTCTTTTCCAGGCCGAGAATGCGGATCGCTTCCAGCACCCGCAGCGCGCCGAGGGCATCGGAGTTGGCGGTGTACTCCGGTTCCTCGAACGACACGGCCACATGGCTTTGGGCGGCGAGGTTGTAGATTTCGTCGGGCTGAACCTGCTGAATCACGCGCGTCAGGCTCATCGAGTCGGTCATGTCGCCGTAGTGCAGGATGAAGCGGCGCTGCGGCTCGTGCGGGTCCTGGTACAGGTGGTCGATGCGGTCGGTATTGAACAGCGAGGTGCGGCGCTTGATGCCATGCACGACGTAGTTCCTGGAGAGCAGGAACTCGGCGAGATAAGCGCCGTCCTGACCGGTGATTCCGGTGATCAGCGCAACTTTCTTCAGCATGAGTGAGAGCTGGGTTCGTTATACTCCGCCTGCTGAAGCGTCGATGGACCAAGGACTGGGCCAATGGCGGCGCGCTTCCGGGGCGAGTGGCGCCGATTCTAGACAATTACCGTCTGCCCGAAAAGAAAATCTCTTTGGTTGTCTGAACAGGGAAATGCTGATACCGGTGATTCTGTCGGGCGGATCGGGCAGCCGGCTCTGGCCGCTGTCGCGCACGTTGCTGCCGAAGCAGTTCCTTCCGCTCACTTCGGCGGAGAGCTTGTTGCAGGATACGGTCAGGCGGCTGGACGGGCTGCAGGACGTTTCGCCGCCGCTCATCGTGTGCAGCAACGACCACCGGTTTCTGGCGGCAGAACAGTTGCGCAACATCGGGGTGGCGCCGCTTGCCCAGCTGCTCGAGCCCGTCGGACGCAACACCGCCCCTGCCATCGCGGTCGCGGCGCTGGAGGCACTGAGCCACGATGCTTCCGCCATGCTGATCGTGCTGCCCGCCGATCATCTGATCCGAGATGTGCCGCGCTTTCACGCGGCGGTGCTCAAAGCCGTGCAGCTCGCCGCGGCCGGGCGCCTGGTTACCTTCGGAATCGTGCCGACGGCGCCCGAAACCGGCTACGGCTATCTCGAGCGCGGCGCACCGGTCGAGCACGTCGCCGGCGGGTTCGAGGTCGCGCGCTTCGTCGAGAAGCCCGATGCCGAGACCGCCGCGCAGTTCGTCGCCGCGGGCCGCTTTTACTGGAACAGCGGCATGTTCGTGTTCGGCGCGCAGCGCTTTGTCGACGAGCTGGGGCGCCTGCATCCCGAAGTGCTGGAGGCCGCCAACCGCGCCTGGCAGGCGCGCACGCGCGACCTCGACTTCTGCCGGCTGGAAGAGACTGCCTTCGCGCGCTGCCCGTCGATTTCCGTCGACTACGCGGTCATGGAAAAGACGCGGGGCGCCGCCATGGTGGAAGCCGACATCGGCTGGAGCGACATTGGCTCGTGGTCTTCGCTCTGGCAGGCATCCGCGCCCGATCAGGACGGCAACGTCGCGGTAGGCGATGTGCACCTGGACAACGTCGGCAACAGCTACGTACGCGCCGATAGCCGGATGATCGCCGCCATCGGTATCCGCGACCTGATCGTGATTGAGACGGCCGATGCCGTGCTTGTGGCACGCAAGGAAGATGCGCAGCGGGTCAAGGACATGGTGGAATCGCTGAAGGCGAAGCAGCGCGACGAATACCTCAAGCACCGGCGTGTCTACCGTCCCTGGGGCTACTACGAAGGCCTCGACGGCGGCGAGCGCTTCCAGGTCAAGCGCATCATGGTCAAGCCGGGGGCGCGGCTGTCGATGCAGATGCACCACCATCGTGCCGAGCACTGGGTGGTGGTATCCGGCACGGCAAAGGTTACCTGCGGGGAGGAGACGATACTGCTCTCCGAGAACCAGTCGACCTACATTCCGCTCGGCACCCGTCACCGGCTGGAAAACGTCGGCAAGCTGCCGCTCTACCTGATCGAAGTCCAGTCCGGCAGCTATCTCGGCGAGGACGACATCGTGCGCTTTCAGGACGACTACAACCGGCAGGAATGACCGACACCAATAACCGCAATCTTCCGCCCGGCAGCGACGCCGCGCGCCGCATCCTGCTGGTAAAGACCTCGTCGATGGGCGACGTGGTGCACAACTTCCCGGTGGTCAGCGATCTCGCGGTACAGTTTCCGCAGACCGAGATCGACTGGGTGGTGGAAGAGGCGTTTGCCGCTTTGCCGCCGTTGCATGCCATGGTCGGCCGCGTAATTCCGGTGGCTTTGCGCCGCTGGCGCCGGCAGCCGTTCACGGCGCAGACCTGGCGCGAGATCCGCACCTGCCTGCGCCAGCTGCGCGGCCGCAGCTACGACGCAATCATCGACACCCAGGGGCTGCTGAAAAGCGCCGTGGTCGCCGCCTGTGCGCGGGGCCGCCGCTACGGCCTGAACTGGGCCAGCTCGCGCGAACCGATCGGCTGGTTTTATCACCGCGCGTTCTCGATACCCTGGGACCGGCACGCGGTAGAGCGCAACCGGGCGCTGGCGGCGGCGGCGCTGGGCTACCCGCTGTCGGGACCGGCGAGCTACGCGTTGCGTGTGCCAGACGAACTGACCGGGCGCCTGCGGCGACGGCTGCCCGCGCATATTTCAGCAGCCCTCGACCGGCCGTATGCGGTGCTACTGCACGCCACCAGCGCCGCCGACAAGCAATGGCCGGAGCAGCGCTGGATCCAGCTCGGCAAGGCGCTGTACGACACCGGCCTGATCTGCCTGCTGCCCCACGGCAGCGCCGCCGAGCAGCACCGTGCCGAGAGTCTCGCCAACGCGATTCCCGGCGCCCTGGTGCCGCCGAAGCTGGCGCTCGACGAGCTGGCGGCATTGCTCGCGGGCGCCGCGCTCGCCGTCGGCGTCGACACCGGCGCGCCCCACCGGGCGGCGGCCTTGGGACGCCCGACCGTGGGTATCTACTGCGCGACCGATCCCCGCGCGACCGGGCTGCACGGCGGCGCCCGTTCGATCAATGCGGGCACCATCGGCCGCGCGCCCGACCTCGCGGACGTGCTGCCCTGCGTCGATCGCGTCAGGGCAGGCTGAAATGCTGTACACGGCGGCGGTCTACGCCCTTCTGCCGTGGGCGCTGCTGCATCTGCTGTGGCGTGCGCGCCGGCAACCGGCATACCTCAAGCAGGTCGGCGAGCGGTTCGGCTTTTATCGGCTGACGCCCCGTCAGCCGCTGATCTGGATTCACGCGGTGTCGGTGGGCGAGACGCGGGCGGCCGAGCCGTTGATCGCGGCGCTCGGCCGGCGCCATCCCGATCACGCCATCCTGATTACGCACATGACGCCGACCGGGCGGGAGACGTCCGAGGCCCTGCTGGGAGCGCGCGTGTCGCGCTGCTACCTGCCCTGGGATCTGCCCGGAGCGGTGGGCCGATTCCTGCGCCATTTCCGGCCGGTGGCCGGCATCATCATGGAAACCGAGCTGTGGCCCAATCTGCTTGCCGCGTGCGAGCGCCACGGCGTGCCGGTTCATCTCGTCAACGCGCGCCTGTCCGAGCGTTCCGCCCGGCGCTATGCGCGGCTGCCGGGACTCACCCGCCGCACTCTGGCGCGCCTCGCCTCGGTCGGCGCGCAGACCGAGCGCGACGCCCAGCGCCTGCAGGCCCTGGGCGCCGTGCGGCTGGAAGTTACCGGCAACGTGAAGTTCGACCGCCCGCCGCCGGAGGCGCAGCTTGCCCTCGGTGCCACCCTGCGCGAACGCTTCGGCGCGCAGCGCCGGGTGTTTCTGGCCGCCAGCACGCGCGACGGCGAAGAGGCCCTGATCCTCGATGCATTGGCGGAAATCGCCGATCCCGCCCTGCTTACCGTGATCGTGCCGCGGCATCCACAGCGCTTCGACGCGGTCGCCGGCCTGCTGGCGCAGCGCCGCCTGCGCTTTCAGCGCCGCAGCGGGAATGCCCCGGTCGACGGCCAGACCCGCGTGTTGCTGGGCGATTCGATGGGCGAGATGTTTGCGTACTACGCCGCGTGCGACCTGGCGTTCATCGGCGGCAGCCTGCTGCCACTCGGCGGACAGAACCTGCTCGAGGCCTGCGCGGTCGGCCGCGCGGTGATCGTCGGCCCGCACACGTTTAATTTCGAAGAGGCCACCGAACAGGCGATCGCCGCCGGCGCTGCGCTCCGTGTAGCGGACGCCGCAGGACTTGCCCGAACGGCGGCGGAACTCCTTGCGCGGCCCGAGCGCCGCCAGGCCATGGCCGATGCCGGCCTGCGCTTCACCGCGCGCCACCGCGGCGCTACCGAGCGCACCTTGACTCTGATCGGGCTGTAGCACGCGCGACCACCAGTCAACGACGGACGTGGGGCATGAGGAAGGGCGCCGCGGACGGCATCCGGGTGCCCGGTAAGCCAGCCATTGCCCGGTCACGCGCGCTCAAAACGCCGGTCATGGCGAATGAGGCATGCGCAGGACTCGCATCCCTTCGTGCCTTCGGGCCTTTGTGTTTCTCTTTTCGGGACGAGTTCCGCTCGGTGCCGGGTGCCCAGGTGTCGCCCGATCGAGTCTGCGGTCATTGCCAGAATCGCATAGTGTACGCGTTCTTCAGGCGCCAGTTCGAGGGCAAGTGCGTGCACCAAGTACGAGTTCGGCCCGCAACTGCTGCCAGACTGCGCTGCTCGCGTTAGACCGCCTGGACCGATTCCCGGATGCGAGTCGGCGCCACGCGCCACAGCGCATCCCGAGAGGCCGCGGCATCGACGCGCACGCCTGCCTTCAAGGTCGCTGTTTCTGGCTGCCTGCGGTTTCCGCTGGTGGCGCAGCGTCGGCGTGGGAGTAGCAGCCTGCCTCGGTGAGCACGGCGTCGAGTCGCTGGTCGTGCGGCCCGAGCGGCAGCGATTCGAGCACCTGCACCGAGAACGCGCCGGCCGCCTTGAAGACCCCATGCCCGAGCGTGGCAATCAGCCCGTCGTAATAGCCCCCGCCGTAACCCAACCGCTCGCCGCGCGCGGTGAAAGCCACACCGGGCACCAGCATGAACTCCAAGCTTGCCGCATCGACCGGCTCACAGCGCGTCGGGTCCGGTTCGAGAATACCCCACACACCGGGCCGCAGCTCGGCGTCCGGATCCGCCACCCTGCACAGCTCCAGCCGCCGCCGGGAACGATCGACCCTCGGCAGCAGCAGCGCCTTGCCGTCGCCGAGCACCGACCGGATGAACGCGCCCGTGTCGAACTCGGTGCCGAATGCGCTGTAGGCCGCCACGCAGCGCGCGGCCCGGTAGCGCGGGTGGCCAAGCAGCAAACCGGTGATGACGCCGCTCGCCGCCGCACGCGCCGCGCCGGACAGCGCCGCGCGCGCCGCGAGCACCTGCTCCCGCAGCGCGTGCTTCGCCTGAGCCAGCCGCTCGTCCCGCGCCGATGGCGTCGTGGCCGCGCGTGCATCACCCGCATGCATCGTCTGCTCTTCGCTCCCCCGCTGCCCGGCGTTGCCCCGCATGGCGCATGGACCGCCGTCAGAAAACAAACCGCTCCGGCTGTCGAATGTTGCGAAGCGGTGGAATACAGGTCTCGAACAGGCCCGCGCTGTTCCAGGCCGTGTCGGTGAGCCGGGTGATCAGCGTCGCGGTCATCACCGGAGGTTCGCCGATCACCGCAAGCAGCCGCCCGCCCAGCGCCAGCTGCGCCTTGAACGCCTCGGGCAGCAGCGGCACCGACCCGGTCAACAGAATGGCGTCGTAAGGCGCGAACGGCGACCAGCCCGAGGCCGCATCGCCGACTTCCAGTGTGACGTTGCGCAGGTCATGGCCGGCCAGCCTGCGCGCCGCGGCGTGACTGAACTCGGCGATTCGCTCGACGCTGACCACATGCCCTGCCTGTCCGGCAAGCAGCGCAGTGACATAGCCGCTGCCGGTGCCGACTTCCAGCACCTTGTCCGCCGTCGTCAGCGCCAGCGACTGAAGCATCCGCGCCTCGAGCTTCGGTGTCAGCATGACTTCGCCATGGCCGAGCGGAATTTCCATGTCGGCAAAGGCCAGCGAGCGGTACTGCGGCGGCACGAATTCCTCGCGCTTCACCGTGAACAGCAGATCCAGCACCGCCTGGTCGAGCACGTCCCACGTGCGAATCTGGCTTTCGATCATGTTGAACCGCGCCTTCTCGACATCCATCGGAACGTGACGACCCCGGGGCGTTGAACGTGGCGTTAATGATACAGATGCTTTACCATCGGTACTGCGTTGGGGGTCCTTCTGACGCTGCGCTTGCATGTAGCCCCGGGTAAAGCCGGGTTGCACGGCCGGCCGCGGCGGCAGCGGGTGAGACAAACCCTTTGCACCTGTACGGATAATGCCGAAGCAGGGAAGCGCGGCCTGCCAAGCGCGCCCCTGCCGATGTTCACGCGAGGAGCGCGTCATGATCGCCAATCCCAAGTTTCTCAATGCCACCGCCCGTGTCGACCAGGCGGCGATCGAGCCGCTGCCGCGCTCGCGAAAGATCCACGTCACCGGCTCGCGGCCCGATCTGCGGGTGCCGATGCGCGAGATCAGCCAATCGGACACGCCGGCGTCTTTCGGCGCCGAGACCAATCCGCCCCTGTTCGTTTACGACACCTCGGGGCCCTACACCGATCCCCAGTCACGCATCGACATCCGCCACGGCCTGCCGCCGCTGCGCGCGACCTGGATCGCCGAGCGGGACGACACCGAGGCGCTGTCCGGCCCGACTTCGGCGTTCGGACAGGCGCGGCGGGCGGACCCGGCGCTTGCGCAGCTGCGCTTTCAGCTAACCCGTAGCCCGCGGCGCGCGCGCGCGGGCGCCAACGTCAGCCAGATGCACTACGCTCGCCGCGGTATCGTCACCCCGGAAATGGAGTTCGTCGCGATCCGCGAGAACTGCCTGCGCGAGCGCTACCTCGACAGCCTCAGGCCGGAGCAGCGGGCCCTGATCGGCCGCCAGCACGCCGGCCAGGGTTTCGGCGCTGCGATCCCGCCGCTGATCACGCCGGAATTCGTGCGCGATGAAGTGGCGCGCGGGCGCGCCATCATCCCGGCGAATATCAACCATCCGGAATCCGAGCCAATGGCGATCGGGCGCAACTTCCTGGTCAAGATCAACGCCAACATCGGCAACTCCGCGGTGAGCTCGGGCATCCAGGAAGAAGTCGAGAAGATGACCTGGGCAATCCGCTGGGGCGCCGATACGGTGATGGACCTGTCCACCGGCAAGCACATCCACGAGACGCGGGAGTGGATCGTGCGCAATTCGCCGGTGCCGATCGGCACCGTGCCGATTTACCAGGCGCTGGAAAAGGTCGACGGCAAGGCCGAGGAACTCACCTGGGAGATGTTCCGCGACACCCTGATCGAGCAGGCCGAGCAGGGCGTGGACTACTTCACCATTCACGCCGGTGTGCGGCTGCCCTTCATCCCGATGACCGCGCGGCGGATGACCGGCATCGTCTCGCGCGGCGGTTCGATCATGGCCAAGTGGTGCCTTGCGCATCATCGCGAGAGTTTCCTTTACACCCACTTCGAGGACATCTGCGAGATCATGAAGGCTTACGACGTCGCCTTTTCGCTGGGCGACGGCCTGCGCCCCGGCTCGATCTACGACGCCAACGACGAAGCGCAGCTCGCCGAGCTGAAGACCCTGGGCGAACTGACCGACATCGCCTGTAAATGCGACGTGCAGGTGATGATCGAGGGCCCGGGCCATGTGCCGATGCACCTGATCAAGGAGAACATGGACCTGCAGCTCGAGCAGTGCCGGGAAGCGCCCTTCTACACGCTGGGGCCACTCACCACCGACATTGCGCCCGGCTACGATCACATTACCTCGGCCATCGGCGCGGCGATGATTGGCTGGTACGGCACTGCCATGCTGTGCTACGTGACGCCCAAGGAGCATCTTGGTCTGCCGGACAAGGATGACGTCAAGGACGGCATCATCGCCTACAAGCTGGCGGCGCACGCGGCGGACCTCGCCAAAGGCCATCCCGGCGCGCAGATTCGCGACAACGCCCTGTCAAAGGCGCGCTTCGAGTTTCGCTGGGAGGACCAGTTCAATCTCGGCCTCGATCCCGACAAGGCGCGCCAGTTTCACGACGAGACGCTGCCACAAGAGGGCGCCAAGCTCGCCCACTTCTGCTCGATGTGCGGCCCGCACTTCTGCTCGATGAAGATCACCCAGGACGTGCGCGACTATGCCAGGGTCCAGGGCGTCTCGGAAAACCACGCCGTGGCGACCGGTATGGCCGACAAGGCGCGCGAATTCGTCGCCACCGGCGGAGAGCTGTATCGCAAGGCGTAGAATCGCCGCGTCTCCTACAGGCGGTCGGAAGCGGTGGGCCGATGACTCACCGCTTCTTTTTTGCACACGATTTCAATGGATCTGATTAAGGCACTGCTGCTGGGCATCCTCGAGGGACTGACCGAGTTCATTCCAGTCTCCAGCACCGGACATCTGATCATCGCTTCCAGCCTGCTCGACTTCACCGATGAGCGTGCCAAGGTATTCGCCATCGTCATCCAGCTCGGCGCCATCTGCGCGGTGTGCTGGGCCTACCGCGACAAGCTGCTGGAGGTAACGCGGGGGCTGGGCCGCAACGCGGCGGCCAACCGCTTCGTCACGAACCTGCTGATCGCTTTTCTGCCGGCAGTAGTGATCGGCCTGCTGTTCCACCGTGTCATCAAGACCTACCTGTTCTCGCCGCTGACCGTGGCCGGCGCCCTGGTGGTCGGCGGCCTGGTCATCCTGTGGGCGGAGTCGCGATCGCACACCGCACGCCTGAACCATGTCGACGAGCTGCGCTGGCATGACGCGCTCAAGGTAGGCCTGGCGCAGACCGTCGCAATGTTTCCGGGCGTCTCGCGTGCCGGCGCCACCATCATCGGCGGCATGCTACTGGGCTTGTCGAGGGAGACCGCGACGCGCTTCTCGTTCTTTCTGGCCATTCCCACCATGCTGGGCGCCGCGGTCTACGACCTGTACCGGAACTGGTCGCTGTTGAATGCCGCCGACCTGCCGGTGTTCTGCGTCGGCTTTGCGGCGGCCTTTGCCGCCGCACTGCCGACGGTGCGGGCCCTGTTGAACTATGTGGCCCGACACAGTTTCCGGCCCTTTGCCTGGTACCGGATTGCCTTCGGCGGGCTGGTGCTGCTGACCTGGCAGCTCGGCTGGGTGGATTGGTCAGATTAGTTTTTTTCGCGCGAGCAAAACCTCGGTCGAACCACCCAGTCACCAGGAGAACCCCTCACCCGGTTTGCCCTGCCGTTTTGGCGTCTCGGTGTCTTGGTGGTTCGCCCTATCTTTTCGCTTTAGAACGCACCCGGTGCGGACCCAAAGACAAGAACCAGAAGCGATACACGAAGGCACGAAGGGATCCAGATTTCCTTGTCTCGCCGCCAGATTATCGTCGGCGCCCTCTGCGTTGAGCGCCTTGCGCCGTCCAACGGCCGGCTTACCGAGCACTAAGCACTGAGCACCGAGCAACGAGCACTGCTTTTCAGCTTTGCACCCAAGGCAATCCGGCCGCGCGCCAGCCACCGATCGTATTGCGATGGCCCTGGCTGTCCTTGTCGCCCTCGAAACCCTCGAGCACGTTGAATGCCTGCGCATAGCCCGCGGCGGCCGCGGCGGCCGCGGCCGCGTGCGAGCGGGCGCCGCTGCGACAGATGAACATGACCAACGCCTCCGGATCGACCCGCGCCTTGAGCTCGGCGATGAAGTCAGGGTTGAGCTGCCCTCCGGGGTATCGCTGCCATTCGATCTGCACCGCACCGGGTATGCGCCCGACGTAATCCCATTCAGCGCGAGTGCGCACATCGACAAGGCACGCCCCGGGCGCCTTGCGCAGCACTTCGGCCGCTTCCGCGGGCAATAGTGCACCGTTGTAGGGCAGGGTTTGCGCTTCGCCACGCTGCTCGGCGGCGCTGATGATATCGCTGAGTGAAGCCATATTCAGTCCTTAATTTAGATAGTTGTCTATTACTCCGGGCGCCCTGCCAAGAGCGACTGGCAAGTGTGCCCGGCTGTGGCGACGATCATCGCCCTGATTTGGGGCGGTATAATCCCGCCTGCACTATAAATGTGCATCAAAGCCGCACTTCCATTCGATTTTATCTCTCAACTCTTTGTTTATTAGTAATTATTTGACGGGCACGCTTCCTGCTCATCTGCGTTTCCGATTTTCTACACCCAACCCGATAGTCCCAGGAGAACAAGATGGCTTCACCAGCCGAAGTACTTAAGTTGATCAAGGACAAGGAGGTCAAGTTCGTCGACCTGCGGTTCACCGATACGCGTGGCAAGGAGCAGCACGTGTCCGTCCCGGCCAAGCAATTCGATGCTTCGAAGTTCGAAGACGGACATGCCTTCGACGGTTCATCGATCGCCGGCTGGAAAGGCATTCAGGCCTCCGACATGCTGCTGATGCCGGACGCGGATTCTGCGCGGATGGATCCTTTCAGCGATGAGCCCGTGCTGAACATCAGTTGCGACGTGATCGAGCCGTCCGACGGCAAGGGATACGACCGCGACCCGCGCTCGATTGCCAAGCGCGCCGAAGCCTACCTGAAGTCCAGCGGCCTGGGCGACATCGCCTACTTCGGACCAGAACCCGAGTTCTTCGTCTTCGACAGCATCACCTGGAAGGTGGACATGCAGGGCTGCTTCGTCAAGATCAACTCCGAAGAGGCCCCGTGGTCGACCGGCATCGAATTCGAGGGCGGCAACATGGGCCACCGCGCTCCCGTCAAAGGCGGCTATTTCCCGGTGCCGCCGGTCGATTCCCTGCAGGATATCCGCAACGCGATGTGTCTTGCGCTGGAGGCCCAGGGCGTCGAAGTGGAAGTGCATCACCATGAAGTCGCCGCACCCGGCCAGTGCGAAATCGGCACCAAGTTCAACAGCCTGGTGAAGCGCGCCGACTGGATGCAGATCCTGAAGTACACCGTCTGGAATGTCGCGGCTTCCTACGGCAAGACGGCGACCTTCATGCCCAAGCCGGTCGTGGGCGACAACGGCTCGGGCATGCACGTGCACCAGTCGGTGTGGAAGGGCGGCCAGAACCTGTTCGCGGGCAACGGCTATGCCGGGCTGTCGGAGTTCGCGCTCTACTACATCGGCGGGATCATCAAGCACGCGCGTGCGCTGAACGCCATTACCAATCCCGGCACCAACTCCTACAAGCGACTGGTTCCCGGCTTCGAGGCGCCGATCAACCTGGCCTACTCGGCGCGAAACCGTTCCGCCGCCTGCCGGATTCCCCACGTGTCGAGCCCGAAAGCGCGCCGCGTTGAAGTGCGCTTCCCCGACCCGACGGCCAACCCGTATCTGGCATTCTCGGCGCTGCTGATGGCCGGCCTCGACGGCGTGCAGAACAAGATCCACCCGGGCGACCCGATTGACAAGAACCTCTACGACCTGCCGCCGGAAGAAGCGAAGAAGGTGCCGACGGTGTGCGCCTCGCTCGAGCAGGCCCTGGAGCACCTGGACAAGGAGCGCGCCTTCCTCACCAAGGGCGGCGTGTTCACCGACGACATGATCGACGCCTACATCGCGCTGAAGATGGAAGAGGTCACCCGGTTCCGGATGACCTCCCACCCGGTCGAGTTCGACATGTACTACAGCTCCTGACCCGCGCGCGGGCCGCGGGCCGAGAAAGGGCGGGCCTCCCCGCCCTTTTTTGTCTGCGCGCTTCGCGCTGGGCCGTCACCTTCAACGTTGATCCGTCCCTACAGCTAGCTTAGACTCCGGTGCCGAAAACTGCCGAACTGATCCGGGTCGATGCGGGCCCGAACCTGCCGGATGTCAAGACTTCCGTTCCAGGCTGCCTGCCTCGCGATCCTTGCCACTATCTTCGCCCGCGACGCGCTTGCGGAGATCTGCATGTATCGCGACGCCGATGGCCACATCACTTACTCGAACATCACCGAGCTGCCGCCAAAGGGCGCCGAGAAGATCCGCTGCTTCGAGGAAGCGCGCAAGCCCCGGGCAGCGGCGCCGGAGGCGGAGCGCGCGAACACGCCGCGGTCGGCGAACACCGACGCCTTTCCCAAGGTCGACGGCGAAACCCAGCGCCGCAGGGACGATGGCCGGCGCCGGATTCTGGAGCAGGAGCTTGCCGACGAAACACAGCGCCTGCAGGATGCCCAGCAGGCGCTGGCCGCCCAGGAGTCGGTGCGCGCCGGCGACGAACGAAATTACCAGCGCTATCTGGACCGCGTTCAACCCTTCCGCGAAGCGGTCGAAAACCATCAACCCAACGTAGCAGCGATCCGGCGCGACCTCGCCTACATGCGCTGATCGGGCGCGGGCGCGCGGCGCCGCGCGAAATGCTTCACGGCGGACGGCCGTGGATATCCTGAGATTTCCGGGGCTGGAGGCCCTCGCCACGGCGGTCGTGCTGCTCGAAGCGCGGCGCGTCGTGCGCTACATCAATCCAGCGGCGGAAAACCTTTTCGCGATAAGCGCAAAGAACATCGTCGGTCAGCCCATCGAGCGGGTCTTCGCCGAGCCAGCCCCGGTGTCGACCGTCGTGGACTACGCCGAAAGTCACAGCTGCAGCTACACCCAGCACGAGTTGGCGTTAGTCATGCCCAGCGGCGCAAGGCTGGAGCTTTCCTGTACGGTCACTCCGGCGGAAATCGGTGGCCTTGGCGGCTTCCTGCTGGAGTTCAATCCGCTCAGCCAGCAGCTGCGCGTCGCCCGCGAGGAGCGACTGCTTGACCAGAGCGCCCGCAATCGCGAGCTGATCCGCAACCTGGCCCACGAAATCAAGAATCCGCTGGGCGCGCTGCGCGGGGCCGCCCAGCTGCTCGACCGCGAGCTGGACCGGCCGGAGCTGCACGAATACACGCAGGTGATCATGGCCGAGGCCGACCGGCTTCAGTTGCTGATGGACCGTCTGCTCACGCCGCATCGCATTCCGCAGTATGTGCAGTTCAACATTCACGAAGCGCTGGAGCGCGTGCGCAGCCTGATCCTCGCCGAGTTTCCGCGCACGCTGAAAGTGCGCCGCGACTACGACGTCAGCCTCCCGCCTCTGACCGCCGACCGGGAACAGATCATCCAGGCGCTTCTCAACATCTCGCGCAATGCCGCGGTGGCAATGCAGTGCCGCGGCGAGCTCAGGCGGTTCACTCGGTTCTCCCGGCAACTCCCCCTGCCGAACAAGGTCCCCCCACTGGCGACCGCGGTGCACATCGAGGACGACGGACCCGGTATTCCGGCGGAGCTGCAGGACCGCATTTTCTTTCCGCTGGTGTCGGGCCGCGAAGGCGGCAGCGGCCTGGGGCTGACGCTCGCCCAGACCTTTGTCAGCCAGCACCACGGCACCATCGAACTCGACACACGGCCGGGACGCACCTGCTTCTCGGTGCTGCTGCCCGTCGAGGAGCACTGACAGGCACCTGGATCGCCAGGCACCACAAGTACCAACAGGTTGACGAGACATCGCCAGGAACATCATGAAACCGATCTGGATCATCGACGACGACCGCTCCATCCGCTGGGTTTTCGAGAAAGCCTTGTCTCGGGAAGGCATCCCGTTCAAGGTCTTCTCATCCACGCAGGAGGCGCTCGCAGCCCTCGGCGAATCGTTGCCGCAGGTAGTGGTCAGCGACATCCGCATGCCGGGCGGCTCGGGCCTCGAGCTCCTGCAGCGCATGAAGGAAAGCCATCCGACGCTGCCGGTCATCATCATGACCGCCTATTCCGACCTGGAGAGCGCGGTCGCGGCGTTTCAGGGCGGCGCGTTCGAGTATCTGCCGAAACCCTTCGACGTGGACCAGGCGGTCGATCTCATCCGCCGCGCGATGGACGAGAGCCTGCGCCAGGACGAAGTTGGCGACGCCGTCGACGAAGCGCCGGAGATACTGGGCCAGGCACCTTCGATGCAGGAGGTGTTTCGCGCCATCGGGCGCCTGACCCAGTCGCACGCGACGGTGCTGATCAACGGCGAATCCGGCACCGGCAAGGAACTGGTGGCGCGCGCGCTCCATCGCCACAGCCCGCGGGCGGCCAAGCCTTTCATCGCCATCAACACCGCGGCCATTCCCAAGGACCTGCTGGAATCCGAGCTCTTCGGCCACGAACGCGGCGCCTTTACCGGCGCCCAGGCGATGCGCCGCGGCCGATTCGAGCAGGCGGAGGGCGGCACCCTGTTTCTGGACGAGATCGGCGATATGCCGCCGGATCTTCAGACCCGCCTGCTGCGGGTGATTTCGGATGGACACTTCTATCGGGTGGGCGGCCACCAGCCGATCAAGGCGAACGTGCGAATCATCGCCGCGACCCATCAGGATCTCGAAAACCGGGTGAAACAGGGTCTGTTCCGCGAAGACCTGTTTCATCGGCTGAACGTGATTCGGGTGCGCCTGCCGAGCCTGCGCGAACGGCGTGAGGACATTCCCCTGCTTGCCCGCCACTTCTTGCAGAAGAGCGCGCGCGAGCTCAGCGTCGAGCCGAAGCGGCTGACGCCGGCCGCCATGAAGTATCTCGGATCGCTCGACTGGCCGGGCAACGTGCGGCAGCTGGAGAACCTCTGCCACTGGGTGACCGTAATGGCGCCCGGCAGCAACGTCGATGTGAAAGATCTGCCGCCGGAGTTGCGCGAAGAGGCACGCGCGGGAGCGACGGAGAGCTGGGTCTCGGCGCTGGAGCGCGAAGCGGAAAGCCAGCTGAAGGGCGGCCAGACCGGCATCCTCGACGAGCTGACCCGCCAGTTCGAGCGCGCGCTGATCATGCGCGCGCTGGCGCACACCGGCGGCCGACGCATCGAAGCCTCGCAGCTGCTCGGCATGGGCCGCAATACGCTGACCCGCAAGATCCAGGAACTCGGTCTGGACGAGGAACTGCAGAAGGACAGATAACGCCGCCGGGCGTCAGAACTCGGCGACGACCGGCGCGTGATCGGAGGGACGTTCCAGGCTGCGCAGCTCGCGCACGATCTCGACCCGGCGGCAGCGCTGCGCAAGCGCGGGAGACACCAGGATGTGGTCGATGCGAAGACCCAGGCCGCGCTTGAACGCGTTCAAGCGGTAATCCCACCACGTGAACGATTTGTCCGGCTGCTCGAACAGGCGGAAGGCATCCACGAATCCAAGGTCGAGCAGGCGGCGAAACGCCGTCCGCTCCGGCTCGCTGAAGAGCACCTGCCCCTCCCACGCCTTCGGGTCGTGTACATCGCGCGGCTCGGGCGCGATGTTGAAATCTCCGACCACCGCGAGCGCCGGATGGCTGGACAACTCGGCCTCGATCCAGCGCGTGAAACGCTCAAGCCAGTCCATCTTGTACCGGTATTTGTCCGAATCCACGCTCTGGCCATTGGGCACATAGGCATTCACCACCCGGATATCGCCCGCGCTCGCCGCGATCACCCGCCGCTGCTCGTCGCCGAAATCCGGAATGCCCTTGAGCACCCGCGCCAGCGGCGTGCGCGATGCGATCGCCACGCCGTTGTAAGTCTTCTGACCCGAACAGACAGTCTCGTAACCCGCGTTGCGCAGCGCCTCGGCCGGGAAGTTCGCGTCCTCGAGCTTGGTTTCCTGCAGGCAAACGATATCGATCGGCTCGCGCGCCAGCCAGTCGAGCAGATGCGGCAGCCGCACCTTGAGCGAATTGACGTTCCAGGTTGCGAGCTTCAATTCTCTTCTGCGGGCTCACCCGTTTCGGCCGGCGGCTGCTCCGCTCCGGCCTGCGCCTCGGGCGGTGCCGGTGGCGCCGGCGGCGTCGCCTGTTCGGGCGTGACCTTCACCAGCGCCGTCGCCGGATAGCCTGCCGCGTCGAGGGCGGTATTCCACTGGCCTGCCTCGAAACCGCGCAGCACGCTCTGGCCGACCTGCAGCACCGGCACCACGAGCTGGCCGCCCGCGAGCTCCTTCAGGCGATCCTGGAATGCCGGCTGCGTCGCGTCGTACACCGTGTGCGGGATGCCGCGCCGCGCCAGCAGCTCCGAGGCCCTGGCGCAGCCCTCTCCACAGCTGCTGGTGTACAACGCCACCGGAAAATTGCGCACCGCCCTGTCCAGTGCGTACGGCAGCGGTTGGTCCGCAGGCTTGCCGGCGCCACGCCGTTCCTCGACATCGCGCGCATCCGGCGGGGGCGGCTGGTCGCTGTAGTTCACGTTGCCGTCCTTGTCCACCCAGCGATACATCTGCGCATGCGCCGCGCTCGCCAGCACGATCAGTCCAAGCAATACGCTCCGAGTCAACATGGCACCTCCCCAGGTGATGTTCAGGCCGCCTCCAGCATTCCGCTGTGCCGCAGCAGCGCATCGATCTTAGGTTCGCGTCCGCGAAAGGCGACGAACGATTCCAGTGCCGGCCGGCTGCCGCCGCGCGCGAGAATCTCGTCGAGAAACCGTGATCCGACGGCAGGATGGAGCACCCCGCCCTCTTCGAACAGGCTGTAGGCGTCGGCGGACAGCACCTCCGCCCATTTATAGCTGTAGTAACCGGCGGCGTAACCGCCACCGAAGATGTGCGAAAAACTGTTGGCGAACCGGTTGAACGCCGGCGGCACCAGCACCGCCACCTGCCGGCGCACCCGGTCCAGCACCTGCATCGGCGTTTCGCCGCCGTCCGGGTCGAAGTCGTAGTGCAGGTGCATGTCGAACAGCGCGAATTCCAGCTGGCGGACGGTATGCATGCCGCTCTGGAAATTCTTCGCGGCCAGCATCTTGTCGAACAAGGCCCTCGGCAACGGGGCGCCGCTGTCGACGTGTCCGCTCATGTCCTTGAGCACATCCCATTCCCAGCAGAAATTCTCCATGAACTGGCTGGGCAGCTCGACCGCGTCCCACTCGACGCCGTTGATGCCCGATACGCCAAGCTCGTCGACCTGCGTGAGCAGATGGTGCAGGCCGTGGCCGAATTCATGAAACAGGGTGATGACTTCGTCGTGCGTGAGCAGGGCCGGCTTGCCGCCCACCGGGCGGGAGAAATTACAGTTCAGGTACGCGACCGGCGTTTGCACGCCGTCCGGCTTTCGGCGGCGCGTGATCGCGTCGTCCATCCAGGCACCGCCGCGCTTCGACGTGCGCGCATAGAGGTCGACATAAAAGCGCCCGACCAGGCTGCCCGCGTGATCGTGGATGGCGAAAAAACGCACGTCGTCGTGCCAGCGCGGCGCATCGGCCGCGCTGATTTTCACCCCGTACAGCGTTTCGACCACCTTGAACATGCCCGCCAGCACCTTGTGCTCGGCGAAGTACTGCTTAACCTCCTGGTCGGAGAAGGCATACCGTGCGGCACGCAGTTTCTCCGACGCAAAGGGAATATCCCAGGCTTCCAGTGCCGGCAAGCCAAGCTGCTCTCGCGCGAAGCCGCGCAATTCGTCCAGATCGCGCAGCGCATAAGGCTTCGCGCGCGCCCCGAGCTCCCCAAGAAACGCAAGCACCTGATCCGGCGTCTCCGCCATCTTCGGCGCCAGGGACACTTCGGCGTAGTTGCCAAGGCCGAGCAGCCGGGCCTGCGCGCGCCGCAGGCGGAGGATGTCGACGATGATCGAGGTGTTGTCCCATTCGGACCGACCGAACTCCGAGGCCCGCGTGGCGTAGGCGCGATACATCTGTTCGCGCAGGCTGCGGTCTTGCGCATACTGCATCAACGGCATGTACGAGGGCGCGTGCAAAGTGAATTTCCAGCCCTTCCGGCCTTCCTGCTCGGCATTCTGGCGGGCACCCTCGACCACGTCGTCGGGGATGCCATGCAGCCGCGCCTCGTCCTCCACGACCAGCTCGAAGGTGTTGGTGGCATCGAGCACGTTATCATTGAAGCGGGACGACAGCCTGGCCAGCGCCTCGGCGTTCGCTTTGAACTGCGCCTTGCGCTCGTCGGGCAGTTCCGCGCCGCCAAGCCGGAAATCGCGCAACTCGTTTTCGACGACCTTGCGCCGCGGGGCATCGAGCGCCGCGAACGCCGGCGACGCGGCGAGCGCCTTGTAGCGCCGGTACAACCCTTCGTTCTGCGCCATCTCGGTGAAGAACTGCGTGACCTTCGGAAGATTCGCGTTATAGGTTTCGCGCAGCTCCGGCGTGTTCATCACCGCATTGAGATGGGCGACCTGGCCCCAGGCGCGCCGCAGCCGCTCGATGGCATCGTCGAGCGGTCTCGCGACCTCCGCCGACTCCGGCGGCGCCCCGTCGTCAACGCCACGCCCCCCGCAGTCACCGCCCTCGGACGGCAACGGATCGACGGCAGGCGTGACATGGGCCGGCTCGATGTCGGCAAATCGCGGCAGCCCGGAAAGGTCCAGCAGGGGATTCATCGTTTCGCTATGGGTACGGGTTTCAGACACGGCGTTTGGACCGCGAAAACGGCGCGGCGATCACGACCGCAGTTCGTGGACGATGCTGCCGGCCACGACAGTGAACAGCGCCCGTCCGGTCATCTCGAGGCCGTAGAACGGGGTGTTCTTGCCTTGGCTGTGCAGGGTGTCGTGGCCGACGGTCCACCGCGCCTGCGGATCGAACAGGCACAAATCGGCCGGCGCACCGACTTCGATGCGCCCGGAATCGAGCCCGAGCAATCGCGCCGGCTGCAGGGTGACCCGGGCAAGGGCCGAAGGCAGGGGCACCTTGGCCTGCTCGGCCCATTTCAGGGTGAGCGGCAGCAGCAGCTCGACCCCGCTCGCCCCCGGCGCCGCCTCGCCGAATGGCAGCTGCTTGGCATCGTCGTCGACCGGCGTGTGGTCGGAACAGAGGACGTCGATCGTCCCGTCGGCCAGCCCCCGTCGCAAAGCTTCGCGGTCGCGGGCGTCTCGCAACGGCGGCACCACGTTGCAATTGCTGTCGAAGTAGCCGATATCCATCTCGCTCAGGTGCAGATGATTCGCCGACACGTCCGCCGTGACGTCGAGACCCTTCGCCTTGGCTTGGCGTACCATCTCGACGGCCTCCGCGCTCGACAGGCGACACAGGTGGACACGGGCGCCGGTTCCCTCCGTAAGCCGCAGGATCGTGGCGAGCGCGACCGTCTCGGCCGCGACCGGCACCGGCGCCAGGCCGAGGCGGGTTGCCACCTGCCCGTCGTGGGCCACCCCGCCCCGGCCCAGCGCGGCATCCTGCGGGCGCAGCCACAGCGAGTAGCCGAACGTGCCGGCGTACTGCAGCGTACGCAACAGCACCTGATGATCGGCAAGAGCAAAATCGGCCTGCGAGAAGGCCACGCATCCGGCGTCGGTGAGTTCGGCCATCTCGGTCAGGCGCTCTCCGCGAAGCCCGCGGGTCGCCGCGCCGACCGGAAACAGGCGCGCCAGTTGAAGGCTGCGGGCGCGATGCTTGAGCATCTCCACCAGGCCCGGCTCGTCCAGCGGCGGGTCGGTATCGGGCGGGCAGCAGAGCGCGGTGACGCCCCCCGCCACCGCCGCCGCCAGCTCGCTCTCCAGCGTGGCACGATGTTCCTCCCCCGGCTCGCGCACCCGCACCGACAGATCCACCAGTCCGGGGCACACGACCAGGCCCGCGGCATCGATTATCCGGTCGGCCCGGAAGCCGGCCGGCGCCTGCCCCAGGGCGGCAATGCAACCTCCGGAAACAAACACGTCCTGGCGCCGGTCGCCGCCGCTGGCGGGGTCGATCACCCGGCCGCCACGCAGGTGCAGGTTCACGGGGCGCTCCCGGCCAGAATCGACATCACCGCCATGCGCACGGCGATGCCAAAGGTCACCTGCGGCAGAATCACCGACTGCCTGCCGTCCGCGACCATGGAATCGATCTCGACGCCGCGATTCATCGGCCCCGGATGCATCACGATGGCGTCCGGGCTCGCGACCGCGAGCTTCTCCGGCGTAAGACCATAGGTCTTGAAATACTCATGCGCGCTTGGCAGCAGCGCGCCGCCCATGCGCTCGTTCTGCAGTCTGAGCATCATCACCACGTCAACGTCGGCCAGCGCCTCGCGCATGTCGTGGAACACCTGAACGCCGAGCTCGGATACATGGTTGGGCAGCAACGTGCGCGGCGCCACCACCCGCACCTCGGCCACGCCCAGCGTGGTCAGCGCATGGATCTGCGAGCGCGCCACGCGAGAATGCAGCACATCGCCGACAATGGCCACGCGCAGACCCTGAAATTCCTGCTTGTAGTGCCGAATGGTGAACATGTCGAGCAGCGCCTGCGTGGGGTGCGCATGGCGGCCGTCGCCCGCATTGATGACATGGATGTGCGGCGCGGCATGCTGCGCGATCAGGTGCGCCGCGCCGCTTTGAGCGTGGCGCACGACGAACATGTCGGCGTGCATCGCCGAGAGATTCGCAACCGTGTCGAGAAGCGTCTCCCCCTTGGACTGGGACGAGGTACCGATGCTGAGATTGATGACGTCCGCCGACAGCCGCTTGGCCGCGATCTCGAACGTGGTGCGGGTGCGGGTACTGGGCTCGAAGAAAAGATTGAATACCGCCTTGCCGCGCAGCAGAGGCACTTTCTTGATCTCGCGCTCTGTGACCGACAGGAAGGAACGCGCGGTGTCGAGGATGCGCAGCAGGATCTCCCGCGGCAGCCCCTCGGTTGTCAACAGATGGCGCAGTTCGCCCTTGTCGCCGAGCTGGGGATTGCGCGTCACCGGCCGTCGCCTTCCTGCGACCGGGATTCGATCGCCAGGTGAAGCCGGCCGTCGCCGGCCCGGCTCAACACGATGCGCTCATCGTCCGCCACCGGTAGTGTCGCCCCGAGGAACTGCGGCGAAATGGGGAGCTGGCGCCCGCCCCGGTCGACCAGCGCCGCCAGCATGACCTTGCCGGGCCGGCCGTAGTCGAAGATCTCGTTCATCGCGGCGCGGATGGTGCGCCCGGTATAGAGCACATCGTCCACCAGCACGATATCGCGTCCCGCGACGTCGAACGAAATGTCGGAAGGCCGTACGTTGGCGTTAAGCCCTCGGTGGGCATAGTCGTCGCGGTAAAACGCAACGTCGATGGTACCCAGCGGCACCTGAAGGTCGAGCAGAGAATGCAGCCGTTGCGCCACCCACACGCCACCGGTATGTATGCCGACCAGTGCGGTGTCCGGCTTGAGCGCCGGACGCAACTGCTCGGTGAGCACCAGCAGCAGCTTTTCTGCGTCAGGCGTCGGTGTCGTCATGCCGCGCGAAATAGTCGTCGAGAATGGCCGAAGCGGCAACCTGGTCGAGGTAGGCCTTTTGCGCGCGCCCGCGAACCCCGGCGGCGCTCAACCGCTCGCCGGCCTCGGCAGAGGTGAAGCGCTCGTCCACCGAAGCCGTCGGCAGCCCGAAACGCCGCTCAAGCTGCCGGCAGAAGGCGCGTACGCGCGGCGCAAGGGCATGCGGACTGCCCTCAACCGTGACCGGCATGCCAACCACCGCCAGCACCGGCCGCCATTCGGCGACCAGGGCCGCGATACGTTCGAACCGGCGACCGGGGTCGGCCGCGTCGATGGTTTCCAGCGGATGCGAGATTTTCAGCGCAAGGTCTCCCACCGCCACGCCCAGCCGGCGCTCACCGAAATCGAACGCCAGCACCACGCCTGAGGAACGGCCAGCATTGGGAACCGGGGACGGGCCTGACGGGGAACTGCGGCCGGCGCCCATCGCCCGAGCCGTCACCACCGGGGACCGGTTGCCCTGGCGTCAGGCATGACCCACGTCCTCCGACAGGCTGGCGGGATCGACGCCGAGCAGGTCCAGCGCGGCGGGCAGGCGATCCTCGGCCGGCATGTCGAACATGACAGCGGCCTGCGCACCCACCGTGAGCCAGGCGTTTTGCTTCAGCTCTTGCTCGAGCTGACCCGGTGCCCAGCCCGCGTAACCAAGAGACACAAGGATGTCGCCAGGCTTGGGCCCATGACCGTCGCTCAAGGCCTGGAGAATGTCCTTCGACGTGGTCAGCCCCACTTCATCGTTGACCGACAGGGTCGACTGCCACTCGCCGACCGGCCGGTGCAGCACGAAGCCGCGATCGACCTGCACCGGTCCGCCGAAGTAGACCGGCAGCTTGGCCAGGGCAGGGTCCGCCAATGCGATTTCGACTTGCTCGAACAGGGCGCCCAGCGTCATGTCGGTCGGCCGATTGACGACCACGCCAAGCGCCCCCTGCTCGTTGTGCTCGCAGATGAAGGTCAGGGACTTGGCGAAGTAGGGATCGACCATGTTGGGCATGGCGATCAGAAAATGATTCGTGAGGTTCACGCTTTGCATCGGCGCACCGGAGACATTCTAAACCGCGCGGTCTGCGGCGCCAATGTCCGCACGTATAATGCCTTCAGGTAACCGTCATTGACGCGCTCGCTGCCGGAGCGGATCTCCCCTGGCCACCGAACAGGAACTTTCCAGCTTTCTTGCGGATGTCGAACGCCGCGCCTTCAGACAGGCAATGTTCGCAGTGCGGGATGAGCACTCGGCGCTGGACATCGTGCAGGACGCCATGCTGAAGCTGGCGGATCGCTACTCGCAGCGGCCCGCCGCAGAACTGCCGTTGCTGTTCCAGCGCATCCTGCAGAACACGATCCGCGATTATTATCGCCGCCAGAAAGTCCGCTCGACCTGGACGACGTTGTTTTCGTCGTTCAAGTCCGGGGACGACGGCGAGGATTTCGACTTCCTCGAGAACCTGGAAACCGAGGCCGGACAGGCGGCCAGCCCCGCCAACCTGATGGAGCGCAGCCAGCTCGGCGCTCTCATCGAACAGGCGCTGCAGCGGCTGCCGCCGCGTCAACGCGAGGCTTTTTTGCTGCGTTACTGGGAGGAGTTGGACGTGGCCGAAACCGCGGTCGCAATGGGCTGTTCGCAGGGTAGCGTGAAGACTCACTGTTCCCGGGCGACGCACGCGATAGCGGCCTTTCTGAAAGCCCAGGGGATCGAGTCATGAACGAGCACGATCTTGCCAGGCAGATCGTCAGTGAACTCGATCGACGCCTGGCAGACATTTCGCCCAATACCTCGACGCGACTGGCCGAGGCGCGAGCGGCCGCGCTGGCGGCTCATCGCCGGCGGCGCAGCGCGTCTCCGCGCCGGGCCGCCGCCATGGACTGGCTGCGCAGCCAGGTGGCAATGCATCGTACCGCCTTCAAGGTGGGCATTCCGGTCGCCGTCGCCGCCCTGCTTGCGGCCAGCGTGCTGTACGTGGACAACACGATGCGGCGTGATGCCCTGGAAGTCGAGGCCGCCCTGCTGGCGGACGAACTGCCCATCCACGCCTATACCGACCCGGGATTCGATGCATGGCTCAGACACACCTCGGACGAGCAGTAGCGCTCGGCGTCTTGTTGCACCTGTTCTCCGGCGCGGGCGCGGAACCGGCGCGTGCCCAGGCGGCACCAAGCTGGGTGCAGTTAAGCGCCCAGCAACGCGAAATTCTGGCGCCACTGGCGGCGGAATGGGATGCGATCGAGCCGCAGCGCCGGGAGCGCTGGCTGGAGCTGGCGGCCCGCTATCCCGACATGCCGGTGGAACGCCAGCAACGCGTCCAGGCGCGCATGCGCGAGTGGGCGCAGCTGACCCCCGAGCAGAAGGCCCGCGCCCGCGAACGCTACCGCGCGCTGCAGGAACTGCCGCCCGAGCGGCGCGAGGAGCTGCGCCGTCGCTGGCATGAGTACCAGCAGCTGCCCGAGGACCAGCGGCGCGAATTCCGGCAGAGGTACCAGCTGCGCGATGCCGACTGAGGCGCCCCGGTGAACGGGCCGCAACGGCCGGTCGGCGCCGGGCTGCCACGGCGCATGGCGGCAATGGCCTACGAGGCCGTACTGCTGTTCGGCCTGCTGTTCGTCGCCGGCTATCTGTTCGTGGCCTTGGCGCGCGACGCCCAGTCCGGGCTGCCGCGACTGGCGTTCCAGGTCTACCTGTTCGCGGTGTGCGGCGCCTATCTGTTGTATTGCTGGCTGCGCACCGGTCAGACCCTGGCGATGAAGACCTGGGGCATCCGCCTGGTTGCACGCGACGGCGCACCGCTGCCCCCGACCCGGGCACTGCTGCGATACCTGCTGGCAATTCCAAGCGTCTTGAGCGGCATCGGGCTGGCGTGGGCGCTGCTCGATCGCGAAGGCCTGTTCCTGCACGACAGGCTCGCCGGCACCCGGCTGATCAGCGTCGACCGGATCGCCGGCGGCGGAGCGGCGGACGCCGGCTGACAGCCCCGGAGCGCCAGCGCACTAACGCTGCTCGGCCTTCCACATCATCCAGACGGCCGTTGCGAGGAATACCAGGGTCGGCATCACGGCGCTGAACAGCGGCGGCCAGGCGTTCAGCAAGCCGAGGTGGCCGAACAGCCGGTTTGCCAGGTGAAAGCCGAGTCCGAGCATGATGCCGGCGAAGATCTTCGAACTGATGCCGCCCTCGCGCACCTGGAAGTTGGCGAATGGCAGCGCCAGCACCATCATCACCAGCACCGCGAACGGGTAGATGATCTTCTGCCACAGGGCGATTTCGTAGCGGGCGGTCTCCTGCTTGTTGTCGCGCAGGTGCCCGATGTAGGAGTAGAGGTCCCAAAGCGACATCTGTTCCGGCACCACCATCAGCACGTTCAGGATCGACGGGCTCAGCACCGAACGCCAGAACGCCTCGGGTATCTTGCTGACGGAGGTTCGGTTGCTCTCGAACCGGGTCTGCACCACATCCTTGAGCCGCCAAAGATTGTCCCGCTGGTACTCGCCGCGCTTTGCATGACTGATGGCGCGCAGGCGATAGTCCGCGTCGAATTCATAGATATTCACGTCGTGAATCACGGTTTCCGGCATGATTCTCGACACATTGACGAAGTTGGTGTCGTCCTTCACCCACAGGCCGGATCGGAACGCCTGCGCGACGACGTTGCTGGTGGTGGCCTTCAGGCGCAGGCGCTGCGCCGCCTGCTCGCTGATGGGCGCCACGAACTCGCCGAGCACGAAAGTCAGCACCGACAGCGCAACGCCGATCTGAACCAGGGCAACGGCCATCGCGCGCATCGACACGCCGGATACCCGCATCACCGTGTACTCCGAGCTCGACACCAGCTGCGCCAGCGAGAACAGCGTCCCGATCAGCGCGGCCACCGGCAGAATCTCGTAAGCGCGCCCCGGAAGGCTGAGCCCGACGTATACCGCCGCTACCGTCAGGCTGTACCTTCCTCGGCCGAGATCGGACAGCTCCTGGATGAAATCGAAGAACCCGAACAGCAGCAACAGAGCGGAAAATACCAGCGCGGTTGCGCCGAATACCTGCTTCGCGACATAGCGACGGATCGTCCTCATGCGCGCGCGCGCCTCAGGCGAAACAGCGGGCGCACCGCCAGCCGCCGGTGAAACAGGGCAACAACCAGCGCGAGCATGATCAGATGCATCGACCACATGCCGACGACGGGGGGCACTTTCTGCTGGGCAACCCAGGCCTGCATGATGCTCAGCATGTTGCTGTAGACCATGTACACCAGCGCGGCGACCATCAGGTTAAGCGAACGGCCGGCGCGCGGATTGACGAAAGAAAGCGGGATCGCGAGCAGGCACAACATCAGCGCGCTGAGCGGAAAGCCGGCGCGCCAGATCAGCTCGGCCTTGGCCTCCGCATTGTTCTCATTGAGCAGATCCAGCGACGGTCGCGATTTCGTCGAGGGGAGGTATTCCTTCATCTCCCGCGCTTCGATGCGCAACGCGTACTTGTCGAACTCGATGATCTTGTATTCCGCCGAGCCCGGCGGCCCGATGTAGCGCCGCCCGTTCTCGAGTACCAGGAAGCGGTCGCCGTTCGGGGCCGTTTCCTGATAGCCGCGCTTCGCGACGGTGGTCCCGATTTCCTTGTTCTCTTCCGAATACACGAAGATGTTGGCCACCACGGACAGATCCATGGTGAGCTTTTCGACGAAGAATACCCGGTCTCCGCCGCGCGATTCCTTGAACACGCCGGGCGAGATCGCGGCGACGTCGTCACGACTTTCCAGCTGGCGCCGGAACTCTTCCGTCTTGGCCGTGGCCCAGGGCGACAGCAGCATGCTGAGCAGGCCGATAGTGAAGATGAACGGCGCCGCATAGTACAGGGTCGGCCTGATCCATTTTGTCAGCCCCTGGCCGGAGGTGAACCACACGACCATCTCCGAATCCCGGTAGCTGCGCGTCAACACCATCAGCACCGAAATGAACAAGGTCAGCGACAGCAGAATCGGCAGATAACGCAGCGCCGCGAAGCCCAGAAAAGTCAGCACCGCATCGGTGGAGATGCTGCCGCGGGCGGCATAGCCAAGAAAGCGGATGAACTGCGTCGTAAAGGTTATCGCCAGGAGCACCAGCAGCGTCGCAACACCCGTCGAGGCGAATTCTCGCAGTAACGCCCGCTGGAAGATCATTGCTTTTGACTTTTGCTTCGGCGCGAAGAGATAATTCTAAGTGGTTGAAAAAAATGAATCATTGAAGGAGAGTCGCGTGGACTTTAGCACAAAAGAAGCGCACCCGGAGTCACTGAAATCCGATTGCGTGGCCGTCGTCGTGTTTTCCGACGGCAAGCTCTCGGCCTCTGCCAAGCGGATCGACAGCGCCGCCCGCGGACGCATCGTCAGGCTGCTGAAGAACGGCGACTTCGAGCCGCGGCCCGGGGCCACGGCAATGCTCTACGACCTGGAAGGGGTCGCCGCGCCGCGCGTAATGCTGGTCGGCGCCGGCAAGAATGCGAAAGTGTCTGCAAAAGATTACCGCGATATGGTGCGGGGCGCCGTGCGCACCGTGGCAGACAGCGGCATCGCGGAACTCGCGCTGTACCTGACCGACTGCGACGTCGACGGGCGCGACGCCGCCTGGGCGGCGATGCAGGTGCCGGTAGGCGCCCTGGAGGTTACCTACCGGTTCAGCCGGCTGAAGAGCGACAAGCCGCGCAGCCGCGGCGGGCTTAAGCGCGTCGTTGTGGCAGCCAGCGCCAAGGGCGCGCGCCACCTGGATGCGGCGGTCAAGCGCGGCGCCGCGATTGGCGACGGCGTGAACTTCGCGCGAGAGCTCGGCAACCTGCCGCCCAACGTGTGCACGCCAAGCTACCTTGCCGACCAGGCCAGGCAGCTTGCCCGGCACGGCAAAATGAGCGTCAGCGTGCTCGGCGAAAAGGAAATGCGCAAGCTGGGCATGGGCGCCCTGCTGGCAGTGGCTCAGGGCAGCCGGCAGCCGCCGAAGTTCATCGTGCTCGAGCACCGCGGCGGAACGCGCACGCAGAAACCGGTGGTGCTGGTCGGCAAGGGCATCACCTTCGACACCGGCGGCATCTCGCTGAAGCCCTCGGCCGAGATGGACGAGATGAAGTACGACATGTCCGGGGCCGGCAGCGTGCTCGGCACTCTCCATGCGATCTCGGCAATGAAGCTGCCGCTCAACGTAGTGGGGCTTGTACCGACGACAGAGAACATGCCCGGCGGCAATGCCACCCGGCCCGGCGACATCGTCACCAGCATGTCGGGACAGACCGTCGAGGTTCTCAACACCGACGCAGAAGGCAGACTGATTCTGTGCGACGCGCTCACGTATGCCGAGCGGTATCAGCCGTCGGCCGTGGTGGACATCGCCACGCTGACCGGCGCCTGCGTCATCGCGCTGGGCCATGTCGCCACCGGGCTGTTCAGCCCGGACGACGGATTGGCGCAGGAACTGCTGGATGCCGGCCAAACTGCCTGGGACCGGGCCTGGCGTATGCCGGTGTGGGAGGACTATCAGGACCAGCTGAAGAGCAATTTCGCCGACATGGCGAATATCGGCGGCCGGCCCGCCGGCAGCGTAACCGCAGCCTGTTTTCTGGAACGCTATGCGCGAAAGTATCCTTGGGCGCATCTGGACATCGCAGGCACCGCCTGGCGCTCGGGCAAGGAAAAGGGCTCGACCGGTCGCCCGGTTCCGCTGCTTACCCAGTTTCTGATGACGCGGGCTGGGTGGTGAGGCATCGGAGCATGCCTGCCGCTGATGCGACAATGCACACCATGAGCGCACGGCGATGACCGAAGTCCTGTTCTACACCCACAGCGCAGACCGTTTTCACACCGCCTGCCAGGTGACGGCGAAAGCGCATTCGCTCAGAAAACGAGTCATGTTGCTGACACCGGATGCCGCCACGACCGACAAGGTTTCGCGGCTGTTATGGACGACGCCGGCCATCGGCTTCTTTCCGCATTGCCGGAGCGGCGATCGGTTGGCCGCAGTCACGCCGATCATCGTCGACCATCTGAGCGACCCGCTGGTGCACGACGAAGTGCTTATCAATCTCTGCGACCAGACACCTGAATGCTTCAGCCGTTTTCACCGGCTGGTCGAGATCGTCGGCATCGACGAGGCGGCGCGGGCTGCGGCCCGCGAGCGCTACCGGTTCTATCGGGACCGCGGCTATCAAATCCGCACCCATCCGCTTGCCAAGGGCGAAGACTGAGCCAATGGCCGACCAAAGGCGCAATCGGGACGCCCTGTTCGACAAGCTCGACAGTCTCATCAAGCGGCAGCGAGCGCAGCCGTCAGCCGAGGTACCGGTCCTCTCGCGGCCGACCCAGGCCGGTACGGGGGAAGGCATCCCGACACTGACCGAGGCGGTGTCCGGCCCGGGCCGAAGTCGCCAGCTCTCCCGAAGCGAACTGGAACAGGCGATATCGATGCGCCTGGCCGAGAGCATCGAGCGCGAAATCAGAAACCTCGGTGTCGAGTTTCCCTCAATCGCCTCTTCGCTCGATCTGCTCGGCCGTTCGATGGTGCGCAGCCTGCCGGCGCTGGCGCACATCGCCTGCGCGGACGCGCCGGACAAGCCGGCCCCGGCAGACGGATCGGCGCCGCAGCCCGCGGACAGCGAGGACTGAGCCGCTATAATCCTGCGCTTTCGAGTTGCCCCGGGCGTTCGCCCCGGGATTCAGGCCCCATGGAATTAGCCAAGAGCTTCGAGCCGAAAGCCATCGAGCAGCGCTGGTACCCGTTCTGGGAGTCGCGCGGATACTTTAGCGCCGATCCGAAGCGCAAGGGGCCCGCGTACTGCATCCAGCTGCCGCCGCCCAACGTCACCGGCACGCTGCACATGGGCCATGCGTTCCAGCAGACGTTGATGGACGCGCTGATCCGTTATCACCGGATGCGCGGGCACAACACTAACTGGGTGGTCGGCACCGATCATGCCGGTATCGCGACCCAGATAGTGGTCGAGCGCCAGCGCGAGGCGGAAGGCAAGGCGCGGCACGACCTCGGGCGCGAGGCATTTGTCGAGCGGGTGTGGGGCTGGAAACAACAGTCCGGGTCCACCATCACCCGCCAGATGCGTCGGCTGGGCACGTCCGCCAACTGGACCTACGCCGACACCGAGGGGCAGCGCGGCGGCTATTTCACCATGGATGCGCGCATGTCCCGCGCGGTATCCGAAGTGTTCGTTCGATTGCACGAGCAGGGCCTGATCTACCGCGGCAAGCGCCTGGTGAACTGGGACCCGGTGCTCGGGACCGCGGTATCGGATCTCGAGGTCGACAGCGAGGAAGAAGACGGCCGCCTTTGGGAAATCCGCTACCCTGGCGCCGACGGCTCGGCCGGCGTAGTCGTTGCCACGACCCGGCCGGAGACGATGCTTGGTGACGTGGCCGTGGCGGTGCATCCGGAGGATGCGCGCTACCGAAACCTCGTCGGCAAGCAGCTCGTCCTGCCGCTGACCGGTCGAAGCATCCCGGTAATCGCCGACGAGTATGTCGATCCGGACTTCGGCACCGGCTGCGTCAAGATCACGCCGGCCCATGATTTCAACGACTACCGGGTAGGTCAGCGGCACCACCTCGACGCGATCAGCGTCCTGACGCTCGACGCGAAGATCAGCGATGCCGCGCCCGAAGCCTATCGAGCGCTCGACCGCTTCGAAGCAAGAAAGCGCGTCCTGGAAGATCTCAAGACCCAGGGCCTCCTGGTGTCGGAGAAACCGCACAAGCTCAAGGTTCCACGCTCCGGGCGCACCGGCGTGGTGGTCGAGCCGATGCTCACCGACCAATGGTTCGTGCAGATGGAGGGCCTGGCGCGGCGCGGACTGGAGGCAGTTGCCAGCGGCGAGGTGAAGTTTTTTCCGGAACACTGGTCGGCGACCTACAACCACTGGCTGGAGAACATCCAGGACTGGTGCATTTCCCGGCAGCTCTGGTGGGGCCACCAGATTCCTGCGTGGTACGACGATGCGGGCAATATTTATGTTGCGCGCACCGAGGAAGCCGCGCGTCAGCAGGCCGCTGCCCGCGGTTATCGCGGCGAACTGCGGCGCGACCCCGACGTGCTCGATACCTGGTTTTCCTCGGCGCTGGTGCCGTTCACCTCGCTGGGCTGGCCCGAACAGACACCCGACCTCAAGGCTTTCCTGCCGTCCAACGTGCTGGTCACCGGCTTCGACATCATTTTCTTCTGGGTTGCCCGGATGATCATGATGACGCTGCATTTCACCGATCAGGTGCCGTTCCGGCATGTCTACATCAATGCCCTGGTAAGAGACGCCGAGGGGCAGAAGATGTCCAAGTCCAAGGGGAACACGCTGGATCCGCTTGATCTGATCGACGGCATCACGCTGCCCGCGTTGCTGGAGAAGTCGACCGTTGGCCTGCTGCGCGCCGAACACAAGGCCAAGATCGAAAAGTACGTGCGCCGCAATTACCCGGAGGGCATTCCGGCTTTCGGTGCCGATGCGCTGCGTTTCACCTTTGCGTCGCTGGCAACTTTTGCACGCACGCTCAACTTCGATTTGAATCGCTGCGAAGGCTACCGCAACTTCTGCAACAAGCTCTGGAATGCCACCCGCTTCGTGCTGATGAACTGCGAGGGGCAGGATTGCGGTCTCGAGCCGCACGACACCTCGGAATGCGCGCCGGGTGGTTACCTGGAATTCTCCGCCGCCGACCGTTGGATCGTCAGCCAGCTCCAGCGCACCGAGGCCGAGGTGGAAAAGGGCTTTGCCGAGTACCGCTTCGACAATGCGGCCGGAGCGATCTACCGCTTCGTCTGGGACGAATATTGCGACTGGTACCTGGAGCTGGCAAAAGTCCAGCTACAGGGCGGCACTCCGGCGCAGCAGCGGGCCACCCGCCGCACGCTGCTGCGGGTGCTCGAGACGACGCTGCGGCTTGCACACCCGATCATTCCCTTCATCACCGAAGAGCTGTGGCAGAAGGTTGCGCCGATGGCCGGCCGAGAAGGCGAAACCATCATGCTCGCCCCCTATCCTCAAAGCGAGCCCGGCAAGATCGACGAGGCTGCGGAAGCGACGGTTCGCGAGCTGAAGGAACTCACAACCGCCTGTCGCAGCCTGCGTTCCGAGATGGGGTTGTCGCCCGCACAGCGCGTGCCGTTGCTGATCAGCACCGACGAATCGCGCGCCGCCCGGCTGCGACCTTACCTCGTTGCGCTCGCGCGCCTGTCGGAGGTCACCGCCCTTGGCGGCGAACTGCCCAGGGCGGAGGCACCGGTTGCCATCGTCGGCGAGCACCGGCTGATGCTCAAAGTCGAAGTCGACGTTGCCGCCGAGCGCGAGCGCCTGGGCAAGGAAGTTGCGCGCCTCGAAGGCGAGATCGCCAAAGCCAACGCCAAGTTGGCGAACAAAAGCTTCGTCGAGCGCGCCCCCGCGAACGTCGTCGCCCAGGAAAAAGAACGACTCGACACCTTCAGCTCCACCCTGGAGAAGATACGGGGGCAACTGGCGCGGCTGCAATAGTGGCCGGTCTTCAACGAGGTAAGGCAAAAGCGAGGCGAACCACCAAGGCACTAAGAAGGGTTCGAATCCTTGTCTACTCGACAAATCCTTGAGGGCGGCGATTGCCCGGGGAGTAAGTACTCGAATGCCTCAAGACGATGGTAGCGAGGCGATAGGCGTTCCTCTTGCGCATGCCCCGATCGGTGCAGACCTCGACTTCCTGGCAAAAAAAGGTCATCGATGCCGCGTTCAAGGTGCATCGGGTCCTCGGACCGGGCTTACTCGAGTCGGTCTACGAGGTGTGCTTATGCGAAGAACTGAGTATTCGGGGAATTTCCTTCACGCGGCAGCATCCGATTCCCATTGTCTACGAGAGCGCCGTAATTGAGGCAGGACTGAGAATTGATCTCTTGATTCGCGATCAGTTGGTCGTTGAACTGAAGGCGGTCGAGCACCTCTTGCCAATTCATGAAGCCCAGGTCCTCACCTATCTGAAGCTAGCCAAACTGCGGCTCGGACTGCTGATCAACTTCAACGTGCGGTCGTTCAAGCAAGGCATCCGAAGACTGATCTTATAGATGTTCAGAATTTTCTTGGTGTCCTTGGTGCCTTGGTGGTTCGATCAAAGCTTTTCAGCGCGCTAAAACACCCCAGTTATCGCCGATTCTTCTCCGGCCAGGCCGTCTCCATCCTCGGCAGCTGGCTTCAGCAGATCGCGCTTTCCTGGCTGGTGTACCGGACTACCGGGTCGGCGCTGTTGCTGGGCGTCGTAGCGTTTGCCAACCAGGCGCCGATACTCTTTATCGCGCCCTTTTCCGGGCTGCTCGCCGACCGGTTCGATCGGCGCAAACTCCTGATCGCCACCCAGAGCTTCGCCGCGCTGCAAGCGCTGCTGCTGGCAGTGCTGACGCTCGGCGGCTGGATCGAGTCGTGGCACATCGTTTTGCTCGCGCTGGTGTACGGCGTGGCGATGGGTCTCGACACGCCGGTGCGGCACTCGCTGTTCGTGCATCTGCTGAACGACCGTGCCGATCTGCCGAACGCGATCGCGCTGAATTCCTTTCTGATGAACAGCGGGCGACTGGTCGGCCCCTCAATCGCGGGGGTGGCACTGATCTTCGTCGACGAAGGGGTGTGCTTTCTGCTCAATGCGCTGAGCTACCTGGCAATGCTGTGGGTAGCTTGGACGCTGACGCCCCCGCCGGCAAAGACTCAGGCAGCGATCACGTCATGGCTGGAATCGTTGAAAGAGGGGTTCGCCTACGCATGGCGCACCCGCGAAATCCGCCTGCTGCTTGCGATGGTCGCCTCCATCGGATTCTTTGGCTCTTCCTACCTGGTGCTGATGCCCGTCTTCGCCAAGGACGTTTTCGCCGGCGGGTCGGAAACGCTGGGCTTTCTGGTCGGGTGCGCCGGTTTCGGCGCGGTGATCGGCACCGGCTACCTGGCAGCCTGCGGCGATCCTCGGCAACTGAGCCGCCGGCTGGCGTGTTCCAGTTTCATCGCCGGCGTCGCGCTACTAGGCGTCGGCCTGTCGCCGTCGCTGTGGATCGCCTATCCGGTGATGGTGTTCCTCGGGTTCGGCATTATCGTCACCGCGGCCTCGGTCAACATCCTGCTGCAATCAAAGGTCGACGACGACAAGCGCGGCCGTGTAGTGAGCTTCTACGCCATGGCTTTCATGGGCATCATGCCCTTCGGCTCGCTAACCGCAGGCAGTCTCGCCAACCAGATCGGCGCCCCGGCCACCGCCGTCACTTTCGGCCTCTGCTGCCTGACGATTGGCACCCTGATCGGCCTGCGCATCCGGAGCGCATCAGCTCCCTGATCCCTCTTCGCGCCAGACTTCTCCGCGCAGCATGCTGCCCGAACGCATTCCTGGGTGCCTTCGTGCCTTCGTGTTGCGCTTTGAGCTTTTGAAAAGCACTCAAAAGAAAACGGGCGCCCGAAGGCGCCCGTCCTGATGCCGTGCTGCCTGACCTAAGTCAGATCAGAACGTGTGCTTGATGCCGACGTACAGACCTTTGTGATCCGCACCATTGACCACATTGGTGCCGCCAACCGCGAGGTAGCTCGCGTTGGCGTCGTTGCTGGTCTGGTTGTAGATCACCTGGATCTGGGACTGCTTCGACAGATTGTGGAAGTAGCCGATTCCGATGTGGTCGGCACCGGTGTCAGGCGCCGTGCACGCGCCACCGACAGCGGTACAGTCCGCCTCGTCCGCCCAGCCGTACTGAACCGCGGCGTATCCGGTGGGCAGGTTCCACTTCACGCCCAGCCAGAACGCGTCGCGCTCCCACTCGGTCAGCGAACCAACCAGCGCGGTCGAGCCTTCGTACGTCAGCCGCTCCCAACGCGCGTTGAACTGCCAGTCGCCGAAGGTGTAGCCGCCACCGATCTGGATGCCGGTGTCGTCGGTGCTGGTGTACGCGCCGGTCGCCGCACCCTTGTTGGCGCCAATCTGGTTGATGCCGCCGAAGTCGTCGTGGGTCTCATAAGCGACGTCGACGAAGAAGGGCATGCCTTCCGGCGCGTACTTGCCGCCAATCGAGAGTACCTTCGGGTCCGAGCCTGGGGTCTTGTACGCGCTAAGGGTGTAATCGACTTCGAAGCTGAAGCCGTTCCAGTTCGGGGACTCGTACCAGATGGTGTGGTCGGTGCGGCGATAGAAGCCCGCGCAGTTGCTGGTCGCATTCGGACCGCAACCAGACTGGCCAGCGTCAAACGCGGTGCCCACGCCCGGGTTGGAGAGGATCATCAGATTGCCGCCCGGCCCGAGCGCGCCGTCCAGGAAGTCGGACGAGTACTGCATGCGCTCATACACGTTTTCGTTCGTGCCGTACTTGAAACCACCCCAGTTGCCGACGATACCGAGGAAGCTGTTACGGTTGAAGGGGTTTGCACCCGGGGTCGCGTCCTGGATGTTCACCTGGAGCTGCAGGTGGAACACGACCTTGTTGCCGTTGCCGATGTCATCCACCGACTCGATGTCTACGTGCGAATAGTTGCTGGCCAGCGAAGTCCTGGTGACGTCGTTGGCACCGCCGCCGCTGGACTTGCCGTACAACAGGCCAGTCGCGATCGCACCGCTGATCGTGACGTCGGCCATCGCGGCCGGTGCGGCGAACAGGCCCGCCACCGCCACTGCGATAAGGCTCTTCTTCATGCTATCTCCTTAATGGTTAGCTCAAGCCGGTCGGGCGAAAAGTCCGCCCTCCCTGAGGAGCGCCGGGCTTGTCCCGCCCGGATCACCCCACCCTTTTTCTTAACCTCTCCCGGGAAAGAAGAAGTCGCGTCGATTGTGCCAAAGCGCAACAAAGCGAAGCAAGCATCAACCGTCTGAAAGAAGGCGTCTTCCGAATTGGGTGTTGCGAAATAGATACATCGCAGCGCACAATAACTCGGCTTATCCACAGCCGACGTAGTTTTCGCCTCGGTTTAGGAACTTACGCCCCTGACTTAATCCGGGTTCTAACTTTTCGGGGCAACTTGTTTGCCGGGCACCGGAGGCACCTCCGAAACACCGAAAAGCCTGGCCAGCGCGGCACCCGGGTCATCCGCACGCATGAACGCTTCGCCCACGAGAAAGGCGTTGACGCCGGCCGCGCGCATGCGCGCCACATCGTCTGGCGCCAGAATCCCGCTCTCGGTCACCACCAGCTTGCCGTCGGGAATGTCCGCCAGCAGGTCGAGCGTGGTCTCGAGGCGGGTGTCGAAAGTACGCAGATTGCGGTTATTGATGCCGACAAGCGGCGTCTTCAGCCTGAGCGCGCGCGCAAGCTCCGCCGCGTCATGCGCTTCCACCAGCGTCGCCATCCCCAGCGCCGTCGCGGTCGCTTCCAGCTCGGCCATTTGCGCATCGGTCAGCGCCGCAACGATCAGCAGGATGCAGTCGGCCCCCATCGCCCGCGCCTCGAATACCTGGTAGGCATCGATCATGAAGTCCTTTCGCAGCACCGGCAGGCCACTCGCCTCGCGCGCGCGCGCCAGGTACGACGGATGGCCCTGAAAGAACTGCACGTCAGTCAGCACGGAAAGGCATGCCGCCCCGTGCTTCGCATACGACGCCCCGATTGCAGCAGGGTCGAAGTGTTCGCGCAGGACGCCCTTGCTCGGACTCGCCTTCTTCACCTCTGCGATGACGGCCGGCAGCCCGGCGCCGATCTTTTCCCGGAGCGCGCCGACGAAATCACGCGGCGCGGGCATGCGCTCCGCGTCTGCACGAATTGCCGTCAACGGGGCGGCTTTCGCCGCCACAGCAACTTCATCGCGCTTGACGGCGAGGATTCTGTCGAGGATGTCAGGCATTCACGGGTTCGACGAGGGCAGACGGGGTTCGGGCGCAAACGCAGCTTCGCGAGGGTTACGCACTGAGCGCCCTGGTATAGGCGATGAACTCTTCCAGTTTCCTGGCGGCCGCGCCGCTGCGCAGGAGATCGCGCGCGATCCTGACCCCGCCGCCGTGGTCCTCCGCCAGACCCGCGACATAGATGGCCGCGCCGGCGTTCAACGCGACGATGTCGGATGCCGGGCCATCGCCTCCATTGAGCGCGGTCAGCAGCATGTCCTTCGCCTGGCCGGCGTCGCTCACCTGAATGGCTTCCAGAGACGCCTCCCTGAGGCCAAACTTGCGGGGATGCACGCTGTACTCGCGGATCACGCCATCGCGCAGCTCGCCGACCGCGGTCTCGCCGCCGATGGAAATCTCGTCGAGGCCTTCGGCCCCATGCACCACCATCACATGCCGGCTGCCCAGGCGCTGCAGCACGCGCACCTGGATGCCAACCAGGTCGGGATGGAACACGCCCATGACCTGGTTTCTGGCGCCAGCAGGGTTGGTCAGCGGGCCGAGAATGTTGAACAGCGTGCGCACCCCGAGCTCACGGCGCACCGGCGCCGCATGCTTCATCGCGGAATGATGGCTGGGCGCGAACATGAAGCCCACACCCACTTCGTCGATGCACCGGGCGACCTGCGCCGGGGTCACGTTCAGGTTCGCACCCAGCGACTCGAGCACGTCGGCGCTGCCCGACTTGCTCGATACCGACCGGCCGCCATGCTTCGCGACCCGAGCGCCGGCGGCGGCGGCCACGAACGCCGCCGCAGTGGATATATTGAAGGTGTGCGCGCTGTCGCCGCCGGTGCCGCAGGTATCGAGCAGATGGGCATCGTCAGATACCGGCACCTTGGTCGAGAACTCGCGCATCACCTGGGCGGCGGCCGCAATTTCGCCGATGGTCTCTTTCTTGACCCGCAGGCCGACAATCAGCGCCGCGATCAGCGTCGGAGACATCTCGCCGCTCATGATCTGCCGCATCAGGTCCAGCATCTCCTCGTGAAAAATCTCCCGATGCTCGATCACGCGAACCAGCGCTTCCTGGGGCGTCATTACCGCTTCTCCTCCAGGAAATTCTTCAGCAGTTCATGGCCGTGTTCGGTAAGAATCGACTCCGGATGAAACTGCACGCCCTCGATCGGCAGGCTCTTGTGGCGCACGCCCATGATTTCGCCGTCGTCGGTCCAGGCCGTTACTTCCAGACAGTCGGGCATCGACGAGCGCTCGATCACCAGGGAGTGGTAGCGCGTGGCGATCAGCGGATCGGGCAACGCCCTGAACACGCCTTTACCCTCATGCCTGACAGGCGAGGTCTTGCCGTGCATCAGCGTCGCGGCATGCACGATGCGCCCGCCAAAGGCCTGGCCGATGCTCTGGTGGCCGAGGCACACGCCGAGAATCGGGACCCGCCCGGCAAACGCCTTGATCAGCGGCACCGACACCCCGGCCTCGTTCGGCGTGCAGGGCCCGGGCGACACCACGATGCGCTCCGGCGTCAGTCGCTCGACCTGCTCCAGCGAGATCTCGTCGTTCCGGTACACCCGCACCTCCTCGCCCAGTTCTCCGAAGTACTGGACAAGGTTGTAAGTGAACGAGTCGTAGTTGTCGATCATCAGGAGCATTTTCTCGGTCCTAGGATTTGACCACGGAGGACACGGAGGGAAATCGAAACAAAACGGCGAACCACCAAGGCACCAGGTGATCTGATCTGAGGAATCTTTATTCTTTGGTGCTCTTGGTGAACTTGGTGTCCGTGGTGGTTCGCCTTCGCCCTTGGTTGTCCTCCGCGTCCTCCGTGGTTCAAACTCGCCCTTAGTTGATCCTGGCGTTCAAGCCAGCCTGCGCCATCTCGGCTGCGCGCAACAGCGCGCGGGCCTTGTTCTGGGTCTCGATCCATTCGTTCTTGGGCACAGAGTCGGCGACAATGCCGGCACCCGCCTGAACGTACAGCATGCCATCCTTGATCACGGCGGTGCGAATCGCGATGGCCAGATCCATGTCCCCGCCGAACCCGAGGTAACCGACGGCCCCGGCATAGATGCCGCGCTTGGACGGCTCCAGCTCTTCGATGATCTCCATCGCGCGAATCTTCGGTGCGCCGGACACCGTGCCGGCCGGAAACGTCGCCTTGAGCACCGCCATCGCGTCCAGCCCCGGCTTCAGCCGCCCTTCAACGTTGGAGACGATGTGCATCACGTGCGAGTAGCGTTCGATCACCATGCTGTCGGACACCTTGACCGAACCGATGTCCGCCACCCGGCCGACATCGTTGCGGCCGAGGTCCATCAGCATGACGTGCTCGGCGCGCTCCTTGGGGTCGGCCAGCAGATCCTGCTCCAGCGCGAGATCCTCCTCGCGCGTCCCGCCGCGCGGCCGGCTGCCGGCAATCGGCCCCAGCGTGACCACACCGCTTTCCAAGCGAACCAGGATCTCCGGCGATGCGCCGACCACATGAAAGCCGCCCATGTCGAAATAGAACATGTAGGGCGAGGGATTCAGCGCGCGCAGTGCGCGGTACAGGGACAGGGGCGAAGCGCTGAAGGGCGCGCTCATCCGCTGGGACAGCACCACCTGCATGATGTCGCCGTCGTAGATGTAGCGCTTGGCCCGATCCACCGCCGCCATGAAGTCCGCTTCGGCAAACTCCGACCGCGCAACGGCCGCGACAGACGGCGCCTCGGGCGGCACCACCACCGGCTGCCTGAGCATCCAGAGCAGCTCTTCCAGCCGCTTCTGGGCGCGGGCCCAGGTTCCTTCTTCGCCCGGGTCCGCGTAGACCACCAGAAACAGTTTGCCCGACAGGTTATCGAGCACCACCAGCTGGTCGGACAGCAGCAGCAGGATATCGGGCGTGTGCAGCACATCCGGCTTGTCGACTGCGGCAACGCGCCTCTCGATGTACTTGACCGTTTCGTAACCGAAGCAGCCGACCAGCCCCCCGAGAAACCTCGGCAGCCCTGGGCGCGGCGCCGCGCGAAGCCGCGCATGCTGGGCGGCGATCCAGTCGAGTGGATTGTCCTGTTCGCTGTCGGACACTACGGTGTCGCCGCGCAGTTCGCGGCAACGCCTGCCCCGCACCTCAAACCTTGTGTGCGCCGGCAGCCCGATGAAGGAATAGCGTCCGAAGCGCTCCCCACCCTGCACCGACTCCAGAAGATAGGAGTAAGGCTTGTTGGCAAGCTTCAGATAGACGGACAGCGGGGTGTCGAGATCGGCAAAGGTTTCCAGAACGACCGGAACCCGGTTGAAACCCTGCGCGGCAAGCTGCTTGAACTCCTGCTCAGTCATGACGAACTCCGGAAACGCTGAAAAACGAGAGGGCTTTGCGTGTCAGACGCGACGCCAGCAGGCGCTCTGGCGCCACCAGCGCCAGCCGGCCCACTGCGCAAACCTCAGGCTCTCATGCGTGTGGAGTTTCATGACCGGAAGGGTCTTGTCAGATCGAGCACTTCGGAAACGGTCGCTACTATAGCATCGCAGTCGAGATCCGTTAGCGCCATGCCGCCGCGATATCCATAGGGCACGCAGAAGACCGGGCAGCCGGCCGCCCGGGCCGCGGCGATATCGGTTTGCGAGTCGCCCACCATCAGCAGCCGCTCAGCGGACACCCCGAAGCTTTGCGCGCAGTGAAGCAATGGCAAGGCATCCGGCTTCTTGCGAGGCAGCGTATCGCCCGCGACGACGAGGTCGAGCCTCGCGCGCAGGCCGACCGCCTCGAGCAGGGGCAGGGTAAAGGCCTCCGGTTTGTTCGTAACGCAGGCGAGCTTCTGACCCCGGGCCCGCAGCGCATCCAGCGCCGGCACGACGCCCGGAAACGGCCTGGACGCCCTCACCAGGACCTCCCGGTAGTGCTCGCGGAACCTGGAGCGCGCCTGCTCGAACACGTCGGTATCGGGCTCTCCGGTCATCGTGCCGGTCAGCATTCGCTTCACCAGCCGGTCGACGCCCTCGCCGACATACGAACGCACCTTCTCCACGCCGATCGGCGAACGGCCAAGGTCCTTGAGGGTGCGATTGGCCGCCTCGTGCAGATCCGGCAGCGTCTCGACCAGGGTGCCGTCGAGATCGAAGGCCACCGCGGCGATCTCGATTGGAAAGGCGACGCTCGACTTAACCACGGAGACGCAGAGACACAGAGGAAATCTCGCAGGAAAGGCAACTCGCTCGACTCGCAAACCGGCACGCGCCCGGCAAGCACGCAACCGACACAGAAGACATTCAGCCCTTTCTCTGTGCCTCTGTGTTTCTGTGGTTCAAGCTTTACCTCCCAGCTCGGCCCGCATCGCGGCGATCGTTGCTTTGTAGTCCTTGCTGCCGAAGATGGCCGAGCCCGCAACGAAGGTGTCGGCGCCCGCGCGGGCCACCTCGCCGATGTTGTCGACCTTGATGCCGCCATCGACCTCGAGCCAGATGTCGCGGCCGCTCGCGTCGATACGGCGCCGCACCTCGCGCACCTTGTCGAGGGCATGCCGGATGAACGACTGCCCCCCGAAGCCCGGGTTGACCGACATGATCAGGACCAGGTCGAGCTTGTCCAGCGTCCAGTCCAGCCAGTGCAGCGGCGTCGAGGGATTGAACACCAGCCCCGGCCTGCAGCCGCTGTCGCGGATCAGCCCGATGGTACGGTCGACATGCGCGCTGGCCTCGGGGTGGAAGCTGATGATATTGGCGCCCGCCCGGGCGAAGTCCGGAACGATGCGATCGACCGGGCTCACCATCAGGTGCACGTCGATGGGCGCCTCGGTCAGGGGGCGAATCGCCTCGCACACCAGGGGGCCGACCGTCAGGTTCGGCACGTAATGGTTGTCCATGACGTCGAAGTGCACGACGTCGGCGCCGGCAGCTATCACTGACTGCACCTCCTCGCCCAGCTTGGCGAAGTTCGCCGACAGCAGGCTCGGTGCGATACGGTAGGTTTTCATCGACGAAATCTCGGGTCGCGGGCAGCGCCGCATTGTAGAGGAACTTGCCGCGCGAGAGCCTTTCGTTTTCAATGGCGCCCATGGATGATCAGCCCAAGTATGCGGTGACCGTCACCGCCGAATCGGTGTTTCTGCCCGACCAGTCAGACGAGACCGAAGGTCGTTTCGTGTTCGCCTACACCATCACCATCACTAATACCGGCACCGTGAGTGCGCAACTGGTCAGCCGCCACTGGCTGATCACCGACGCCAACAACAAGGTGCAGGAGGTACGTGGCCTCGGGGTGGTCGGCAAGCAGCCGCTGCTCAAGCCGGCAGAAACGTTCGAGTACACCAGCGGCGCGGCGATTGCCACCGCGGTGGGCACGATGCGCGGCGCGTACCAGATGGTTGCCGAAGACGGCGTGCACTTCGAGGCGCAGATTCCGGAGTTCACCCTGAGCGTGCCGCGCGTGCTGCATTGACCCGCAGACCGGTCAGTCGTCGCGGGTGTTCTTGTCTTCGTCTGCCTCTTTCCGGGGCAAAGTCCACCAGATGATCAGAATGAACAGCCCCAGCCCCAGGGCAATCTCGAGAAACACCCAGAACATCGGATAGTCTTTCATGCGCTCAATGTTCCGTCGCACCGGGCGTTGCGGTCAATCGCAGCGTACCGCCGCAATAGTGTGGTGCGCCCTGGCTTTGTCGGCCTGCGCGACCGTTCAGGAACCGGAGCCTCGGCCCCGCCCACCGGCGCCGGAGGTGCCGCAGGTCGAGGACACGCCGGCGGAAGCACCCCGCCCGCCGGACGCCCGCCCTCCCGCGCCGGCCATTTCCACGCAACCGTTGCCGGCGGAAGAGTTGCCGGAGGACATCGATGCGCCGCCACCGGGCCCGCCGTCGCCACCGGTCGCTCCGCCCCCACCGGGCACGGGACATCTCCTCGCCGCCGAGTGGAGCGCTTTGCCCGGCTGGCAGACCGACAATCTTGGCGAAGCCTGGCCCGCCTTCATTGCTTCGTGCTTCGCGCTGCAGGCCCGCCCGGAGTGGCAGAAGCCCTGCCTGGCCGCGGCACAGGTGCGCCGTCACGACGCCGCCACGCTGCGCCGTTTTTTCGAAACGCATTTCCAGCCGTACCGGGTGTTGAACGCCGACCGCAGCGCGAGCGGAATGGTGACCGGGTACTACGAGCCGCTGCTCAATGGCAGCCGCGTTCGCAGCGATCGCTTCCGGTTTCCGGTGTACGGCGTGCCGGACGATCTGCTGGTCGTCGAGCTGGACACGTTGTTTCCCGAGTTGAAGGGGCGGCGTGTGCGCGGCCGTATCGACGGCAGGCGGGTCGTGCCGTATTTCACCCGCGGCGAGATCGACGGCGGCCAGGCCCGGACGGAAGGCCGCGAACTGCTCTGGGTCGACGATCCGATCGACGCGTTCTTCCTCGAGATCCAGGGCTCCGGCCGCGTCCGGCTGCCGGACGGGCAAACCGTACGCATCGGCTACGCCGATCACAACGGCCATCCGTACCGCTCGATCGGTCGGGTCCTGGTCGAGCGCGGCGAGATGCCGCTCAGCAAGGCATCGATGCAAGGCATCAAAGCCTGGGCGCGGGAGCACCCCGAGCAGTTGTCCGCGCTGCTCGCGGAGAATCCCGCCTTCGTCTTCTTTCGCGAGCTGTCTGGCGACGCCAGCGGCCCGCTGGGCTCGCTCAATGTGCCGCTAACGCCTCGCCGCAGCATCGCGGTCGACCCCGCCACTGTGCCGTTGGGCGCGCCGGTATACCTGGCCACGACCTGGCCGAACAGCAGTCGCCCGCTCAACCGGCTGATGGTCGCCCAGGACACCGGTGCGGCGATCAAGGGCGGCGTGCGGGCGGATTTCTTCTGGGGGTTCGGCCATGACGCCGGCAAACTGGCCGGTCGCATGAAGCAGTCCGGCGAGATGTGGGTGCTGTTGCCCAGGGAGGCACGCCCGAACGGCGGCGCCACTGCCGAACCGTCGCGGCCGGTGCGCGATCCGGCACGTTGACAGCGGCGTGTCCGACGACGCCGGTATCCCGCGTCACGGCGGCGCTGCTTCCGCCCGGGAGTCCGCTTGCGCCGGCGACGTCAGGCGCAGTTCGATCAGCACCCGGCTGCGCACGCTCACCCCGTCGCGCAGGGCCGGCTTGAAACGCGCCTGCCGCACCGCATTCAGCGCGGTGGCCTCCAGCGCAGCCGGGGGTTGCGCTTCGAGCACGACCGCATCGACCACCTGCCCGGTTTCGCCGATCGAGGTAAGGATGCGGATCCAGCCCTCCGACACAGGCGCGCCTTCGAGACGGATTGGCTGCATCGGCGCCGGATAGACATCCAGCGCTGCCGCCGGATAAAAACGCAGATCCAGCGCAGGCTGCAGCGCTTCCGGCACCGCTGGGGGCACCTCAGGCGGCGCAAAGCCCGGTTGCTGCACCGGGGCGGCGGATCGGGGTAGCGCACGCGCCACGGATTCGTTGGTTGTCGGAGGGGCGGGGCGGGCCGCAATCGATTGCGGCGCGGAGGCGGCAGGCGCCGGTACAAGCCGTGCGTGTACGGCGACCGGCGGGGCAGCGCCGTGCGGACGACGCTCAAGCGACACCAGCAGCGCCGCGTGCACGTCCACTGACACCAGCAGAGCCAGCAGCAGGCGGCACAGCGCGACACGGCGCTTCTCGCCGCCGGACAGCTTCGT
>CALJLA010000212.1 GCA_937983055.1 uncultured Pseudomonadota bacterium
TCGCCCCCGGCGCCGTCATCAGCTCGTTGCCGGTCAATCTCAGCGGGGCGCAGCCGGCCGGCGGGGGCGAGGCGGGCGCGACGGCCGCCACGGAGGTGCGGCGCACGGTGTGCACGCATTGCTCGGTCGGCTGCTCGGTGGACGCGGTGGTGCAGAACGGCGTGTGGGTGCGCCAGGAGCCGGTGTTCGATTCGCCGATCAACCTCGGCGCCCACTGCGCCAAGGGCGCATCGGTGCGCGAGCACGGGCATGGCGACCATCGGCTCAAGTATCCGATGAAGCTGGTGAACGGCAAGTACGAGCGCATTTCCTGGGACGCCGCGCTGGAGGAAATCGGCGGCAAGCTGCTGGAAATCCGCGACAGCAGCGGTCCGGACGCGGTGTTCTGGGTCGGGTCGAGCAAGCACTCCAACGAGCAGGCGTACCTGCTGCGCAAGTTTGTCTCGTTCTGGGGGTCGAACAACTGCGACCACCAGGCGCGTATCTGCCATTCCACCACCGTCGCCGGCGTTGCCAACACCTGGGGCTACGGCGCGATGACCAATTCCTACAACGACATGCAGAAATCGAAATGCATGTTGTTCATCGGCTCGAACGCCGCCGAGGCGCATCCGGTGTCCCTGCTGCACATCCTGCACGCGAAGGAAGGCGGCTCGAAGATGATCGTGGTGGATCCGCGCTTCACCCGTACCGCGGCCAAGGCGGACCATTTCGTGCGCATCCGCCCGGGCAGCGACATTCCGTTCGTGTGGGGCGTGCTCTACCACATCTTCAAGAACGGCTGGGAGGACCGCCGCTACATTTCCGAGCGCGTCTATGGCATGGAAGACGTGCGCAAGGAAGTGATGAAATGGACGCCGGAGCGGGTCAAGGACATTACCGGCGTCGACGAGAAAGACACTTACCAGGTCGCCAAGACCCTGCACGAGAATCGCCCCGGCACGGTGGTCTGGTGCATGGGCATTACCCAGCACACCGTCGGCAACGCCAACGTGCGCGCCCTGTGCATTCTCGAGCTGGCGCTCGGCAACATCGGTGTGTCGGGTGGCGGCGCGAATATCTTCCGCGGGCACGACAACGTGCAGGGCGCCACCGACGTCGGCCCGAACCCGGAATCGCTGCCGGGCTATTACGGCCTCTCCGAAGGGGCGTGGAAGCACTGGTGCGGCGTCTGGGGCCTCGACTACGAGTGGGTGAAGAGCCGCTACGCCTCCAAGGAGATGATGGAGAAACCCGGCATGACGGTGTCGCGCTGGATCGACGGGGTGCTCGAGGCGCCCGAGCATATCGACCAGAAGGGCAACCTGCGGGCACTCATCTACTGGGGTCATGCGCCGAACAGCCAGACTCGCGGCGCGGATATGAAGCAGGCGATGGAAAAGCTCGATTTGATGGTGATCATCGACCCGTACCCGACGGCCTCGGCGGTGATGCCGGAACGCAAGGAGGGTGTGTATCTGCTGCCGGCGAGCACCCAGTTCGAGACCAGCGGCAGCTGCACCGCGTCTAACCGCTCGCTGCAGTGGCGTGAGAAGGTGATCGACCCGCTGTTCGATTCGAAACCGGATCACACCATCATGTACGCGTTTGCCAAGAAGTTCGGCTTCGCGGACCAGCTGGTGAAGAACGTAAAGCTGGTGAAAGACAAGGACGGCTGGGACGAGCCGGTGCCCGAAGACATCCTGCGCGAGATCAACCGCGGCACCTGGACCATCGGTTACACCGGGCAGTCGCCTGAGCGGCTCAAGCTGCACATGAAGCACATGCACACCTTCGACCCGGTCACGCTGCGCGCCAAGGGCGGGCCGTGCGACGGAGACTACTTCGGCCTGCCGTGGCCGTGCTGGGGCACGCCGGAGATGAAGCATCCGGGCACCCATGTGCTGTACAACACCTCACTGCCGGTGAAGGACGGCGGCCTGTGCTTCCGCGCCAACTTCGGCGTCGAGCGCAACGGCGTCAGCCTGCTGGCGGCGGCAGGCTCGCATCCGAAGGGATCGGATATCGACGGCGGCTATCCCGAGTTCGACCACACCCTGCTGAAAAAGCTCGGCTGGTGGAACGAACTCAGCGCCGAGGAGAAGAAGGCGGCGGAGGGCAAGAACTGGAAGACCGACGTCTCCGGCGGCATTATCCGTGTGGCGATCAAGCACGGCTGTGCGCCTTTCGGCAACGCGCGCGCGCGCGCGGTGGTATGGAATTTCCCCGATCCGGTGCCGCTGCATCGCGAGCCGCTCTATACCAACCGCCCGGACCTGGTCGACCAGTACCCGACCCACGATGATCTCAAGACCTTCTGGCGCCTGCCGACGCTGTACAAGTCGATCCAGGCACAGAACCGCAATGCGGTGCAGACCTACCCGCTGATTCTCACCAGCGGGCGATTAGTCGAGTACGAAGGCGGCGGCGAGGAGACGCGGTCCAATCCGTGGCTCGCCGAACTGCAACAGGAGATGTTCGCCGAGATCAATCCGAAGGACGCCAACGACCGGGGCGTGCGCCACGACGAGTACATGTGGGTGGAAACGCCGAGCAAGGCGCGCATCAAGGTGAAGGCGCAAGTGACCGAGCGGGTGGCGCCGGGCGTGATGTTCATGCCGTTCCATTTCAGCGGTTGGTGGATGGGCAAGGACCTGCTCGACCGCTACCCGGAGGGGGCCGCGCCGATCGTGCGCGGAGAGGCGATCAATACCGCCACGACTTATGGATACGACTCGGTGACGATGATGCAGGAGGCCACCAAGGTCACGCTGTGCCGCTTCGAGCGGGCGTGATCGGTAGCCCTAGCCAAGGAGACGCCTGATATGGCCAGAATGAAGTTTCTGTGCGACGCCGAGCGCTGCATCGAGTGCAACGCCTGCGTGACCGCCTGCAAGAACGAGCATGAGGTGCCGTGGGGCGTGAACCGGCGCCGGGTGGTCACCATGAACGACGGCGTGCCCGGCGAGCGCTCGATGTCGGTGGCCTGTATGCACTGCTCCGACGCGCCGTGCATGGCGGTCTGCCCGGTCGACTGCTTCTACAAGACCGAAGACGGCGTGGTGCTGCACGACAAGGACCTGTGCATCGGCTGCGGCTACTGTTTTTACGCCTGTCCGTTCGGGGCGCCCCAGTTTCCGCAGAGCGGCGCCTTCGGCATGCGCGGCAAGATGGACAAGTGCACCTTCTGCGCCGGCGGACCGGAGAAGGACACTTCCGAGGAGGAGTTCGCCAAGTACGGACGCAACCGCCTCGCTGAAGGCAAGCTGCCGGTGTGCGCGGAGATGTGCTCGACCAAGGCGCTGCTTGGCGGCGACGGCGATGTGCTGGCCGACATCTACCGCGAGCGGGTGCTGGTGCGCGGCAAGGGCTCGGAAGTCTGGGGCTGGGGCACCGCCTACGGCAAGCCGGACAAGCCGGCCGGGGACCCGCAGTCATGAGGGCGGCTCTGTTCGCGACCGCGCTTGCGGCGCTGCTGGCCGGCTGCGGCGAGACGCCGCAGCACTACCAGTACCAGGAGGGCCGCTACGCCGGCAAGCCGGACACGCCGCCCTGGAACCACGATCGCTTCGAACACAGCCGCGAGCAGTGGCACGAGCAGATCAAGACACGAAACTGGAAGCAGAGCGAGTACACCCGCATCCGGGGGGGAGGCTGACATGCGCCGCCTGCTGATGGCGGTCTGGCTGGCGCTGACCGCCATGCTCGGCGGCGCGGTAACGGCGGCGGACAGCCAGAACCCGCAGGTCGAGCAGCAGCAGGTGCAGCCGCTCAACAACGCCCCGGTCTGGCGTGCCGTGCGCTACGGCGAGCCGGGCGTGACCCAGGTGCGCGGGGTCGACAGCAACGTGCTGATCCAGGCCTCCGGCGAGACCTGGCGGCAGATCAGGAACGGGCCGATAACGCTCTACGGCGGGGTGCTGCTCATCCTGGTGCCGATCGGGATCCTCGGCTTCTACCGCCTCGCCGGCCCGATCAAAACCCACGATGCGCCGACCGGCCGCAAGCTGGAGCGCTTCTCGCGCTGGGAGCGCATCGTTCACTGGACGACCGCGATTACGTTCGTGATTCTTGCGCTGACCGGCATCCTGCTGCTGTTCGGCAAGCACCTGCTGATTCCCCTGATCGGCTACGAGGCGTTTTCCTGGGTCGGGGCTGCGTCGAAGAACCTGCACAATTTCGTCGGGCCGCTGTTCATCTTCGCGGTCGCGTGCATGTTCTTCACCTACCTGCGCGAAAACCTGTGGAAGGCGCACGACCTGGAATGGCTGCGCAAGATGACGAAGGTGCTGACTGGCAAGGCGCACGTGCCATCCGGCAAGTACAACGCGGCAGAAAAGGGCTGGTTCTGGGGCGGTGTCGCCTTTCTGGGGCTGGTGGTCGGGGCCTCGGGCCTGGTGCTTGATTTCGCCAATTTCGGACAGGGCAGGGTGGTGATGCAGGTCGCCAATGTGGTGCATGGCGTCGGGGCACTGCTGTTCGTGCTGGCGTCGTTCGGGCACATCTACATGGGGACTATCGGCACCGAGGGCGCCTTCGATGCAATGATGAGCGGCCAGGTGGACGAAACCTGGGCCAGGGAGCATCACGAACTGTGGTACCGCGAGGCGACCTCGCGTGCATCCCCGGCGGCCAGCACCGGCGGAGCGCCCAGACCGGCGGGGTGAGCGGCGGCGCCTCGATGGGCCCCGACGGCCGGCGTGCGTCACGTTCCCCGGGCCGGCAGCGGAAGGCTGTGATACTCGCGACGAGTCAGCCATGAAAGTGTTCGGCATCGCCGGTTATTCCGGCAGCGGCAAGACCACGCTGCTGGAGCGCCTGATTCCCCTGTTGACGCAGCAAGGCCTTCGGGTGTCGGTCATCAAGCATGCCCACCATGCGTTCGATGTCGATCGGCCGGGCAAGGATTCCTATCGGCACCGGGCCGCCGGCGCCACCGAAGTGCTTATCGCCTCGAGCGCGCGCTGGGCGCTGATGCACGAGCTGCGCGGCGACGCCGAACCGGAACTGCCGCTGCTGCTCACCCGGCTGTCGGCGTGCGACCTGGTGCTGGTGGAAGGCTTCAAGCGCCAGCCGATTCCAAAGCTGGAGATTCACCGCGCCGCTGCCGGTACGCCGCTGTTGCACCCGGACGACCCCGACATCGTCGCCGTTGCCAGCGACCGTGCACTGGATACCCCGCTGCCGCAGTTCGCGCTGGACGACTATCACGGCATCGCGCGATTCATCGTCGACTTCCGCCGGCCCGCAGCGTTGGTGGCACAGCGATAGAATAGGCGGCATGAAACCGACCGATCCGCAAACCGCGATTGTGCAGATTCTGTATTTCGCGCGCCTGCGCGAGGCCTTCGGTCGCGCCGACGAGGCGCTGGTCCTGCCGGAGGGCGTCGGCGACGTCGGCAGCCTGAGGCGATTTCTCATCGGGCGGGGCGGCGCCTGGGCGCTGGAACTCGCGGAAGGACGCGCGGTGCGCATTGCCGTGAACCAGGACATGGCCGATGCGGCGACGCCGGTCGCCGCGGGCGACGAGGTGGCATTTTTCCCGCCGGTGACCGGAGGCTAAGGTGACGGTCCGGGTGCAGACCGAGGACTTCGACCTCGCCGACGAGGTCGCAGCCCTGCGGCGCGGCAATCCGAAGGTGGGCGCGGTGGCCTGCTTCGTCGGCGTTGTGCGCGATCTCAATGAAGGCGATGCCGTCGCGCAGATGACGCTGGAGCAGTACCCCGGCATGACCGAGAAGTCGATCGAGAAGATCATCGACGAGGCTCGCGGCCGCTGGGAGATCTACGACGTCATCGTGATCCATCGCGTGGGCACGCTGGCGCCGACCGATCAGATCGTGCTGGTTGCCGTGTCGAGCGCGCATCGCGGCGAAGCGTTCCAGGCTTGCGAATTCCTGATGGACTACCTGAAGACGCGCGCACCCTTCTGGAAGAAGGAGGAGACACCCGGAGGCAGTCGCTGGGTGGACGCACGCGCCGCGGACGACCAGGCGGCGGCGCGCTGGCGCTAGCCGGAGCCAGCGTGGTCAAGCGCGCGAAGGACGACTTCCCGGCTGCCGAGACGCTGCAGCCGCAGCTGCGCGTCAGCTTCAAGAAATCGATTGCCATGGGACCCGGCAAGGCCGAGCTGCTGGCGGCGATCGAGGCATCCGGTTCGATCTCGGCGGCCGCACGCCAACTGGGCATGTCGTACCGTCGTGCCTGGCTGCTGGTGGATACGATGAATGCCTGTTTCTGCCATCCGGTGGTGGAAACGCTGACCGGTGGGGCGCACGGCGGCGGGGCGCGCGTCACCGACTTTGGCCGCGAGGTCATGCGGCGGTATCACGCGATGTCACGCAAGGCGGCGGCCAGCGTGGCGGAAGAGATGAACGAGTTCGCGCAGCTGCTCGACCGCGGCTGATCCGTCGGCCGATCATTGCTGTTGGCCCTGGCGTTTCGCCACTGTGTCGGCTTGACACGGGACGCTATATTCGGTGAAATACAACGGAGGGTTGGATTTGCCCGACCGCTTCCCCCAGGGGCGCGCAGACAGACCCTTCTTTCGAGCCTGATGGCGGGACCCGAACCGGGTCCCGCCAACTTTCTTCCCCTCCCGGTACCACGTCAGGAACGCGATCACCATGAGGTCTGATGGCGAACAGTGTTATATTCCATCCGATATAACGCTTTGCGGCCTTCCGGCCGCTTTCTCACGCCCCGTTCCGCATGCCGGCCGCTGCCGCAGACGTCCTGGTTCCGCTCGCTCTCAGCCTGAAGGTGGCTGGCTGGGCGACGCTGATTGCCGGTCTGGCCGGCCTGGCGATGGCCTACCTGGTGGCGCGCGGCCGCTTTCCCGGGCGCGAGCTGCTCGACGCAGTCATGACCTTGCCGATGGTGATGCCGCCGACGGTCCTCGGCTATTACCTGCTGGTGCTGATCGGGCGGCGTGGGCTCATCGGCGAATGGCTCGATCGAGAGTTCGGCATCACCCTGGTGTTCACCTGGCAGGGCGCCGTGATCGCCGCGGCACTGGTGGCGTTTCCGCTGGTGTACAAGGCGGCGCGCGCTGCGCTCGAGAACGTCGAGCATCAGTACGAGCAAGCGGCAAGGGTGCTGGGCCATTCGGAGTGGTCGGTATTCGTGCGGGTGACGCTGCCGCTCGCCTGGCGGGGCATCCTCGCCGGTGCGATGCTCGCCTTTGCGCGGGCGCTGGGCGAATTTGGCGCCACTCTGATGGTGGCCGGCAGCCTGCCAGGGCGCACCCAAACGCTGTCCATCGCGGTGTACGAAGCCGTGCAGGCCGGCAACGATCAGCTGGCGAACTTCCTGGTCATCATCACCTCGCTGGTGTGCGTGACGATTCTGCTGGCCTCGGGCCGGCTGCTGAGGCCGCGCCAGACCTCGGGGCGGGGTTGAGCGATGCGCATCGAGGTCGACATCCGGAAACGCCTGCTCGCCGGCCGGCAAAGCTTCGAGCTGGCCGCGTCGTTTGTTTGCGAGGACGACGTCAGCGTGGTGTTCGGCGCCTCCGGGGCCGGCAAGAGCCTTACGCTCAAGGCGATTGCCGGGCTCGAACGCCCGGACGAGGGACGCATCGCGGTGGACGGGCGAGTGCTGTTCGATTCCGCCGCCGGCATCGACGTGCCGGCGCGATCGCGCAATGTCGGCTACCTGTTTCAGGACTACGCGCTGTTCCCGCATCTGACGGTGGAGGAGAACGTGGCCTTCGCCGAAACCGCCTGGTGGCGGTGGCACGCAGACGCCGCCACGGCCCGTCGGGTGAAGGATCTGCTCGACCTGTTCGAGATAGCGGAGCTGGCGCGCAGTTTCCCCTGGCAGCTGTCCGGCGGGCAGCGCCAGCGGGTTGCCCTGGCGCGCGCGCTGCTGCGCAAGCCGGCGGTGCTGCTGCTCGACGAGCCGTTCGCGGCGCTCGATCCGCTGCTGCGCATCCGCATGCGGCAGGAGCTACTCAATACGCAGTGGCTGTTCCGGGTGCCGCTGCTGGTCATTACCCACGACCCGCAGGATGTGGCGGCGCTGGCGGAGAAGCTGGTGCTGATGCATCGCGGCCAGGTGCAACGCACGATCGCGCTCACGGGGCCGCCTTATCGCGACGCGATGGGCAACCCTGTGCGCGGCGCCATTCGCAAGCTCCTGATGGAAGCGACCGGACTGGCCGGGGCCGATCCGGATGCCGATCTCGACCGTCTCTAGCGGCTGCCGGGGCGCCGTGCCAATTCCCAGATATGCCCCGTGGACACCCATTTCGGAGGAACGATACGGATGAAAGCAATCTCTGCAGGCAGGCAAGCGGCGGCGGTGGCCGTCGGCGCGGTGCTGCTGGGCGGCGCCCAGCACTCGGTTGCGCAGGATGTGCAGCCGCGGGTGCAGCAGCTCGAGCAGGCGGTCGAGGCGCTTGACGGTGAACTGCAGGCGCTGAAGCGGCAGCTCGAAGCGGCGAAGGCCGCGCCCGCTGCCGACAGCGAGGGGGTGCGCGGCCGCTTTGCCGACGGACCGCAGATCTCCGGCAGCGACTGGAGCGTTCGGCTCCAGGGCCGTGCGCAGCTCGACCTGCGCACCTTCGAGCCGGACGAATGGCTGGCAGACAGTTTCTCGCTGCGTCGCGCGCGGCTGGGCGCGGTGGTCTCGTTCATGAAGGATTATTCGGTGCGGGTGGAGGGAGAGTACTCGGGCAGCAGCGTGTCCCTGACCTACGGCTACTTCGACATCAATTGGTGGAGGGCGGCCAGAATCCGCGGCGGGCAGTTCAAGCGCATGTTCGGACTGGAGCGCTCGAACAGCACCAATTTCACCGACTTCATGGAGCGCTCGCTGCCGGACGCGTTGCTTGAAGGCACCTACGATCGCGGCGTGATGGTGTTCGGGACGCCGGTCGAAGGCACGACCTATTCGCTGTCGGTCACCAACGGCACCGGCTCCGCCGACAGGAGCAGCGCCAGCGCGCAGCAGGCGCAGGCGGACGATTTCAACTGGACGCTGCGGCTGACCGGGGATGCCGCGCAGTGGGCGGGGCTGAAAGATACGGTGCTGCATGTCGGCGGCAGCCATGACTTCGGGCGGCTTGGCAACCCCACCGCCGGAACCGTGAAAGGGGCGAGCGCGCAGACCGAAGCGCGCGGCGTCACCTTCTTTACGCCGGAGGCGTTCACCGGCAGCAATGTCGACCGCGCGCGCGTCGGCGTGGAGGCCGCCGCCGCCCGCGGCCCGTTCAAACTGCAGGGCGAGTGGCTCCGCGCCACTTACGAAGGCACGTCCGCGCTCGGGGTGGATTACAGCCGCGACATCGACGCGGCCTACCTGAGCGCGACCTGGCTGATTACCGGCGAGCGCTACGCACACAGCTACAAGGACGGGGTGTTTGGCCGCATCAAGCCTTCAAATGCCTTTCGGTCCGGCGGTGGCTGGGGCGCCTTTGAAGCAGGGATCCGCTACAGCCAGTTCGACGGCAGCGATTTTTCGAGCGCCAATGCGCCGGGCACCGGTCTGCCGAGCGCCACTGCACCCAATAGTGCAAAGGCAGACGCCTGGACGCTGGGGCTGAAGTGGATTCCGCTCGCCAACGCACGCTTCATGCTCAATTATGTTCAGACCAGCTTCGATACTCCGCTGCTGATCCACGGAACGCGGGAAGACCGGGAGCGGGCGATCAATCTGCGCGCGCAGCTCGATTTCTGACCGGCAACCGGCAAGCGGAGGGCGTTGTGAGAATTGCGCTGAAGAGCCTGACTGTAGTGCTGCTGCTGTCGGCGCTGCCAGGCATCGCGCTCGGCGCCGAGCTGATCGTCTCTGCCGCCGCCAGCCTGACCAACGCTTTCACCGAAATCGGAAAGGCCTTTGAGCGCGCGCATCCCGGCCATTCCGTGATCATGAACTTCGGCAGCTCCGGTCAGCTGTTCCAGCAGATCGAGCGCGGCGCGCCGGTGCACGTGTTCGCCTCGGCCGACCAGGAAACGATGAACCGCGCGCAGGCGGCGAAGGCGATCGATCCGGCGACGCGGGTCGACTTTACCCGCAACGCGCTGGTGGTGATTGCGCCGGCCGGTTCGGCGCTTCAGCTTGCCGGGTTGCAGGAGCTGCAGGCCGCATCGGTACGGCGTATCGCGGTGAGCAATCCGGACAGCGTGCCGGTGGGCCGTTACACCCGCGAAGTGCTGGAGGCACAAAAGCTGTGGGCGCCGCTCGCGCCGAAGATCATCAATACCCAGCACGTGCGGCAGAGCCTCGACTATGTCGCCCGCGGCGAGGTCGACGCGGGATTCGTCTACTCGACCGACGCGGCGATCATGCCCGACAAGGTCTCGGTTCTTCTGGAGGTGGCGACGCCGACGCCGATCACCTATCCGATCGCGACCGTGCCGGGTAACGGCAACGAAGCGCTTGCCGCGAAGTTTGTCCGCTTCGTTCTCGGCGACGGGGCGCAGCAGATTCTGCAAAGCTACGGCTTCCGGCGCCTGCCCTGAGCGGCACGCCTCCGGCCGGCGCGCACGGCGCGACGCCGTCGCCCCTATAATCGCGAGGAGAGTCTCGACAGGAACAGGCATGCCGTTGACCGGAGTCGTTGCCGTCGGTGTCGGTGCCGCGCTCGGTGCGTGGCTGCGCTGGTGGCTCGGGATAATGCTCAACCCGGTATTTCCGACCGTGCCGCTCGGCACGCTGGCGGCAAATCTGATCGGCGCCTACCTGGTGGGCCTGGCGCTTGAAGTGGTGGCGCAACACGCCGGCCTTGCCCCGGAGATTCGACTGTTTTTCATCACCGGTTTTCTGGGGGCGCTCACCACTTATTCGACCTTCTCTGCCGAAGCGGTCACGCTGCTCGGCCGCCAGCAGCTCGGATGGGCGGCCGTGCATATCGGCGGCCACCTGTTCGGTTCGCTGGCGATGACGGTGCTGGGCATGCTCACCATCAGGGCACTGCGGGGCTGAAGCGATGACCGGCGGGCGCATGCTGCGGGTGTTCGTGACCGAGGCGCAGCGCCACCACGGCGAACTGCTGTACGAGTGGATTCTTGAGCGCGCCCGTGCCCTTGCCATTCCCGGCGGCTCGGCGTTCCGGGCCATTGCCGGCTATGGCCGCCACGGCATCCTGCACGAGCAAGGCTTCTTCGAGCTGGCCGGCTCGCTACCGGTGCAGCTCGAATTTCTGGTAACCGACGAACAGGCGCGAGCGCTGCTCGATGTGCTGCGCGAGGAGCGGCTGGACCTGGTCTACGCGCTGCAGGACGTCGAGTTCGGCCAGACCGGGCAACCGCGCTAATCCTCGCGGCCGGCCGCGATCCGGTTCCACAGCAGGCGCGCGGGGTCGATCGTCTCTGATGCGGTGAGGCCGACCGGACCCATGCCCCGGGCCACCCGTTCGTCCGCAGCCAGCCCGTGCAGACGCACCGCGGCCAGCAGCGCCGCGCGCGGCGCGGCGCGCTGAGCGAGCAGGGCGCCGAGCAGGCCGGAGAGTACGTCGCCCATGCCGGCGCTGGCCATGCCGGGATTGCCGCTGGTATTGATATGCCAGTCGCCGTCGGGAAAGGCGCAGATGCTGCCGCAGCCTTTGAGCACGACGCCGGCACGATAGCGGCGGGCCAGTTCGCAGGCGGCGGCAATGCGGTCGGCCTGCACCTCGGCGGTGGAACTGCCCAGCAAGCGGCCGGCTTCCGCCGGGTGCGGCGTGAGCAGGGTGGGTGCCCCGCGCCGCAGCACCGCCTGTTGCAGCGCCGGCGACGCGGCGATCAGATTCAGCGCGTCGGCGTCGAGCACCAGCGGTGCATCGATCCTGAGCGCGCGTGCCAGCGCGTGTTGCGCTGCCTCGGTCTGTCCCAGCCCCGGACCTACCACCGCGCAGCCCAGCTCGCGGCGCTCGAGCAGTTCCGCCACGGTTCTGATCATGAGATCGGGTTGCAGCGGATCAAGCGGCGGGCCTTCGGCCAGCAGGCCGACCAGCACCCGGCCGGCGCCGAGCTTGAGCGCGGCCCGTCCCGCCAGCAGCGCCGCGCCGACCATGCCCGGACCGCCGCCGATGACGGCGACATCGCCGTAGCGGCCCTTGTGGCTGTTGCGCGGCCGCTGCGGCAGCGCAGACCGGATCGCCTCGTCGCCGATCAGCCAGCCGTGTCCCGGCGGGCGCGGCAAGTCCGCCGCCCCGAGCGGCTCGAGCTGCACTTCACCGCAGTGATCGGGGCCGTCGTTGGTGTACAGCCCCGGCTTCAGCCCGAGAAAGGTCAGGGTTGCCCGGGCGCGCACCGCCGCGCCGAGCACCGTGCCGGTTTCGGCGTGAAGGCCGGAAGGTATATCGATGGCCAGCACCGGTGCCGGCCGCGCGGCCAGGGCCGACACCATCGTTGCATGGCGTTCGTCGAGCGCCCGGGCGAGTCCGATGCCGAACAGCCCGTCGAGTGCGAGGTCCCAGGTCTGCCCCGGACCCAGCTGCTCCTGAAGGCTGCCTCCGGCCTCAAGCCATGCATCGAACGCCGCGCCCGCGTCCGCAGAAAGCTTGTCGCGGCGGCCGGTGAACACAACGGCGACGTCAAACCACCACTGCTTCAGGTGACGGGCCGCCACCAGCGCGTCGCCGCCATTATTGCCGGGGCCGGCCAGCACCAGCACCTTTCGGGTGCGCTCTCCGGCCATTGCGCGCGCCCACTCGGCGGTGGCGAGGCCGGCGCGTTCCATCAACGGCGGGGAGGGGGCGCGGGCAAACGCGGCTTGCTCCAGCGTCTTGATCTGGGCGCACAGATAGACCGGCATGGCTTCGGCAGGCATGCGCGCAGTGTATCCAAAGGCGCCGTGGCGCGCGGCAGCGCTCCGCTATAATTCCGCTTTACACGCCACCGATCCTAAATGCCCGAGCTGCTCACCCTGCGCGGCCGCAACGCGCTCTCGGACTTCCGCCTCAGCAAGCTGCTCTCCAGTCTCAAAACACAGGTTCCGGCCGTTGTCGGGCTGGGCGCCGAGCACTGGCATTTCGTCGAACTGTCGCGGCCGCTGGCGCCGGAACGGTGCGCGGTGCTGGAGCGCATCCTGACCTACGGGCCTGCCGCGCGACCGGTCGACGATGCCGGGCAGCGCCTGCTGGTGGTGCCGCGCTTCGGTACGATCTCGCCCTGGTCGTCGAAAGCGACCGACATTGCCCATAACTGCGGCCTGCTGGAAGTGGCGCGCATCGAGCGCGGGGTTGCCTTCTACGTGCGCCGCCGTGACGGCGCGCCGCTGACGCCTGCCGAGCGTGCCGCGCTGCTGCCGCTGATACACGACCGCATGACCGAGACGGTGCTTGAGTCGTTCGATGCGGTCGGCGCGCTGTTCGAGCATGTAACGCCCGGGACGCTCGCCACCGTGCCGCTGATGGAGCGGGGGCGCGCGGCGCTGGACGCAGCGAACCGCGAGCTGGGGCTGGCGCTGTCTGACGACGAGATCGAGTATCTGGTCGAGAATTTCGGGCGCATCGGCCGCGACCCGAGCGATGTCGAGCTGATGATGTTCGCCCAGGCGAACTCGGAGCACTGCCGGCACAAGATCTTCAATGCCGACTGGGTGATCGACGGCGAGCGGCAGCCGCAGTCGCTGTTCGGCATGGTGCGCGAGACGCACCGGCGCAACCCGCAGGGCACGGTGATGGCCTACGCCGACAACGCGGCGATCATGGAGGGCGCGCGGGCGAAGCGGCTGCTGCCTGGCGCCGACGGCGGCTACCGCTATCGCGAGGCGCTCACCCATATCCTCATGAAAGTCGAGACGCACAATCATCCGACCGCGATCTCGCCGTTTCCGGGCGCTGCCACCGGGTCCGGCGGCGAGATCCGCGACGAAGGCGCCACCGGCCGCGGTGCCAAGCCGAAAGCCGGTCTGTGCGGCTTCAGCGTCTCGCACCTGCGCATTCCCGGCGACGCGCAGCCCTGGGAAGCCGGCGGTATCGGCAAGCCGGAGCGCATCGCCTCGGCGCTGTCGATCATGCTGGAGGCGCCGATCGGTGCGGCGGCTTTCAACAACGAATTCGGCCGGCCCAACCTGGCGGGTTACTTTCGCAGCTTCGAGCAGCCGGTCGACGGTGTGGTGCGCGGCTATCACAAGCCGATCATGATCGCCGGCGGCGTGGGCAACGTGCTCGCCGAGCAATCTCACAAGCGCGACTTCGGCGCGCGCACGCTGATCATCCAGCTCGGCGGGCCCGGCCTGCTGATCGGCATGGGCGGCGGGGCGGCCTCGAGCATGGCCACCGGGGCCAACACCGCAGACCTGGATTTCGACTCGGTGCAGCGGGGCAACGCCGAGATCCAGCGCCGTGCGCAGGAGGTTATCGATCGCTGCGCCGCGCGCGGCGAGGACAATCCGATCCTGTCGATTCACGACGTCGGCGCCGGCGGCCTGTCCAACGCGGTGCCCGAGCTGGTGCACGCCGCCAATTGCGGGGCGCTGATCAATCTGCGCGACATCCCCTCGGAAGAGCCGGGCATGACGCCGATGCAGGTGTGGTGCAACGAGGCGCAGGAACGCTATGTGCTGGCGGTCGACCCCGAGCGCCTGGAGATCTTTCGCAGCATCTGCGAGCGGGAGCGCTGCCCGTTTGCGGTCCTCGGCCGCGCCACCGGCGATGGTCGCCTGACCATCAGCGATCCGCTGTTCGGGAACCATCCGGTCGATGTCGATCTGGACGTGATTCTTGGCAAACCACCTAAGATGACCCGCAGCGTGCGCCGCGTGAGGCGCGACTTGCCGCCGCTTGATCTTTCCGAGGTGCGGGTGGCCGAGGCGGTGCGCCGGGTTCTGCGCTTTCCGGCGGTGGCGGACAAGACGTTCCTGATCGCCATCGGCGACCGCACGGTGGGCGGGCTGTGCGCGCGCGACCCCTTCGTCGGCCCCTGGCAGGTGCCGGTCGCCGACGTCGCGGTCACGCTGATGGATTTCGCCGGCTATCGCGGCGAGGCCTTCGCAATGGGCGAACGAACCCCGCTGGCGGTGATCGATGCGCCGGCATCGGGCCGGATGGCGGTGGGCGAAGCCGTCACCAACATCGCCGCCGCGGCGATCGGCCCCTTGTCGAAGGTCAAACTGTCGGCCAACTGGATGGCGGCAGCCGGCGTGGCCGGCGAGGATGCCGCGCTGTTCGACACCGTGCGCGCCGTGGCGCTCGAACTGTGCCCGGCGCTGGGCATCAGCATCCCGGTGGGCAAGGACTCGATGTCGATGCGCACCGCCTGGGCCGACGGCGGTCGCGAGCGCGAAGTGGTGGCCCCGCTGTCGCTGATCGTCTCGGCGTTCGCGCCGGTGGACGATGCGCGCCGCACCCTGACGCCGCAGCTCGCGCCGGATGAGGACGCGCGGCTGCTGCTGGTCGATCTGGGCGGCGGCCGCTGCCGGCTGGGCGGCTCGGTGCTGGCGCAGGTGTATTGCCAGACTGGCAACGAAGCGCCGGACCTGGACGCGCCGCAGCGGCTGGCCGGCTTCTTCGACGCGGTGCAGACGCTGATGCGCGAAGGCAGGCTGCTCGCCTACCACGACCGCTCTGACGGCGGGTTGCTGGCGACCATTGCAGAGATGATGTTTGCCGCCCATGTGGGGGTGACCCTCGAGCTGGGGGCGGCGGCGCGCCGCCATGGCGTGCCGGCGGCGCTGTTCAACGAAGAGCTGGGCGCGGTGATCCAGGTGCGCGGCGCGGACCTGGCCGCGGTGCGCGATGCCTTTGCGGCCGCCGGGCTTGCCGACGCGGTCAGCGAACTCGGTGCAGTCAACCGCAGCGGTCGGCTGATCGTGAAGTCGAATGGCAAGACCGTCTACGACGAGACCGGTGTCGAGCTGCACCGGCTGTGGTCGGCGACCACCTGTCAGCTGCAGCGCCTGCGCGACAATCCCGCGTGCGCGCAGCAGGAGTACGACCGCCTGCTGGACGCTGCCGACCCCGGGCTGCATGCGCGGCTGACGTTCGATCCGGTGGAGGATATCGCCGCGCCTTACCTCGGCGGCGCGCGGCCGCGTGTTGCCGTGCTGAGGGAGCAGGGAGTGAACGGCCAGATCGAGATGGCGGCTGCGTTCGACCGCGCCGGCTTCGAGGCGGTCGACGTGCACATGACCGACCTGATCTCAGGCCGGGTGTCGCTGCAGTCGTTTCAGGGCGCGGTTGCCTGCGGCGGCTTTTCCTATGGCGACGTGCTCGGCGCCGGGGAAGGCTGGGCCAAGTCGATCTTGTTCAACGCGCGCGCGCAGGCGCAGTTCGAGGCCTTTTTCGCGCGTGCCGACAGCTTTGCGCTGGGCGTGTGCAACGGTTGCCAGATGATGTCCAATCTACGCGGGCTCATTCCCGGAGCCGCGCACTGGCCCCATTTCGTGCGCAACCGCTCGGAGCAGTTCGAGGCACGCTTCGTGATGGTGGAGGTGCAGGAAAGCCCCTCGCTGTTCTTTTCCGGCATGGCTGGTTCACGCATGCCGATAGCCACCGCCCATGGCGAGGGCTTTGCCGAGTTTGCCTCGAAGGCGGCGCAGACGGCCGCCGCACCCCTGGTTGCCCTGCGCTATGTCGACAATCATGGCCGGGTTACCGAGCGCTACCCGTTCAATCCCAACGGCTCGCCGCACGGCATCACCGGCCTGACCACGCCGGACGGCCGCTTCACTATCCTGATGCCGCATCCGGAGCGGGTTTTTCGCAGCGTGCAGCAGTCCTGGCATCCACCGCAGTGGGGCGAGTATTCGCCGTGGATGCGGATGTTTCGCAACGCCCGTCGCTGGGTGGGCTGAGCAACGCGAAAACGAAAAGGGCGCGGCAGAGCCGCGCCCTTTGCGCCGCCTGCGCGGTTCAGTCCTGCTTGGCTGCGCCGAGCGAACCGAGCTTCTCGATTTTCGCTTTCTCGCGCAGTTTGCCGACATAGTCGTCGCGCGCCTGATTGATCACGTTCTCGCGGATCTGCTCCTTGACCTCTTCGAAAGCGGGAAACGAGGGGTCGCGAATGTCGACCACCTGGATCACGTGCCAGCCGTACGAGGTGCGCACCGGCTCGCCGAGCAGCTCGCCCTTCTTCAGCTTGCGCAGGGCGTCGGCAAACGCCGCAACGTACACTTCCGGCTTGGACCAGTCGAGCTGCCCGCCCTGATCCTTGGTGCCCGGGTCGAGCGACTTCTCGCGGGCGAGCGCCGCGAAATCCGCGCCCTTGCCCAGCTGCTCGATCAGCGCCTTGGCTTCGGACTGATCTTTCACCAGGATGTGGCGCGACAGGTATTCCTTGTCGCCGACCTTCAGCAGTTCGGCCTTGGCGCGCTCGTACTCCGCGCGCAGCTGCTCGTCCGTTGGCGCGTTCTGCTTCAGGAAATCCTCCAGCAGCAGGCCGAGCAGGATCTGCTGGCGCATCGCGTCCATCTGTGCGCGATAGGCGGGGTCCTTGTCGAGCTTCTTGCGCAGCGCTTCCTGCGCCAGCACTTCACGGGTAATCAGCACCTCGCGCACCTCTTCCCTGAACTCGGCCGTGTCCTGCTGGCCCTGCTGGGTCTGGCTGCGCACGATCAGGTCGAAACGCTCCTTCGGAATGGACACGCCGTTGACCTTGGCAATGCTGTCGCCGGCGGCGGGTTCGGCGGCCAGCGCCGGCGGCGCCAGCAGGACTGCGAGCAGCAGGGCCGTGCGGGCAAGTGGATTGGGTGACATGGGTTTTCCTCGTTGGATGTGAATCGATGGATCGATCCGCGCGCGATTCGCACGGCGTCGCGGGCTAGGGTGTGGCCTTTTGGTCGGTCTCGCCCGGGGCGAGCGCGCGGATGGAGAGGGCGTGAATGCGGTGCGGCATCAGGTCGGCGACCCGTTCGTAGACGAGGCGGTGACGCGCCAAAGTACTCTTGCCGGTGAACGCGGCCGACACCAGGGTCAGCTCGAAGTGACCGCCGCCCGATTCGCGCGCGCCCGCATGGCCGGCGTGCGCCGCGCTGTCGTCGCGGAGGTCGAGGCGCTGGGGGGCCAGGGGCGCCAGACGCTCGCGGATGAGGGCGGCGAGGCTCACGCCGGAAAAACCTTGCGAAAGGGTTGGACGCTGACCCGCGCGAATACGCCTTCGGTGACGTACGGATCGGCGTCGATCCAGGCGCGCGCCTCTTCCAGCGATTCGAACTCGCCGACGATCAGGCTGCCGCTGAAGCCGGCCGGACCGGGATCGGGACTGTCGATGGCGGGAAACGCGCCGGCCAGCACCAGCTTGCCCTCGGCGATGCGCGCCTCGACCCGCTGCAGGTGCGCAGGGCGTGCCTTCACGCGGCGCTCCAGGCTGCCCGGTACGTCTTCGCCGACAATCGCGTACAGCATCTACTTCTTTTCCGCCTCTTCCAGATAGCGCGACAGCATCAGCGCCTGGCCGAAGGCGAATGCCAGCAGCAGGCCGATGCCGCCGAAGAGCTTGAAGTTGACCCAGGCATCGGTGGAAAAACTGTAGGCGACATACAGGTTCGCAACACCCATGAAGGCGAAGAAGCCGACCCAGCTCAGGCTGAGCTTGTGCCAGACCGCTTCGGGCAGCGTCATCTGAGCGCCCATCATGGCCCGGATGAGGTTCTTGCGGAACAGCAGCTGGGCGCCGAGCAGCACCAGCGCGAACAGCCAGTACAGCACCGTGGGCTTCCACTTGATGAAGGTCTCGTCCTGCAGCAGCAGCGTGGCGCCGCCGAAGACCACGATGATGGCCAGGCTGGCCCACAGCATATTGTCCACCTTGCGGTGGCGCAGCCAGGTCCAGCCGACCTGCACGCAGGTGGCGCCGATGGCAACCGCGGTCGCGATGTAAATGCCGTAGAACTTGAAGGCCGCGAAAAACACCACGACCGGAAAGATATCGAACAGAAACTTCATATCGGACAGGGATTTCGGGAGGGCGCATTATGGCGGCGGGAGGCGCCAATGCACAAGCCGGCCGCGCCGGCGCCCGATGCTAAGATGCGGCGGCCCGACAAACGTTCCACCGGAGGAGGAGATGGCGCAGGTGAAGCTTGCCAACTACGCGGAGGCCAGTCCGGCCGCGCGCAAGGTGTTCGACGACATCATGGCGACCCGCAACAGCGATTATGTGAACAACATCTGGCGGGCGCTGGCGGTGCATCCGCCGTTGCTCGAGCGCTTCTGGTCGTTGATGAAAGCGGTGATGGTGAAACCCTCGCGGCTCGATCCGCTGACGAAGGAACTGATCTATCTGGCGGTCAGCATCACCAACAATTGCGGCTATTGCATCAACTCGCACACCGCGGCGGCACGCAAGAAGGGGCTGGACGACGAAATGCTGGCCGAGTTGAACGAGATCGTCGCGCTGGCCAACGCCGGCAACCGCCTGACCCAGGGCCTGCAGGTGCCGGTGGATGCCGCGTTCAAGCCCAACTACCGGGACACCGCCTGGAAGGCGCCGCGGCGGGCGGCCAACAAGCGGACGAAGCCGGCGGGCGCCGCGCGCAGAAAGGCGCCGGCCCGCCAGCGCGCGGCGCGGGCGGCAAAGCGTGGCTGAGCGGACCGGCCGGGCATGCGCGAGATGAGCGGCGTCGAAGAGGCGATCCGCGCGCGCTTCAGCTGCCGCCGCTTCGTAGAGCGGCCGGTGGCGCGCGCGACCATCGAGCGAATCCTGAGGCTGGCCCAGCAGACGCCGTCCTGGTGCAACTGCCAGCCCTGGCAGGTCAGCATCGTGTCCGGCGCGGCGCTGGCGCGGCTGGGCGAGGCGCTGACCCGGGCTGCACGGGCGGGGCAGCCGCCGCGGCCCGACTTCCCGTTTCCGCCTGCTTACCAAGGCGTGTACCGCGAGCGGCGCAAGGTATGTGGCGTTCAGCTCTACCAGTCGCTCGGCATCGGCCGCGAGGACAAGGCCGGCGCCGCCCGCCAGTCGCTGGAGAACTTCCGGTTCTTTGGCGCGCCGCACCTGGCCGTGGTTACCACCGACGCCAGCCTCGGCGTCTACGGCGCCATCGACTGCGGGCTGTACGTCGCGCACTTCATGCTGGCCGCGCGTGAGCAGGGAGTGGACAGCATCGCCCAGGCGGCGCTTGCCTCGTATCCCGACCTGATCCGCAGTCAGCTCGGCGTGGCGGCCGAGCGCTGGTTGGTGTGTGGCATTTCTTTCGGCTACGCCGACGCCGCGCACCCGGTCAAC
>CALJLA010000213.1 GCA_937983055.1 uncultured Pseudomonadota bacterium
ACGGTCCGCGACTGCTGTGGATGTGGCCGAACGCGCGCATCTCGGTGATGGGCGGCGAGCAGGCGGCCAGCGTGCTGGCCCAGGTCAAGCGCGACGCCATCGAGAAGGCAGGCGGAAAATGGAGCGCTGAGGAAGAGGCTGCGTTCAAGGCGCCGGTCCTGGCGCAGTACGAACACCAGGGCCACCCCTATTACGCCACTGCCCGGCTGTGGGACGACGGGGTGATCGACCCTGCGGAAACCCGCATGACGCTCGGGCTCGGGCTGTCGGCCGCGCTCAACGCGCCGATCGAGAAGACCCGCTTCGGCGTGTTCCGGATGTAGGCCGATGCAGGAATCGATCTACGCCAGCGAAGATCACCAGGCCCTGCGCGAGCAGATCGCGCGCTTTCTCGAGCGCGAGGTGGAACCGCACGGCGAAGCGTGGGAGGCGCAGGGCTTCACTCCGCGCGAGGTGCTGCGCAAGATGGGTGCGCTCGGCTGGCTGGGGATGACGTATCCGCCGGAATACGGCGGCGCCGGTGCCGATGCGATGACCTCGCTGGTGTTCCAGGAAGCGCTGTCGCTGTGCACGTTTCACGGCTTCGTGGTCACCGTGCTGGTGCACACCGACATGGCATCGCCGCATCTGGTCAATGCCGGCACGCCCGCTCAACTCAAGCGCTGGCTGCCTGCCGTCATTCGCGGCGAGTGCGTCACCGCGGTGGCGGTGACCGAGCCGGACGCCGGTTCCGACGTGGCTGCGATCCGCACCCGCGCCCGCCGTGACGGCGGCGACTGGGTGCTGAACGGGGCCAAGCTGTTCATCACCAATGGCGTGCATGCCGACCTGTATTTCGTCGCCGCGCGCACCGATCCCGAGGCGAAGGGCTCGCGCGGCCTGTCGATGTTCATCGTGGAAAAGGGCACGCCCGGTTTCCGCGTGGGGCGTGCGCTGGCGAAGCAGGGCTGGCATTGCTCCGACACCGCCGAACTGGTGTTCGAAGACTGCCGCATTCCGGCGGAAAACCTGCTGGGCGAGGAGAACCGCGGATTCTATTCAGTGATGCGCAACTTTCAGACCGAACGCATCGCGGCCAGCGCAATGGCGGTCGGCCTGTGCCGCACCGCGCTGCGCCTGACGCTCGACTGGGTGAAATCGCGCAAGGCGTTCGGCGGCACGCTGTTCGACAAGCAGGCGATCCGCCAGCGCCTGGCGATGCTGGATGCCAGAACGCAGGCGGCGCGCAGCTTCCTTTATCACTGCGGCTGGCTGGCCGCGCAGGGGCGCGACTGCGTGCGCGAGGTGTCGGCGCTGAAGGCGCTGGCCGGGGAACTCGCCAATGAAGTGGTCTATACCTGCCAGCAGTTCCACGGCGGCATGGGCTACATGCGCGAATCGCCCATTGAGCGGCTCGCGCGCGACGCCCGGGTGCTGGCGATCGGCGGCGGCGCCACCGAAGTCATGCTGGAAGAGGTAGCCAAACGATTCCATCCCAACTGAGCCCATGAGCACTTACGAGACCCTGGAAACCGAACAACAGGAAGGCATCGGCATCATCTGGCTCAACCGGCCCGTGGTGCGCAACGCCTTCAACGACGCCATGATCGGCGAACTGCATGATGCCCTCAGCGCGATGGAAGCCGACGGCGCGGTGCGGGCGGTGGTGCTGGCCGCGCGCGGGCCGGCATTCTGCGCCGGTGCCGATCTGAACTGGATGCGCAAGATGGCCGGCTACAGCCACGAGCAGAACTACCAGGATGCGCTTGGTCTGGCGCGCATGCTGCACGCGCTGCACACGCTTGCCAAGCCGACGCTGGCGCGGGTGCACGGCCATGCCTTCGCCGGCGGCATGGGTCTGGTCGCCGCGTGCGACATTGCGGTGGCGTCGTTCAACGTCGAGTTCTGCCTGTCGGAGGTCAAGCTCGGGCTGATTCCCGCCACCATCGGCCCGTATGTGGTCGCGGCGATGGGCGAACGCGCCGCGCAGCGCTACATGCTCACCGCCGAGCGGTTTACCGCGGCCGACGCCTACCGGATCGGCCTGGTGCAGGAGATCGCGCCGCCGGAAAAGCTTGATGAGAAAGTTGACGAACTGCTCACCCAGCTGGTGCTGGGCGGATCGGCTGCGCATGCCGCCACCAAGTCGCTGCTGCGCGCGGTGGCGCGCCAACCGTTGAGCGACGACCTGATTGCCGACACCGCCAGGCGCATCGCGACGGTGCGCGCCTCGCCGGAAGGACAGGAAGGCATCCGCTCGTTCCTGGAAAAGCGCAAGCCCGCCTGGCTGCCGGGAGATGCATCATGAGCGCGATCACTGCCACCGACCGACAGAAGGCAAAGCTCGTATTGCTGTTCAGCACGCTCGGCCTGGTCGGATTCCTGCTCAACTTGCTGGCGGGCATCGGCCTTTGGGGCTATGCCGGCTCGCGGGCAGTCGAGCCGCCGACCTATGACCGGTTCGTGGGCGTGCTGCGCGACACCGGGCCGGCGGCGCTGCCGGAATTCGCGACGCGGCTGTTCGAGCAATGGTCGGCCTGCGAAACCACTCGCGGTGGCATGACCGAAGTGGCGATCCATGCGCTGATCACCGCGTCGATCGTCGCGATTGCGCTGTTCGTGCTTTGCCTGGTGCTGTCGGCGCAGCTTTACCAGCGGCTCACGCAGGCGCTCGGCCCGCAGCCGCCGCCGCAGCCGCCCGAGGCGATCGACGACACCTGGAAATCCTGATGACACCCGAACCCGCATGCCGGCGCCTTACCGCCGCGCGTGGCCGAGGCGGTTGCGCCGATGTTTGAAAAAATCCTGATCGCCAACCGCGGCGAGATCGCGGTGCGCGTGGCGCGCACCGCCCGGCGCCTCGGTATTCGCACCGTCGCGGTGTACTCGGAGGCGGATGCCGGCGCCCTGCATGTCGAAGCCTGCGACGAGGCCTATCTCATCGGCCCGGCGGCGGCGCGCGACTCCTATCTGAAGGGCGACCGAATCCTGCACGCGGCCAAGCGCGCCGGCGCACAGGCGATCCATCCCGGCTACGGGTTTCTGTCCGAGAACGCCGGGTTCGCCCGCGCCTGCGCCGAGGCCGGGCTGGTGTTCATCGGCCCGCCCGCCACGGCGATCGAGGCGATGGGCTCGAAGAGCGCGGCCAAGGCGCTGATGGAGAAAGCCGGTGTGCCGCTGGTGCCCGGCTATCACGGCGACAACCAGGACCCGGCGCATCTCGCGCGCCAGGCGGAGGCGATCGGCTATCCGGTGCTGATCAAGGCGTCCGCCGGCGGCGGTGGCAAAGGCATGCGCGTCGTGGCGGCGGCCAGGGACTTCGCGGACGCGCTGGCCGGCGCGCAGCGCGAAGCCGCTTCCAGCTTCGGCGACGACCGGGTGCTGATTGAGAAATACCTCGAGCGGCCGCGTCATATCGAGGTGCAGGTGTTCGGCGACGCGCACGGTGGCTGTGTCTACCTGTTCGAGCGCGACTGCTCGGTGCAGCGCCGCCACCAGAAGGTGCTGGAGGAAGCGCCGGCGCCGGGCATGACGCCGGACCGGCGCGCGGCGATGGGCCAGTCCGCGGTAGCGGCGGCGCGGGCGGTCGGCTACGTCGGCGCCGGCACGGTGGAATTCATCGCCGAACCGGACGGCCGCTTCTACTTCATGGAAATGAACACCCGGCTGCAGGTCGAGCATCCGGTGACCGAGATGATCACCGGCGTCGATTTGGTGGAATGGCAGCTGCGCATCGCCACCGGCGAGACGCTGCCGGTCGAGCAGTCGCAGCTCGCGATCGACGGGCATGCGATCGAGGCGCGCATCTACGCCGAGGATCCCTCGCGCAACTTCCTGCCGGCCGCCGGGCGTATCCTGCATCTGCGCCAGCCGCAGCCCTCGCCGGTGGTGCGCGTGGACACCGGCGTACGTGAAGGCGACGAGATCGGCGTGAACTACGATCCCATGATCGCCAAGCTGATTGCCTGGGGACCGAACCGGCCGGCCGCGCTGCGCCATCTGCGGGCCGCCCTGGCCGATTACGAGATTGTCGGGCTGACCACGAACCTGTCGTTTCTGCTGAATCTGACGGCGCACCGCGCCTTTGCCGACGCCCATGCCGATCCGGCGCGGCTGGACACCGGCCTGATCGAGCGTCATCGCGCCGAGCTGTTTCCGCAGGCGCAGCCGGCGGGCGTCGAGGTGCTGGCGGTGGCGGTGCTGGCGGAGCTGCTGCGCGTCGATGAGACGGCGGGACAGGCGGCGGCGCGCTCGGCCGATCCCCACTCGCCGTGGCATCAGCGCGGGGGCTGGCGGCTGAACCAGGACAATCACCACATCTTCCAATTCGTCGACGGCGGCACGCGCGTCGAGATCACCGCGCACTACCGCGCGGCCGGCTATCTGCTGGAAATCGGCGAGGCGCGGTTGCTGGTTTCCGGCGAGCGTGAGGACGATGCCCGCATCGCTGCGTCGATCGACGGCCGCCGTGTCTATGCGACGGTCGTGCGCGAGGCGGATGCGCTGACGGTGTTCCTCGCTGGCCGCAGCCACCGGCTGGAACGCGAGCGGCCGCGCCGGATCGAAGAGGAAGACCCAGGCGGTCGGCTGGTGTCGCCGCTGCCCGGCGCGGTGATCCAGGTGCTGGTCGAGGTGGGCCAGGTGGTGGGCAAGGGTCAGCCGCTGATGATCGTCGAGGCGATGAAAATGGAGCACACCATCTCGGCGCCGCATGCCGGGAAAGTGTCGCAGATATACTTCGGTCCGGGCGAGCAGGTGGCCGAGGGCGCGCAATTGCTGTCGCTGGAGGAAGCGCAATGAAGTATCCAAAGCAGGTTCGCGTGGTCGAGGTCGGCCCGCGCGACGGACTGCAGAACGAGCCGAAGACGGTACCCGTCGACGTGAAGGTCGAGCTGATCGAGCGCCTGGCCGATGCCGGTCTGCGCGCGATCGAGGCCGGCAGCTTCGTGTCGCCGAAGTGGGTGCCGCAGATGGCGGATACCGCCGAGGTCATGGCGCGCATCCGCCGCCGGCCGGGCGTGTCGTACCCGGTGCTGGTGCCGAACCTGAAGGGCCTGGAAGGCGCGCTCGCCGCCGGGGCGCAGGAGATCGCCGGGTTCGCTGCGGCGACGGAAACCTTCTCGCGCAAGAACACCAACTGCTCGATCGCCGAATCGCTGGAACGCTTTGCCCCGGTGGCGAAGTCGGCGCTCGAGCAAGGCGTGCGGGTGCGCGGTTACATCTCGGTGGTGCTCGGCTGCCCGTACGAAGGCGCGGTCAGGGCCGACGTCGTCGCGGACGTGTGCGCGCGGCTCTACGACATGGGCTGCTACGAAATCTCGCTCGGCGACACGATTGGCACGGGCACCCCGGCCGCCACCCAGCGCATGCTCGAGGCGGTGGCGCGGCGGGTGCCGGCCGACAAGCTGGCCGGTCACTTTCACGATACCTACGGGCAGGCGCTGGCGAACATCCTCGCGGCGCTGGAGTTCGGCGTGTCGACTTTCGACAGTTCGGTGGCCGGCCTGGGCGGCTGTCCGTACGCCAAAGGCGCGACCGGCAATGTCGCCACCGAGGACGTGCTGTACATGCTGGAAGGCATGGGCATCGCCACCGGCCTCGACATGCAAAGGCTGCTGGACGCGGCCGAGTTCATCTGCGGATTTCTCGACCGGCCGACGGTGTCGCGGGCCGGCCGGGCGCTGATCGCCAAGCGCAGGATAGCCGCATGAGCGATGCTCCGGTGCCCTCGCCGTGCGTCAATGTCTGTCAGATGAACCCTGACACCGGACTGTGCCGCGGTTGCCTGCGCACCATCGACGAAATCGCCGGCTGGCTGGAGATGAGCTACGCGCAGAAGCGCGAGGTGCTGGCACAGCTTGAAGAACGAAGGAAGGTAACGGCATGAGCCAAGCGCAACTCAGCGCGCCGGCGCCGCGCAAACCGCTGCATCGACGCACGGTGGAGTGCAACGGCTACCGGCGCGACGACGGCCTGTACGATATCGAGGGTCACCTGGTCGACGTGAAGAGCTACCCGGTGGATGATCTCGATCGCGGACCCATCGGACCCGGCGAGCCGATTCACGAAATGTGGCTGCGGCTCACCGTGGACGTCGACATGACCATCGTGCGCGCCGAGGCGAAGACCGTGTGGGCGCCGTACTCGATGTGCGGCGACATCACGCCCGACTTCGCGCGGCTGGCCGGGCTGACGATCCAGGCCGGCTTCACCCAGAAAACGCGCGAGCTGCTGGGCGGCACGCAGGGCTGCACCCATTTGCTGGAGCTGCTCGGCCCGATCGCCACCACCGCATTCCAGACCATCTATCCGGTTCGCGCCCGGCGCGACCGCGCGGCGGGGGTCAAGCGGCGTCCGGGACTGATCGATTCCTGCCACGCCTGGGCGTCTGACAGCGAAATGGTGGCGAGGCGCTATCCGGAGCATTACACCGGCGCGCCGCGCAAGGCGGCGCGCTAGCCGATGCGCGCCAAGCCGCTTTCCGGAATTCGCGTACTCGACCTTACCCGGCTGCTGCCGGGGCCGGTGTGCACGCTGCACCTCGCCGATCTCGGCGCCGACGTCATCAAGATCGAGGATACCGGGGCGGGCGATTACGCACGCACCCTTGGCATGCCGGCCGGCCGGCTGGCGCCGGTATTCCTCGCCATCAACCGCAACAAGCGCAGCCTCACGCTCGACCTGAAAAACCCGCAGGGCCAGTCGGTGCTGCGTCGTCTGGTGGCCACCGCGCAGGTGCTGATCGAGGGGTTTCGCCCGGGGGTCATGGAGCGGCTCGGCTTCGGCTACGACGCCTGCCTCGCCGTCAATCCGGCGCTGGTGTACTGCTCGGTCAGCGGCTACGGGCAGGACGGCCCTTACAGTGCCAAGGCCGGGCACGACATCAACTACATCGGCTATGCCGGCGTGCTGGACCAGATCGGCGCCGCGGGCGGCGATCCGGCGATTCCGAACCTGCAGATCGCCGACATCCTCGGCGGTGCGGTGGTGCCGGCGATGGCGATTCTCGCCGCGCTGTTCGACGCGCAGCGCAGCGGCGCCGGCCGTCATATCGACGTGGGCATGTCCGAGGCGGTGTTCGCGCACAACTACCAGGCGCTGGCGGCGGTCGCCCGTCGAGGGCGCGCCGCGCCGCGCGGGCAGGACCTGCTGTCCGGCCGCGAACCCTGCTACGCCGTCTACCGAACCGCCGACGGCGGTCACATGGCGGTGGGGGCGCTGGAGAAGAAATTCTGGGAGCGGGTGTGCGACGTGCTCGGGCGTCCCGATCTGAAGGCCTGCCACTGGGAGAATCCGCAGCGTGACGCCGACCGGGGGCGTGCCGAACTGCAGCGCATCTTCGCCGCGCATCCGCGGGAACACTGGGTGCGCCTGTTTTCGGCGGAAGACTGCTGCGTGACGCCGGTGCTGGCCTTCGAAGAGGCGATGCACGATCCCCACCTCCTGTCGCGCGCAATGCTGTTCGCGGCCCGCCATCCCACGGCGGGCGAGGCGCTGCAGTTCTCGGCGCCGTTCCGGATGTCCGATCTGGAGATCGAGGCCGAACGGCCGGCCCCGGCCCAGGGCGAGCACACCGAGACGCTGCTCGCCGAGCTCGGCTACTCGGCCGCGGAGATTGCCGCGCTGCGCGCCGCGCAGGCGATCTGAGCGGGCGACGGCTGCGCGAACTTAATCCTCGTCCGGCTCCAGCCAGTATTCAACGGTATTGGGATGCGCCGCCAGCCACTGGCGCGCGGCGTCGCGTGCCGACATGTTGCGGACTTTCATCAGGTATTCCATGTCTTCAACCGCCTTGATCCACAGCTCCATTCGGCCGAGCACATTCAGGGGACGCTTGCCCAGGGTGTTGCGGATATTGTTGTGCGCGACCAGATAGGCGCTGTCGGCTTCGCCAAGCAGCTTGTTCGGCTCCTCCAGTATCCGCAGTTCGGCCACCCGGTTCAGATACTGAGGCCGCCACAGCGGCATGACGAACCACTTTTCATCGGCGATATTGCGGTTGAAGGCATCGATCCAGTCCGCCGCCTTGCCCGGTGCGAGCTCATAGCCGGCCGCGTCCAGCGCGTAGGTTTCGAAAACGCTCTTGGATCTGATCATCAGCCCCGAGTCGGCGCCGGGACCGCGGATGGTCTTCACCATGCGTTGCGCCACCGACGGTTTGGTCAGGTCGGCGACCGACTTCACTTCGGTTTCCGGCACGTAGGCGGGCACCGCCCAGAACAGACGCGCGCCTTCGTACAGACGGGTGACGCGAAACAGGTTCTGCTGGTGCTCTTCCCAGTAGACCTGGTGGGTGTTGGGCAGCCAGGCGGCGACGAACAGATCGATCTCGCCGGCGCCGAGTTTTGGATAGATCTGGCTGTGCGAGCCGGCTTGCAGCGCCACGTTATAGCCCATGCGCTCGAGCATGTGCTGCACCAGGGCGGCGGTGACTTCGTAAAAGGACAGATCGACGTAGCCCAGCGTCACATGCCGGGCCTGCACCGGGCTCGCCAGCATCAGCGCCGCGAGCAGCGCGCACAGTCTTGCCTTGAAGGATTTCATGCGTGGGTCCTGAGGTTCGGATAAAGAATGCTTCGGGCGAATGCGCCATGGCGCACGCGGGCCCGGGGCGTTGACCGGCCGCGGGGGCGCCGGTTCCCGCTAGGTTAACGGCAGCATGACGGCTGACTGGTAGGCCGGCCGCTGCGACAGCAGCCCGAACCAGCGCTTCAGATGCAGTTGCGCCGGGCGCTCGATCGGCAGCGCCATCCAGCGCCAGATGGCGCAGCCCATCGGCACGTCGCCCATGGTCAGCGTCTCGCCGGCGATGTAGGGCCGTGTCTTCAGATGCGCGTCCAGGTAACCAAGGATCTCGGCAGTTCTCTGCAGCGACTCGTCCATTGCCTTCGGGTCGCGCTGGTCGACCGGCGTGCGCACCAGGTTCCAGAACAGCGGCCGAAAAGCCGGCCAGAAGGTGGTGCCCATCCAGTCCATCCAGCGATCGGCCTCGGCGCGCACCTTCAGGTCCTCCGGCCACAGGCGGCCGGCGCCGTGCCCGGCGCACAGGTAGCGCACGATTGCATTCGATTCCCACAGCACGAAGCCGTCGTCCTCGAGCGTCGGCACCAGGCCGTTTGGATTGAGGTTGCGGTACTGCGGCGTGTTCACCACGCCGAATGGCCCGCCGGCGTCGATGCGTTCGTATTTGAGCGCCAGCTCTGCACAGGTCCACAGCACCTTCTGCACGTTGACCGAGTTGTCGCGGCCCCAGATCTTGAGCATGGCGGAGGGTCTCCGGATGCGCGTCGGCGATTCAGCCCGTCTGACGCAGTTCGTCGAGCATGGCCTCGATCAGCCGGCGCGACACGCTGATCGGGCTGGGCAGCGCCTGTGGCAGGCGCTCGATCGAGAACCAGTCCGCGGCTTCGATCTCCTGCGGGTCGATGGCGATCTCGCCGCCGGCATGCTCGCAGTGAAAGGCGATCATCAGCGAGTGCGGAAACGGCCACGGCTGGCTGGCGAAGTAGCGGATATTGCGCACCTCGAGCCCGACTTCCTCGCGCACCTCCCGCGCCAGCGTCTGTTCCAGCGTCTCGCCCGGCTCGCTGAAGCCGGCCAGGGCGGAGTACATGCCGGGCGGAAAATGCGGCGAACGCGCGAGCAGGAACTCCTGCCCGCGCCGCACCAGGGCCATGATGGCCGGCGCGATGCGCGGATAGTGCAGCTGGCCGCAATTGGGGCACTGGCGCGCCCGCTCGCCGGGCTTGAGCAGGGTGGGCGTGCCGCAGCGGCCGCAGTACTTGTGGCTGCGGTCCCAGTCCATCACCTGGAACGCCCGGCCGGCCAGCGCGAGCACCGTCTCGTCGAGCGCGCCGAACAGCGCACGCAGGCCGGACCATTTCATGTCCGGCGGCGCGGTCGCGTCCTCCGGCACTTCGGCGGCGTAGCAGGGCAGATCGCCGAGCATGCCGAGAAACTGCGAGCGCAGGGGCGACAGCCCGAGCTCGGCCGGCGACAGCGCGCTCGGCACCCGGGTGGCGCCTTGCGCGCCGTGCACCAGGATCTGGTTGCCCTGGAACAGAAACCACAGCGCCTCGCGCTCGAGCCGCGAAGGCGCATGGCAGGAGGCGACGAACTGCTCCGGCGCGGCAAGAATCATCGGCATGTTGCGCGCCCGCAGCACATGCGGTTACTTCTTTTTAGGCATGTACAGATCGGTGATCGAGCCTTCGGCGATCTCGGCGGCGAAGAACACCGTCTCCGACAATGTCGGATGCGGATGGATGGTCAGCCCGATGTCCTCGGCGTCGGCGCCCATTTCCAGCGCCAGCACCGTCTCCGCGATCAGCTCGCCGGCATTGGGGCCGACCATGCCGGCGCCGAGCAGGCGCTTGCTCCCGGCATCGAAGATGAGCTTCGTCATGCCCTCGTCGCGTGCGGTCGCGAGCGCGCGGCCGCTGGCCGCCCAGGGGAAGGCCGCCTTCTCGATGGCGATGCCGTCCGCCTTTGCCTGCGTTTCGGTCAGCCCCATCCAGGCGATTTCCGGATCGGTGTAGGCAACCGAGGGAATGGTGCGCGCGTCGAAGGCACCCTTGTGGCCGGCGATGATCTCGGCGGCGAGCTTGCCTTCGTGGGTGGCCTTGTGCGCGAGCATCGGCTCGCCGACGATGTCGCCGATCGCGTAGATGTGCGGCACGTTGGTGCGCATCTGGCGGTCGACCGCGATGTAGCCGCGCTCGTCGACCTTGACGCCGGCGGCCTCCGCCTCGATCGCCTTGCCGTTGGGCCGGCGGCCGACCGACAGCAGCACGCGGTCGTAGACCTGCGGCTCGGGCGCGCTTTCGCCCTCGAAGGTCGCCTTCAGTCCGCCCTTCTGCGCCTCGAGCTTGGTGACCTTGGTCTTCAGCAGGATCGCCTCGTAACGCTTCTCGATGCGCTTGTGCAGCGGCCGGATCAGATCGCGGTCGGCGCCGGGGATCAGCCCGTCCATCAGCTCGACCACGGTTACTTTCGAGCCGAGTGCGTCGTATACCGTGGCCATCTCCAGGCCGATGATGCCGCCGCCGATCACCAGCAGCCGCTTCGGAATGTCTGCGAGTTCGAGCGCCCCGGTCGAGTCCATCAGGCGATCGTCGTCGTAGGGAAAACCCGGGATGCGCGCCGACTGCGAGCCGGCGGCGATGATGGCGTTGTCGAACGACACCTTCTTCACGCCGTCGGCGGTCTTGACTTCGATCATGTGCGGCGAGGTAAAGCGGCCGACGCCTTCCACCACGGTGACCTTGCGCTGCTTGGCAAGGCCGGCCAGGCCCTTGGTCAGGCGGCCCACCACGCTTTCCTTCCAGCCGCGCAGCTTGTCGAGGTCGACCTTCGGTTTGCCGAAGCCGATCCCAAGGTGCGACATCTCCTCCGCCTCGGAGACCACCCTAGCGGCATGCAGCAGTGCCTTGGACGGTATGCAGCCCACGTTCAGGCACACGCCGCCCAGCGAGGCATAGCGCTCGATCAGCACGACCTTCTTGCCAAGATCCGCCGCGCGGAACGCGGCGGTATAGCCACCGGGCCCGGAGCCGAGCACCGCAACCTCTGCATGGATATCGCCCTGCTGCACCGGCGCGCTTTTCGCCGGCGTGGCTGCCGCTGCGGCCGGCGCTGCCGCTTTGGGCGCCTCGGCCTTCGGTGCTTCGGCTTTAGGCGCCTCGGTTTTCTGCGCCGGTGCCTTGGCTTCGGCATCACCTTCCAGCATCAGGATCAGGCTGCCTTCCGAGACCTTGTCGCCAACCTTGACCTTCAGCTCCTTGACGACACCGGCCTGCGGTGACGGCACTTCCATCGTCGCCTTGTCCGATTCCAGCGTGACCAGCGAGTCTTCCTTGGCGACGCTGTCGCCCGGCTTGACCAGCACTTCGATCACCGGCACGTCCTTGAAATCGCCGATGTCGGGCACCTTGACTTCGATCACCTTGCTCATCTCGCTCCCTTTATTGTCGTTCGTGCTTCAGCTTCGCACATGGCCGTCGCCGAGCACCACCCATTTCAGCGACGTCAGGCCCTCCAGCCCGACCGGGCCGCGTGCGTGCAGCTTGTCGGTGGAAATGCCGATCTCCGCGCCCAGCCCGTATTCGTAACCGTCGGCAAACCGGGTCGATGCGTTGACCATCACCGAGCTCGAATCCACCTCGCGCAGGAACCGCCGCGCAAGCGTCCAGTCCTCGGTGACGACGGCATCGGTGTGCTGCGAGCCGTACAGGGCGATGTGCTCGATCGCCTGGTCGGCACTGTCCACGACCCGCACCGACAGGATCGGCGCCAGGTACTCGGTGTACCAGTCTTCTTCGCTGGCGGCTTTCATCTGCGGCACCAGCGCGCGCGCACGCTCGTCGCCGCGCAGTTCGACGCCTTTCGCGAGGTAGATGGCCGCCAGCGGCGGCAGCACCCGTGCGGCCACCCCGGCATGCACCAGCAGCGTCTCCATGGTGTTGCAGGTGCCGTAGCGCTGTGTCTTGGCGTTGTCGGCGATGGCGATCGCCTTCTGCAGGTCGGCCTGCGCATCGATGTAGACGTGGCACACGCCGTCCAGATGCTTCAGCACCGGAATACGCGATTCCGCCGACACCCGTTCGATCAGGCTTTTTCCCCCGCGCGGCACGATGATGTCGACGTAGTCGCGCATGGTGAGCAACTCGCCGACGGCCGCCCGGTCGGTGGTTTCGACCACCTGCACTGCTTCTGCCGGAAGGCCGGCCGCTCGCAGGCCTTCGTGCACGCAGGCGCCGATCGCCTGATTGGAGTGAATCGATTCCGAGCCGCCGCGCAGGATGGCCGCATTGCCGGACTTCAGACACAGGCCGGCGGCATCCGCGGTGACGTTCGGGCGCGATTCGTAAATGATGCCGATGACGCCAAGCGGCACCCGCATGCGACCGACCTGAATGCCGGTGGGCCGGTAGCGCAAGCCTTCGATCTCGCCGACCGGGTCGGACAGCGCCGCGATCTCGCGCAGCCCGGTCGCCATTGCCTCGATGCTCTTCTCGCTCAGGGTCAGGCGATCGACCATCGCCGGCTCCAGTCCCCGTGCGCGGGCGGCCTCGACATCCTTCGCATTGGCCGCGAGCAGGCGCGCGCCATCGCGGGTGAGCGCCGCGGCGATGGTCTCGAGCGCCTGATTCTTCATGCGCGTGGGCGCGCGCGCCAATGCCCGCGAGGCGGCGCGCGCGGCCCGCCCGACGGCATGCATATACGATTGAATGTCCATGAAAATCTCGCTCAGGCCGACCGCGAGATTCTACCGCCATTGGTTGCGCGCAGGCCGGCCGCCGGTGGCGGCATCAGGGCCAGCCCGAGCGCAAGCAGCGCATCCCAGGGATCGCCCACTGCCAGGCCCTTGATCTGGCGGTCGATCGCCGCTGCCTGTTCCAGCGCGCCGAACAATCGCGACTGGCTCAGCCGGGCAAGCGCGCGCGGCATCAGCTGCTGGCGTGCCCCCCACACCCGGGCCGCTTTCATGGCCTGCGCCTGCGGCATGCCGTCTGCGGTCATGGCGGCGACGCGCGCCATCGAGCGCACCTCTTCCGCGATTACCCAGAGTACCAGCGGCGCAGCCGTGCCCTCGGCGCGCACGCCGTCGAGCACGCGCACGAAGTGGGCGCGGTCGCCGCGCAGCAGGGTTGGGCCCAGCTCGAACACGTCGTAGCGCGCAACGTCGACCACCGCCTGCTTCACCGCCTCGATCGCGATCTTGCCCGGCCCCAGCAGCAGCGCCAGCTTCTGCACTTCCTGAAAGGCGGCCATCAGGTTGCCTTCCACCCGGTCCGCGATGAACTCCAGCGTTTCCGGGTCGGCGCTCTGCTCCTGGGCAGCCAGGCGCCCGGCGATCCACCGCGGCAACTGCTCGCGGCCGACCGTCCGGGCATGTACGGTAACGCCGCCGGAATCCAGCGCCTGGAACCAGCGGTTGTTCAGCGCCTGGCGATCGAGCGCCGGCAGGCTGACCACGGCGACCGTGTCAAGCGGCGGCGGCGCCGCCCGTCTCTACTCGGTGATGCTCGGCTCGCTGGATCACCCGATTCTCGGCTGGGTCGCGCCGACGCCGTTCGTCGACGTTCTCGCCTCGTCGTTCGCCTTCGACGACATCGGCTTCCCGTTCGCATCCCAGAACTCGATGCGGTTGCCCGTACCGGTCTGCACGTTGACGATGATGTCGCCCACCACCCGGAAGTCGCGGGGCTTCTCGACGCCGTCCCAGCCCTCGTACCACTCGCCGGCGAGGCTCT
>CALJLA010000214.1 GCA_937983055.1 uncultured Pseudomonadota bacterium
TCTGCGGCGCAAATCCGATTCCGGCTAAGAGTTTTATTCACTGATCGAGCACCGCTCCGACGCTCTGTTCATCCACTACAGGGCAGCCTGCTCTGAGGCGGCGCGGCGCAATCTCGCCTGCTTTGCCGATCGGGTGCAACTTGCCGACTTCTTCGAGTTCGACTTCGGCGCGCCTTGGGATTGCGTTTACGAGCGCGCCTTTCTGTGCGCCCTGCCGCCGAAAATGTGGCCGCGCTACGCCGAGCGCATGGCGCAGATCATCCGTCCCGGCGGCGCGCTCGCGGGTTACTTTTTCTTTCGCGAAAGCGAGAAGGGCCCGCCCTTCGGTACCACGCCCGAGGCGCTGCACGCCCTGCTCGATCCCTGTTTCACCCTCACCGAGGACCTTCCGGTCGATGACTCGATCGAGGTGTTCAGGGGGTTCGAGCAATGGCAGGAGTGGCAACGAAATGCCTAGGACGCGGAATTCCACGGTAACTGCGAACGATGGACGCCGCGCACCCAGGGAACGCGGTGCACTTCATTGCGAAGGCCTCGTGTTCGCCCCTCGTCCCGGCTTTCGGTTCCGCACCGGGTATCGCCGCTAGCGGTACTGCGCCGCGGTGATGAACTGCCCGAACGCCTCGCACCACACGATGACGGTGTTGAACGCCGCCGGATCGATCATCGCCGGCACCGGCACAAGGAAGTTCTCGAAGGTTTTCACGTCGCCTACGCGCACCATCCGATCCTTCAGCCGAAGGAAATCCGCCTCCGTCTCGACGAACTCCGGCGACAGATACAGATTGTAGTCCGGCCCCGGCGCCAGCCGGCCCTGCAGCGACACCGCCTGGCGGCTGACCGACACCCGGCCCTCGCCCCAGTGCAAGGCGTCGCTGTCTTTAAGGTCCCGGCGGAACTCGCCGCTGTACTCGGCCACCGCGGCCACCGCCTGCACTTCGGCTTCGGCCGGAGCCGGCGGTGCCGTCAGGATCGGCAGGAAGTACACGCCGGCGGCGAAACCGATTACGAGCGCCCCGACATGGGAAATGACCAGCAGCCACAGTTTTTTCATCTTCGTTGCCTCCACGGTGGATACGTCTTGCTTACCCGGCTTCGTCGCGACGCGCGGCCGTTCCTGACAGGCGGGCCGGGTCGGGTGTGCATCTGGGCTATCCTCGCGCCTGCTCAAGTGTACGAAGGAACCCGATGACCCCGGTGGCAATCGCCCGCGCGCTGCGCGAGGCCGTCGACGCGCTGCGCTTCGCGCCGCCGGTCGACTATGTCTACAACCCGCTCGACTACGCCTGGGCACCGCACTGCGCGTACCTGGAACGCTATGCCCGCGGCCATCCTGCGGTGCTGCTGCTGGGCATGAACCCGGGACCCTTCGGCATGGCGCAGACCGGCGTCCCGTTCGGCGACATGCCGATGGTGCGCGACTGGCTCGGCATCGAGGCGGCGGTCGGCCGCCCGGCGCGCGAGCATCCCAAGCGTCCGGTGGCCGGCTTCGCCTGCCATCGCCGCGAAGTCAGCGGCCAGCGGCTGTGGGGCTGGGCGCGCGATCGCTTCGGCACGCCGGAGCAGTTCTTCAGCCGCTTCTTCGTTGCCAATTACTGTCCGCTGGCTTTTCTCGAAGACAGCGGCCGCAACCGCACCCCGGACAAGCTGCCCAGAAGCGAACGTGATGCGCTGTTTCTCGCATGCGACGTTGCCCTGCAGCGCCTGGTGCAAACGCTTCGCCCCAGACACGTCGTCGGCATCGGCGGCTTCGCGGCCCAGCGCGCCGTCGCCGCGCTCGACGGCGCAGGCGTCGAACTCGGTACCGCGCCGCATCCCAGCCCCGCCAGCCCCATCGCGAATCGCGGCTGGGCAGCGCAGATGGACCGTGCGCTGGAAACGCTCGGCATCGAAGCAGGCTAGCGTCGCACCGGTCACGCCGCCTGGCGCGACTTGAGCGAGTCGACCAGCCGGGCGAGCGCCGGCGGCATGAGATGCGTCGACTCTATTTCGTACTGGCGCAGCGTGCAGGTGTCGGCCGGCGTCACGCCCGCGTTCTTAGCCAGTTCGTCATAAGCCTTTTGCCGGGCCGAGCCGCCGCACACCAGCACGAACGCGACGTTCCTGAGCTTGCCGCGCTGCCGCTGCAGAAAGGCGCGCATCGGCGTGGACGCATGCCCCATCCACACCGGCGAGAACACCAGCACGCAGTCGTAGCCCTCTCCCACATCGCCCGCCTCGATCTCCGGCAGCCGCCCGAACGCGCTGTCGAATCCCGCATGAAGATAGCCCATCGGGCTGCGCCTGTACCAAGGCGTACGCACCTCGAAAAGCTCTGCGCCGAGGGCCTTTGCCGCAAGTTCCGCCACCTTGCGCGTGGTGCCGGACAGGGAGTAGTACACGACCAGATATCGCATGGGCACGCTCCTGACGGGGCATTGCCGCGATGTTGACCCCGCCGGCAGCCTCGCAGGTTGACATGCATCAAGCCCGGCGACCTATACCCTCTGCTAAAGGCTTCGCGCCGTACACCGTGCCGTTGTTCCAGCTCTCGACATATTCGGTGATGGACAGCGTCCAGCCGTTCTGGAAATGCTCGTCGAAGTATTCGAACAGAATCCCGTCCGGCGCTGTCATCGACAGCAGCACCGTCGCCCCGCTGTCGCCGCCATGCTCGTCGTGCGGATGCGCATCCGCCGGCGCCAGCGCATAGGTGCCCTGCGGCCGGCGGATCTCCCGGCTCGTGCCGTCGGGCAGCAACTCCGTCAGGAACTGTTCGCCCTGCAGCACCAACGTCGCGGTCGCCGCCACATGCCGGTGCGGCCGGCAGTGGCCGCCCCTGCCATAGCGCAGCAGCATGTCCAGCCGCCCGCTCGCCAGATCGTAGCCGAGCAGGCTGTACTCGAAATCGATCTTGAAGCGCGTGCAGGCGGGATCGGTAATCCGTCGCCACTCAATAGCGGAAAGATCATAACTGGCAGCAATTGCGGGCATGCTCAATCCATTGTCAGATGCGCTATGGGAATAGCCGCAGGGCGAGCTTTCAGAGAGGACGCCGGAAAAGCAGATCCTGTTACCGGCCGCCTGCCTTCGCCTCGACGTACCTCGCGAAATTATCCAGGATTGCCTGCCAGCCTTCCCGCTGCAGTTCCGGCGGGTACACGGTCTCCGCGTCGAATATCTCCCTCACGCGCACACCGCCCGCGGTCTTCGAAAACTCCACACGCACGGCTCTGCCGTCGCTCATCGAATACTCGATCAGTTCTTCAGGGACGATGCGGGTATAGGTGCCCTCGAAGTCGAAGCCTTCGCTGCCGTCCCTGGCCTCCATCCGCGACGAGAACGTGCCGCCTTCGCAGAGATCGACCGTGCTGCTGGTCGTGTGCCAGTCGTCCGAGGCGGCATTCCATTGCTTGATGTCGTCCGGATTGTTCCAGGCGTGCCAGACGGCCTTCGGGTCGCCTTTCACCATGGCTTCCACCGTGATCTTCACGCGTCGATCTCCTCAGTCAGTCAGGGCCGCCACCCGCTGGTTGAACCTCGCAGCCAGAGATCAACGCCCGATTCGGCGCGGTCACTATTTCGGCCATCCCTTGGTCCACTTGCAGCGCCCGGTGGCCAGGTAATCCCGCGATCGGCACGACTCGAGACAACCCGTATCGCCGATCTGCCCCGTACCCACATAGACATAGCCACCCTCGCTGGTGCCGTGAAAAAGCTCCCAGTCGCCGCCGCGGTTACCCCATATCGACTGCTCCGACAGCGCGATGCCGGTAAAGGGATGCTCGCGCGTGGGCAGCGCACATCGGAACAGTACCGTGTTCGTCGTGCCGCCGATGAAATAGTCGGAGCCCGGAGCATATTCGCCATGGACGAAAGCCCTCAGCGGGTCGTCGGTGCGAAATTCAGCCGCAGGCACCGCCGTCGACGTTACCGACAGAGCGAAAATTGTTGCGAGCCTGCACCCGAGCCGATATCTACCCATCCGATCGCAACCACCCGACGCCGGCATCGCATTCGGATGCCTCGTCGCAATCAGATCACTGCGCCCTCAATCCCGCAAGCTGGCGCTCGTGCCAGCCGGCCAACGCCAGCTGCCCGGCAATCGCCCCGCACAGCGCCAGGAACATGTCCCACTGCGTGTCCCACACGTCGCCCTGAGTGGCAAGAAAGGCGTCGGCGGCGGTGCCCGAGGCGATGGCGACCCACCATTCGATGAACTCGTAGAAAGCAGAAATCGCCAGCGCCACGCAACAGGTCAGGAAGAACAGCCAGCGCCGGCCGCCGATGACGTTGCCGCGGATGAACACCTCGCGGGCGATCATCGCGGGGACGAAGCCCTGGAACACATGCCCGACCCGGTCGTAGTAGTTGCGTGCAAGACCGAACTCGTCGCGCAGCCAGTTAAACAGCGGCATCTCGGAATACGTCCAGTGCCCGCCCACCATCAGCACCGCCGCGTGCAGCCAGATCAGCGCGTACAGCAGCATGGTGAGCTTCACCCGCGGGTAGATCGCCACCAGCACCGCCGCGCCAATGATGGCCGGCAGCACCTCGAGAAACCAGATGAAGTAGTCCCGCGGCCGGATGCCGGACCAGATCAGCACTGCGAGAAAGCTGATTAAAAGGACCGCATGCATACGCGACGGCTTCATCGCTTTCCTTTCTTATTCTGGTGCGGCCCTTTCGGGACGGCGCAGAGAAACCGGGCTCCGGACTCTGGGATCGGGAGGCCGGCCTCCGGCCGGCGTTACGCGGCGTTCGGCACGCAGCACTTGTCTTGCCGGCCACTGTGGTTAGCGCTCCATAATCCCGTCAAAGGCTGCTACTTCACTTCCTCGACCTTGAGGAACACCCGCCGCCGGTCGGCATCGGAACTGCTGCGGTAGGTGATGGTGCCGGTGTCGACCCGTTCCGCGCTTTCGGTCACCCCGCCGAGCTCGATCCACTCGCCCAGCCGGCCGCTGACCACCGAGGTCACCCGCTGGATGCGCGACGCGCCGGTGTTGCGGTCGAGCACGGCGTCGCGCTGGGCGGCAATCTGGATGGTGACGGTGTCGCCGGTAACGCGGGGTTCGGCATAGAAGCCCTGCTCGATGTCGCGGAATTCGGTGCTGTCCACGCTGGCGGCGCCGCCCGGGCCAATTACCGTGGTGCGGCTGCGCACCGGCACCGACTCGCCCAGCCGGATGAAAGCGGCGTTGCCTTCCAGCACCTGCACCGTCTGCACGACCGCGCCGGTTTCGTTCGACTGCGTGCCAAGCACCCGGGCGCGCAGGGCATCGTCCCCGCGCGAGCCCTGCACTGTCGCCCCGCCCCCGGCCGCACCCGGCACGGTGACGCGGGCGCGATCGCCGCCCACGGTGCCGGCGACTTCGAACTCGCGACTGTCGCGCAGCGCGCGGTTTTCCTGCCGCACGCTGATGATCAGCCGCCGGGGCAACCGGTCGATCGAATCCAGCACCCGGCGCAACTCGGCCAGGTTCGACGGTGTGGTGCGCACGATCAACTGGTCGCGCAGACCGGAAAGGGTGCCGCCCGGCGCCAGAAAGGGTTTCAGCATCGGCACCACCTCGTCAGCGCTGCGGCTGCGCAGTTCGATCACTTCCAGCACCTGCTTTTCCGCCGCCCGCGCCGCCGCCGGCGCCATCAGCGCCGCCGCGGCCGCCTTCAGAAGTACGCGCCGCCTCATGCCTGCTTCAGCCTCCATTCCCGCGGCAGCTCGCGCCCCGCCAGGTCGAGGCCGTAGTACGCCGCGAGCTGATCGTACACCTTCGGGTACAACTCCCGGACCAGTTCCGGCATCTCGAAGAAAGCCTCGGACAGCACCGCGAAGAAC
>CALJLA010000215.1 GCA_937983055.1 uncultured Pseudomonadota bacterium
TCAGCGCGAGCACCAGCTGCACCAGCACGACATGCTTGAAGACATCGGCGAAATTTCCGGCGTGAAACAGGTGGCGATACGCGAGCATGGGCGGCAGCGGCGGCGTCAGCGCGGTTTGGATGAACCGGATTATGCATTGGGCGCGCAGCCGGCGCGCCGCGCAGGGTTGGTACGGCGGCTACCGGTTGGCGCACATGTGCGCCACGCCGATGGTCAGCGCGCGCCGCGTGCTGCCCTGGCGCGCGAGATAGCGGTTCTGGATCTCGTAGGCCTCCAGCTCCTCGGCATGGCGGCGATAGCAGTCTCCGGGCGCCGTCTCGAACTTCCCCGAGACGCGCTGCAGGTGATGCACCAGCTCGTGCAGCAGGATCGAGCGGTCGAAGGCGTCGTTGAACACGTCCAGCGACTCGTCGATGTGCACGCCCCATTCGGAATGGTAGAACGCCCGCACCGGACAGGGGCGGCTGCAGATTTTCGCCTGCATGGCCGCGCGGGAAAGGACGTGCACCTGCGGAACATGCGCCGGCTGAGGATAGGTGGAAACGAGCTGTATCGCGGCAAACAGCTCGAGCAGCAGCGACTGGAGCGCGTCTGCGTTCATGCCTGCATCTCCCGCCGGCGCCCGCTCCCCGATCGCCGGCCGCTTCGTTTCGGAATCCGCCGCGGCGCCCGTGCCGCGGCGACCCTGTTCAGCCGCGTCCCGGCGTCGGCGGTTCGGTGGCGCCGCAGCGGCTCGCCCAGCCGGTCATCGCCACCCGGTGCGGCGAATGGATACTCATCAGGTACCGGTTCTGGATCAGGTAGGCTTCCGCTTCGGCGCGGTTCTGGCGCGCGCAGTCGACGCCGGTCATGTCGAAGCGCCCGCTGACCGATTGCACGTGATGCACCAGTTCGTGCAGCAGGATCGACTGCGCCAGCGTATCGTTGTGCACATCGAGCGTGTCTTCCAGAAACACGCCGCGCGTCGGGTCGTAATACGCACGGATCTGGCACGGCCCGTTGCAGATGTCGCGCTCGATGACCGCATGCGATACACGGAGAATCTGCGGCGGCACCGTGGGAGGGGCGTAGCCGGAAATATCCTGGATCGCCAGGAAAAGGTTCGCGACAAGTGCCGCCAGCGCTGCGTCGGCCATATTGCAGTCTCCGATCCGGCCCCCCCCAAAACGCCACCGGAACTCAGTCGAAGAATCGATCGGATGCCAGGACGGCCGTTGCGGGCCCGTCTTCGCCAGTTGATCGCATCCGCCCGGAAAGATGCTAACCCCTGTTCGCACGGAAGACCAGCCCTCCGGGCGCGATTCACAGCTTGTCGTACTTGGTTGCGCGCCCCCGCGCTTTTTCCGCCGGATACTTCTGCGCATTCAATGCCAGCTTGCGGCCGGCGGCATCCAGCAGATCGACCCCGAGCTTGTCCGACAGGCGCACCAGGAACATCAGGATGTCGGCCAGCTCCAGCGCCACCGCGTCGCGCACGGCCGGCTCGAGCCGCGCGGCCTCATCCGCGGAGAGCCACTGGAAATGCTCGAGCAGCTCGCCCGCCTCCGCCGCCAGCGCCATGGCAAGGTTCTTCGGGTTGTGGAACTGGTCCCAGTCGCGTTCGTCGACAAATTCGGCCAGGCGCCGGCGCAGGGATTCGAGGCTGTCGATTCTGTCCATTCGCGCAGGATACAGCGGGGAACCCGGAGGCTGGACACGGCGTCAGGGCAGGTTTCCCCCAAAGGTGTCGCGATGGAAGCCATTACCGCGTCGTTGCTGCTGCTTGCCGCCCAGTTCGTCGGTGCGAAGACCCCGCCCGCGCCGCCGCGCATCGAGGTAGTCAGCCAGGCGACGCTCCAGCAGCGCTTCTGCCAGGGCAAACCGTGCCGGATGGAGGCGATGCATCTCGACGGCACGATTTACCTGTCCGAGACCACGCTGGCGCAGCCGGAGGCGCTGCGCGAAGCGGTGCTGCTGCATGAACTGGTGCACTACGTGCAGCATGTGAATGATCTCGGTACCGGCACCTGCATCGGCCACCGAATGCTGGAAGATCAGGCGTACGCCGCGCAGGAGTTTTACCTGGAATCGCGCGGCATCTTCATCGAGGGGCTGCGCCTTCGCGCGGTGACGCTGATCTGTGAGGATTGATCATCCGCTCGCGGGATGACCGATGCGACGGGCGCCCGCTGCCGGCCCGCCGAGAAAACCCGTCTCAGCCGCCCTTGTCGACGCCGTACTTGGCGCGGTAGTGCTGCCCCAGCACCTTGCGGCGCTGGCCATCCTGCTGCGGCTGCTGACCGCCGCCCGCCGGATTGCCTCCGCGCGAACGCTTGCGACGGCCGCGCCGCCCGCCGCCGCCACCGCCACCACCGCCACCGCCACCAGGCTGCTGCGCACTCTGCGGATGGCGCTGCTGGCCGTTCGCGCCGCTGCCACGACCCTGCTGCTGCCCGCCACGTTTTTCCTGTCGCTGCTTGCCGGGTGACGCGCCCTTGCGGCTGAGCTGTTCCATCAGCATGCGGATCGTGTCCATTGCGTAGCGATGACCGCGGGGATTCTTGCTCGCCCGCGGCCCGGCGATGTTGAGCGTCTGGGTGCCGCTCTGGCGCACGAAATCGGCAATCAGCTTCGCCGCCTGCCCGGGCTGCACCGTGGTGGCATCGATCAGCTGGTAGGGCTTTCCGTTCTGCACGCAGTCGTCCAGCGTCTGCTCGGTGCCCCCTTCGATCTCGCCAAAGAAGATGATGGCGGAGGCGTCGCTGTCGAGCACATTCTGCCGCGTGCGTTCTCGGTAGTCTGCACCGGCAAGTTCCTGCAGAGGGTACTGTTCGGGAATCACACCGTCTTCAGCCTTGCGGCCCTCGGGGCACCAGCCGCCGCAGGCGACATTGAGCTCCAGCGCTGCATCGAGCGCACCACGGTCTACTCCGGTCTGTCCGCCGGACACGATCTTGAAGTTGTTCACTGACGATTCACCTCTCGTTCCCGCCATCCCTGAAGTGCGGGGGTTGACTGCACAGATGCAATGCTTCCGGGGCGCAGCGCCGGCTCAGGCGCCCTGCGCCACCGTTTCGCGATAGGCGTGCCAGCTGGCATGCCCGATCACCGGCAGAGCCACGATCAGCCCGAGATAGAAGCTGGCGAAGCCCGCCGCCACCGCCGCGACGATGATCGCCGCCCACAGCGCCATCGGCGCCAGATTCAGCCGCAGCGCATTGAAGCTGGTAATCATCGCGGTCAAAGTGTCCATATCCCGCCGGTCGAGCAGCATCGGCAGCGACACTACCGATGTCGCAAACACGAACAGCGCAAAGCCCAGGCCGGCGAGCGTATACGCGCCCACGAACATCCAGCCCTCGGGCGACGCCATCAATGCCGAAGCAAGCGCCGCGCCGCTCGGCGCGCCGCCCGGGAAAAAAAGCGCCACGACGACCACCGAAATCCGCAGCCACACCGCCAGCAGCAGCGCCAGGATCAGGGCGTAAAACCCGATCGCCGGGGCGTTGTCCTTCCACGCAAACAGCGTGAGGCCCAGATCGACCCTTTCCCGCGCCCGCAGGCGCCGGCTGACGTCGTACAGCCCCATCAGCAGAAACGGCCCGACGATCAAGAAACCCGTCAAAAAGGCGAGTTCCACTGCCCCGCTGCCCGCGAACTGCGTCAGCACCACGCCCATCAGCGTCAGCACCACGCCATAGAACATGCTGACCGCCACGGCGGTGCGAAAATCGCGCCAACCTTGTCTCAGCCAGCGCCAGGGCGCATCCATGCCGACCACCCTGATCTCGGGGAACGGCGAACGCTCGTCCGGCTGCCCGGCCTCTCCAGCACCCAATCAAGATTCCTTGTATTGCGCGAGCAGCAACCGTCGTCCCGCCGGTCGCGCCGGCCCGCGCAGTCGCCTCGTCAATGCCGGCAGGGCGCCTCTATTTGAAGCGCTTCAGCAACTCCCACACCGGAATCGCTGTCAGCCCCCCGACGATTCCGCCGAGATAGCTGGGAAGGCGCGCATCGAACATTCGCCCCCAGAGCAGGCCGGCGATGAAGCTCATCGCCAGCATTGCCAGCACGGTCAGTATCAATCTCTGCCACAGGGACACGTGGGCGCCTTCTGGCCTGGTCCAGCCAGGCTCGATATTTCTGCCGTGATGCGTAGTCTACTGCGTATTGAGGCCGCCGGGCGGAAAGCTGCACCTGCCGGCGGCGCCCCGGGACCGGCTCACGACCGACGATGTTAACCCCGCCCCGGCCTGTGTTACCTTCAACCTGTCGAGATACCGCCTGATACAGGACTAGCCATGGCCAGTGAAAATTCTACAACCGAAATCCGTATGGACCCGGAAAATCTCTTCCGGGAGGATATCTACACCGACCGCCGCGCAAGAACCCTGCGCATGCTCACGCCAGTCAAACGCGACGGCAGCGTCGATTCGGGGCGCGATGTCGTCTACATCGGCGAAGCGCAACTGATGACCCCGATGGGCGCGATTCCGCTCGCATTCCCGCTGGACGCCAAATCGCTCGGCGAAGCGGCGGAAAAGTTCTCCGAGGGCGCCAAGGTCGCCGTCGAACGCGCAGTGAAGGAACTGCAGGAAATGCGCCGCGAGGCCGCGTCCTCCATCGTGATTCCGGAAGGCATGCCGGGCGGGCTCGGCGGCCCCGGCGGCATGCCGGGCGGACTGGGCGGCGGCAAGATCAAGCTGCCCTGACCGTCGCCGGCGGGCGACGGCGCCGCCGGCAAAAGCGCTCACCACAGAGGGCACAGAGAAAGCGCAACGATAACCCTGCCTGCCGGCACGACACGCGCATCGCCCGGTCGGTTTTCTGCCGCGTTTGTTTCTGGTCTTTTCTCTGTGCCCTCCGTGTCCTCTGTGGAGCGCGGCGCGATAAATTCGGGGTTTGCGGCGTTATAAATCGAGAGTGAAATTCTTGCGGTCGTTGCAAGGGTATTGTAGCGGACGCAATGCGCATCGCGGTTTCAGCAGCAGGAAGTTAGCCACAAGCAGCGCGGCTGAGCCGGCTTTGGAGCGGCGGTGGCCTTCTCTTACGTGTGGCCAATCACGGGTCTTCGGGGGCCTTTCCGGCCCATGCCGGTGCTGGCGCGTTCGGCTCGACGATCTCGCTGCAGTAGGTGGCGCCGGGCGGGAAATGGTTTCCGGCTTCGTCCAATTCGCGCAGCACTTCCGCACCGGCGTCGTCGATGACCTGGTAGCCAAATGTGCCGACGCGGGGGTGCGTCTTCGCGGCTTGGGCAGCGGCCTGCGCCGCGGCTGCCTCAGCGTCGCGCACAGCAACAAGCTCGCCGGCGAGCCGTTCCAGGCGGTCCGCGATCTGCGTCAGGCGGTCGACGCGCGACTGGCTTGAGGCAACCTTCTCGATGCGTTGCAGGCGCGCGGCCTCCGCAGACAGCGCGACGGCCTCGGCGTCGATGCGCGCGATCTCGGCGGCGACCGCCTGGCTGCGCGTGAAGGGCGCGTCGCGCCACTCGCAGATTCTGAACTTTGCGTACTTCATCAGGCGGCTCCTATAGCGTGGATTTGTAGAGCTGCACGAGCTGATCGCGGAGCTGCGCGCGGGTCAGCGTGCCCTGACCCTTCAGGGTGCGCACGTCGTTGGCGAGCTGGAAGATCACCTCGAACAGCGTGCGCATGGCGCGGTCGCCGTCGAGCTGCGTGCCGGCGAACGCCGTCTTCTGCGTGTCGGCGTCCGTTGCCGGCTGCCAGGTGTAGCTCGCGGCGTCCAGCTCGAACCACGGCGCCGGTTGCGGGCCGGGGTCTGGCATGAAGCGCCCGTCGGGCAGCAGGCGCATGCCGACCGTCGGCCGCCGCGCGCGGTCGGTGCTGTCGACCGCGGGGACCTGGTCGTTGTTCCACTCTGGTAGCTCGGCGAGAGTGAACAGCGCATGCTCGCGGCCGGCGATGATCTGCGCGTAGAGCCGCCCGGGTTGTGCCTTCATGTCACCACCTCACCAGGCAGGCGCCACGCGTGCCCGCGCCGCCGTTGTTTGAGGAACCGCCACCGCTACCAGCGCCACCGCAGCCTGGATGCGTCGGCGCATTGGTTGAACCGCCGCCGCCAGGCGTGCCGCCGAGGCCGAAATAGCTGCCGCCCCCGGCGCCACCGGTGGTGCCGCCGGGCGTGACGCCGGGCTCCGAGCAACCACCCAGAGTCGTTGAATTGCCGCCCCCGCTGCCGACGGCGCCACCGGAACCGCCGCCGGCGGTGACGTATCCCCCAAAGGATGAAGCGCTGCCGTTGCCGCCGCTGCCGCTGGAATAAGATCCACCGCCACCGCCGGCGCCCAGGGTGATCGGAATCACCTCGCCTGGTGAAACGGCACAGGGAAAGTCGACGATGCTCTGCCCGCCGGAGCCGCCGCCACCGCCGGTGGTGGTGGTGTTGCCCGCGGCACCGCCGCCGCCACCGCCGCAGAGGGTGACCCACACCATCCAGACGCCCTCGGGCACGACGAAGAACGCGCTCGCGACGCCGGCAAAGTACGCCTGCCCGCTGGCCGCATTGCGCCCGCGCGCCGGATTTCCCGCCTCCGAGATGGGAAAGCCGCGCAGAAAGCCGCCGCGCTTGCCGCCCAGCATCAGAAGTTCCCGCCGTTCATCGGCGTTAGGTGCACACCGTCGGCCACCGCCGCGCCGAGCGTGGCGTAAACGCGATAACTCGCCGGCATCGCGACGTTCAGGTGACAGTCGACGTTTCCGGCGACGTTGGGATCATCGGTGTCTGCCGTGCCGGCTGGAATCGCGAATTCACCGAGGAGCGTGTTGTTTGCTGCGACCTCCGGGTCCGATCCGTTGTTCAGCCAAACACGCAGCACTGCCTTGACACCGGTGCCCTTGCGCACCGCACGGATGAGCGGCAGGAAACCGCCATTCGAGCCGGCGGTGAAGAGCAACAGCCGACCGGTCGCGCCCGTGCCGTCCATCGCGACGTTCGCGGCCGTCGCGACACCCGGCGTGCCGGCATTGGGAGTAGAAGCAAATGCGGGAGAGGTGCTCATCGGTCAATCCTTCAGCCGAAGTTGTAATAGGCGTACAGCGCGCCGAAAACGTTCGCGGGCAGCAGCGCGGAGTCGACGCCATCGTGGGTGTGAGCCTGCGCTGGCGTATAGCCGTAGCCGATCCACTCGTAGTTGTGGATGTCGTTGTCGCGCAGGTCGGTCATCAGGTCGGTGTCGACGATCGACTCGGGGTCGACGCGCGAGTCGGCGATGGTGGTGAAGGATTTGCTCGGCGCGGGCATTTAGTTGCGGCCCTCGAGGTCGGGATCGGTGGGCGAGATGCCGTAGTGCGGGTTCGACGACAGCGCGTCGTCGTGATTGACCGCCCGGCGCAGGCGATCGGCCGCGAGCGCCTCCTGCTCCTCGGCCCGCGCGAGATCGGCGTGAACAGTGATTCGCTTCCACCAGCGCGCGATCGGGTAGGCGCAGTGGCTGCCGTAGAGCGGCTCGGGGGCGCTCGCATCTTCGACCACGCCCACGCAGTGCTCGCAGGGCACGCACTCGGCGCGCACCTGGACGAAGTCCCAGCGCGGGTGCTTCGGGCAGCGCACGAACACGTCGAGCGGAATCTGCTCGGCGGTGAGTTGCACGCGCTGCAAGCCTTTACCAGATGCGGTAGCCATCGGTGCCGTCGCTCATGAGGCCGGATGCTGCCGCGATGGCGCAGTAGCCGGCGTTGTCGGGATAGTCGGGCGTGCCGTTGGGCGCGATGAAGCCGTAGCGGCGATCGCCGAAGTTGGTGAGCCGGCCGCGGTATTCGCCGTGGCGGCGCCGGCGGTGCTTGCGGGTGACGAACACGCGCGTGAGTTTCGGCGCGCCGGCGGCGTCGACGTAGCGCGCGGTGAGCAGGTCGACGACGTCGCCTTCCTTCACGTCCTGGTCTTTCGGGTGGACGAAGAACTCGATGTCTTCGGGCGCGTCGACGTAGCGGCTTGCCGTGCGGCGCGAGAGCGTGCGCATGGCAGAGGTGTTGGCGATGCGGAACCAGCGCGAGAAGATTTCCTTTTCGCGCACGTCGGCGTACTGGTGCGGCCCCTCGGCATCCACCATCACGGTGCGCTCGCCGGTGGCGTAGTTCTTCGCTTCGCGCAGGTTGGCGGTGGCTGACACCAGGCCGAAGCGCACGGTCACGCGGGTGAGCCGTTTGTCGTCGAGCGATTCCACCTGCACCGAGTCGAGCATGAGGTGCCCGGCGCCGGTCAGCACCTTGGGCACGATCGCGGCGGGCGACTGCGGCGCGTAGACCTTGAAGATCTGCTTCTGCAGCTCGGAGGACCAGCACGAGGACATGCCCGCCTGCGTGAGCAGCTCTTTCACCAGCGTCGAGGTGGTCTCCGGCGCGGGGATGCAGTAGGTGAGGCTGTCGTAGCCGCGCAGCCACGCCGTCTGCTCGGCGGCGAGGCCTGCCAGGTCGAGCTGGCTGTCGGCCATGCCGCCGGCGTTGAACAGGCGCTCGAGCGTGACGGCGAACGATTCGTTGAGCCCCACGTGGCAGAGCTGCAGCGCATCGCCCACCTTGCCGGCCTGCGCGGCGGTGTCGAACTGGCCGCGGTGCGTGCCGTCCGGCCAGGTGAGCGTGTCGCCCGTGCGGCCGGTGAACTTGATCACCTCGCCGTTGTGCGCGAAGTAACCGGAGGTGCCGTACTGCGCGCCCTCGCCGGTTTCGAGCACCGCCTGCAGGTCGTTCAGCCCGAGTGCCTGCGCGAGTTTTCCCGTGGTGGGCGCGGGGGTCTTGGTCACGTCGAGCGAGCTGGTCGGGTCCTTGAGAATGATCTCGACCGCGCCGTCTTTCTTTGGCCCCTCGATCGCGTCGATCAGGAAATGCTCCACCGTGGGCGCACTCCACACACCGTCGACGATCTGGTAGGTCTCGAGGCTTGCCGGGTGTCCGGCATAGTGTAGGTTCCTCGCCTTGTAGCGGCGCCAGAAGGTGCCCTGCGCGGGGGCCGCGCGATCGAGGTGGTAGGGGTCCTGCTCGATGTCCGAGTCGGTCTCGTCGATCGAGGTAAAGCGCGTGTCGGCGCGCCGGCCTAGCCCTTCCTCGAAATCCAGTTGCGTCGGCGAAAATTCGAAGCGCGTCAGGTAAGGCCGCGCCAGCACGCCCGGCTGCAGTTCATCGTCGCGTCCGGTGAAGCTGTAGGTGTGCGAAGACAGCGCGAAGTTCGCCGGGTCGCGGCAGGTGCGCCGCGTGTTGTAGCAGGCGTTCGGCCGATCGATCACGTGCACCACCGAGGTGGCGTCGGGCGCGGGCGAGAAATCGGCTTCGGCTGCCGCGAGCGTGGCCACCCGCGTCGCGCCGGTGTAGTCGCCGATGCGCCGTTCCTGCCCGGCGCCGGTGCCGCTGACGATGCGCGCGGTCTGCCGGTTGTAGACATCGTCGATCGACGAGGCGCTGGCCGCCAGCGTGACGCTGCGCGCAGCGCCGGCCTGCGCGGTGCCGGTGTGCGTGCGAAACGCCGTGCAGGGCGAAACGCCCGCCACGTTGCCGCAGCGCGGAGACTGGAGCTTCAGCACGTGTGCGGTTTTCAGGCCCATGTCACCACTGCACTCGCCCGCGCAGCGTGGCGCTGAAGTTCACAAAATTGCCGTTGCCCGAGGGCGCGGCGTATTCGCGCATCGGCTTCACGTGGTACAGCTCGGTGGCGTGGTCGACCGGGTCCCAGGCGAAGGCGAAGGGGTCGGACTTCAGATGCGCGAGCCACGCCGGGCGCAGCGTGTTCGCCACCCAGGCGCGGTCGATGTTGCGCAATTCGATTGCCTGCGACCACTCGTCGAACGCATCCACCGCGCCGAGCGGGTTGCCTTCCTCGGTGTCGTTCACCTCGCCGCGCGCCATGTGGCCGAGCGGGTCGAAGGGCTGCGCGAGCCGGCGCGGGAATTCCAGCTTCGCGCCGATCGCGCCGATCGCGATCGCCGGCGCCGCGCCAGACGGAACGGTCAGGCGCCAGTGGCGCGCGGACGCGCTTGCAAAGGTCGCAAGCCCCATGCCGAACTTCGTTAGCGTGACCGTGCCGCGCGTTGTGCTGTTGGCGACGAAACCGTCGGTGCTGGAGCGCGCCTCGTAGGTGCCGGCCTCGCCGTACACGTAAAGGTAGTCGGCCGCCTTGCTGACGCCACAATCGACCGTGACGTGCGCGGGAATGGCGGAAGCCTTCCACCAGGTGAAGTTGCGCCAGTCGCGCAGGTTCAGCACCGAGTACTCCGCGCCCGCGGCGGTGCTGGATGCGACCGGGGTGGCGTCCTTGAACCGATTCTCGTACAGGATGAGCGGCAGGCCGTTCATGCTGCCGCCTCACCTGAAGACGAAAAGCAAAAGACAGGGGCGAACCACCAAGACACCAAGGCACCAAGAAAAACGAGAGTGAAGTCGCTGTTCCTCTGCGCCCTCTGCGGGCTCTGCGTTGAGCGGTTGGATGTTGCGCTCTTCATGCCGCCGCCGTGTGGAATTCGATGAACACGCCGTCGCGCTGCGCCTTGTTGATCATCGGGATCATCTTCTCGCGCATCCACTCCTGCGAGTAGAACTCGCCCACCAGCGTGACGGTTTCGCTGCGGGTGAAGCGCGGCTGCGCCTGCGGCGGGTTGCCGATGGTCGAGTCGTTCGCGGCGACCGGCGAAACGGGCAGCCCCGTGTTCGGGCTGGCGCTGAACACCGGCGTGGCGGCGCTGCTGCCGATGCGGGTGGCGCGGATCGAGGCCACTGCCGCGAGCCCCTTGGCGAGCGCGACGCCGGAGAGCGCGAGGCCGAGCCAGAACGGCTTGACGGCGAGCGCGTTCGCCACCGCCTGGTAAGTGCTGACGATCGCCTCGGCGATCGCCGCGCCCTTGCCGATCTCGAACAGCGTGCGCGACTTGCTCTGCATGAGCCCCGCGACATAGCCGAACATCGAGGCCATCGCGTTGGCCTCGCCCTTGAGAGAGCGATCGACGATCGCCTGGCGCGCTTCGGCGGCCTCTTTGTCGGTTTGCAGCAGCTCGAAGTGGAAGTCGCGCCGGCGGGTGATCATCGCCAGGTGGTGATCGTCCATCTGCGCCGCTTCGTCGTCGATGCTTCTTTTAAGCTCCGCGCCCGGCAGCACGTCGGACCAGACGCTGTCGTTGGCGGCGCCGCCGCCTGGCGTGAAGCGCATCTTCTGCATACCGCCGTCGCGGCCGATACCGAGCAACCTTTTCTGTAGGTCAGTGAACTTCTCGACGGAGTCCGTCAGATCGCTTAAGGTTTCCTTTGCAATTCGCCCGGCCTCGCGGAATTCGCCGCGCAGCAGCGCGCCCAGAACCGCGGCGAAACCGCCGATGGTTTTTCCCGTGAGACCGAAGGCGGTGCCGACCGTAACGACGACGGAACCAAGGCCCGCGAGCAGAACAACCAGACCCTCGGCAAATTTTTTGATGGCGCCAGAGTCCTTGACGAAGTCAGTGAATATGCGCGCCATCTCGGCAAACGCCGGGGCCAGCGAATTCGCCACGGTGGTGGGTATGCCGAGCAGCAACTGGTTGAAGCGGTAGATCTGGTCGAAGAACTTGTTCGAGGCAGATGCCGCCTCGCCACTCATGATGCGGCCCATCTGCGCCGCGTCGTTGCCGGCTTCGCGCATCGCGCCGGCCATCTTGTGCACGTCGTCCGCGCCCTTTCCGAAGATCGCCATCTGGACCCGGGTGCGTTCCATCGGGTCCTTGATGCCCTCCAGCGCCGCGGTGATCAACTCGAAGGCCTTTTCCGGCCCCATCTCCTTCAGCTTGACTGCGTCGAGGCCGATTTGCTCGAGCACGCCCGTGACGCCCTTGCCGGACTCGGCCGCACGCGCGAGGTTATTGCTCATGTTGCGCACCCAGGTGCCGAGCTTGTCCTCCGAATCGACGAGACCCGCGGCGAAGCGGATCTTCGAGAGCCATTCGGCGGTGACCGACAGGCGCTCGGCCTGCTTGTCGAGCGTGTCGCCCATCTTCATGCCGCCGGTAACAATCGCGGTGGCCACCGTGCCGACCGCCACCGCGATGCCGCCGATTCGCTTGCCCACGCCCTCCCAGTTCACGCCGGCGTCGTCGGTGATCTTCTTCGTGACCTCGCCGACTTGCTCGGTCGCTTCGCGCGCGGCGCCGGCGGCGCGCTGCATGCTCTGCTCGGAGGTCTCGGCGAACTTCTGGACAACGGCGGAGCCCTCGTCCTTCACCCGAAGGACGACTTCCATATCGCCTTTGTCGTCGACGGTCAGTGCCATCAGATCTGCCCGGCTGCCTCGCTACGGGCGCGCTCGTCCAGCTCGCGCCGCACGCGCGCGAGCGCCTCGCCGATCACTTCGAAGACCTGCAGCCACCATTCCTGCTGCGCCTGCCAGCCGCCAGCGGCGGGCAAGATGCCGCGCTCGTACAGCGAGTACGCCTGGATGAGCGCCTTGTGATGCAGCAGAACGAACACCGGGCAGTCGCGCCCGGTGAGTTCTGGTGTGTCGTAGGTGTTCCACTCGATCTCGTCCTCTTCGCTGCAGTTGGCCGGAAACGCCGAAAGCCGCGGGCACATCTCACAGTCGCCGCCGAGTGCCCAGGCCCGCGCGGCGCGCGTTAGTTTTTTCGGTCGTCCTCCGAGAGCACGGAATGTTCGAGCACCGCCTCGCCGAGTTCCTTGATCACCTCGGCCGGCGCCACTTTCGCGAACTTCTCCGGCGTCATCTTGAGCGGCTTGCCGCGTTCGTCGAGCAGGTTGCGGATCTCGACAACGCCCACCGAGACCGTGTAGGCAAACGACTCCAGCGCCCGGGCGATGTCCGCAAAGGTCTTGGGTTCGAGCGCGTCGAAGTGCTTCTGCTCGGCGGCGGTCAGTGCGCGGGCCTCGCGCTTGGCGCGCTCGCGGATGGCGGCGAGTTCGGTTGCCTGCGCCACGGTGAACGGCGCGCGGCTGGCGTACTCGAAGAGCTGCTCTCGCGTGAGCCGGCGCAGCACGAACACCGTGGCGGGGTCCGACTTGCGGTCGGCTTCGAGGACGTACTCGCGCGTGGTGGCGGGGTTGGCAAGCCGCATCAGAGAATCGCCGTCCATTTGATGGTGTACTGATCATCGCCGGCGGTTTCCTTGAGCGAGAAGGTCTTGCTGCGGATCTGGCGTCCGGCGCGCGCGCCCGGCGTGTTTTCCATCGGCACGGCTTTCGGCGCGTTGAACACCAGCGTCTCGCCCAGCTCGTTGGTGAAGGTGGCGATGATCGCGGCCGAGGTGCAGTTGGTGAGCGCCGTCCAGTCGGCCATCGACCCGCTGACCGCGCGTGGGTCGATCTTGATGGTGGGGTTGCGGTTCGCCACCCGAAAGCCGTGGAAGCCGGTTTCGTAGGTTTCCTCGACGACAGTGCCGCTGTCGAAAGTGAACGCTCCAACGTTGACCGCACCGCCGCCCTCGGTGATGACGCAAAGAGCGTTGGTCATGCGAAAGAGCTTCTGCGTCGGCGCGCCCCACGAGGGCAGCGCCTGCGCGGCGGGCGCGGTGTACTTCGACTGCGGCTTGAACTTGGCGGTGAGCGCGTTCATCGTCGCCTCGAAGACGAGATCGTTCACCGCGCCCAGCAGCTTGTAGAGCAGCGCGTTCTCGTAGAAGTACCCGGTGGCAGTCTTCAGGTTCGCCAGCACCGACGAGGGCGTGTACGTGGCCTCGCGCGGGATCGAGGTACCGTTGCCGGCGGTGACCACGGTGTGGCCGCTGGCGAGCAGCGCCGCGTGAATCGCGGGCGTCAACAGCGCGCCCGCGCCCTGGCCCAGGCCGCGCACGCGCGTGGTCACTGGCAGGCCCATGCCCTGCTTGATGGTGGTCGAGTCGCCCGGGCCGAAGGTGCCCTTGAGGTCGCCTTCGCCCATGTCCTGCTCGGTGGGCACTTCGATGTTGATGTCGCCGTTGGGCAGCACCAGGTCGGAGCCGACCACCGGCACGGCATCGACGCCCTCGCTGGATTCGACCTTGTGCAGAAAGACCTTTGCACGGGTGAGTGAGTCGGCCATCGGTTACTCCTCGGTCTCGGTAATCAAGAGGCAGCGCGCCCGAAGCGTGAGCACGCCGGCAAAGAACCACGGTTCGATCAGCTCCGCCTGAAGCCCCACGCGGCCGGCGCGCTCTGTCATGTCGGCGAGATCGAGTACCAGCCCGCCGAGCGTGCGATCGGCCAGGAATGCGCCCGCAATCGATTCAAGCTGCGCCTGCAGCGTGTGGCCGGAGGCGTCGGCATCGTCGATCGCCATGAAGCCGTAAACGCGCCAGGTGTCCAGGCGCCGGTAGAGTCCGATGTCGACCTCGATGCGGCGGAACGATTCGCGCAGGAACTGCCAGCCGTTGAGGCGCCCGCTGGTGGTGTTCTTGAAAAGGGTCGCGAGCGCGCCGTTGTTCTTGGCGTAGCGCAGGTAGTCGTGCACCGGGCCAACGTTGGCGACCGCCTGAATCTTGGCCTTGACGGCGGCGCGAATCTGCGCTTCGGTGGCCATCAGCCGATGCGCGCGAAGGCGCGCTTGTAGGCTTCGCGGTAGCCGCGCTTGATGTCTTCGCGGCCGGTATCCATCGCACGGGCGGCCATGCCGGCGCCCTTGGTGCCCTTGGCGGCGATCTTGAACTGGATCAACCGCGCGACGCGGCGAGCCTCTTCGTCGTCGGCGATGTCGAGCTTCGCGCGCACCCAGTCGACCAGGGGTTCCAGCGGCGCCCAGTGCGGGCGCGTGCCGGTTTCCACTGGCGCGGCATAGGGCAGCGGGTTGAAGAGCCGCCCGAGCACTTCGGGCTCGGCGCTGTTGCCCATCAGCTCGTGTGCCCAGGCGCCGCGCAGGTTGCCGGTGACGCCAATCGGCGTGAAGTCCTTGGTGAGTCCTTCGAGGAGCAGCAGGGCTTCGAGCGTGGCGGCGGCGAACTCTTCCTTGACGACTTCGGGCGCGACTTTCAGCGCGCGGGCAAACGCGCTGGCGATGTCGGTGTCGAGTTCAAAGGTGAGCGATTGCCCCATCAGCGAAACCTGCGCGGATGTGTGAGCCGGTCTTGGCCGCGGCTGTCGGCCTGGTCGAGGTTGACGACTGCGCCGTGGGCGACGTTGCGCCGGTCTTCCACACCGATCTCGTTCAGGTACTGCTTGCGCAGGCTCGCCGCCCGCGCCGCGTAGTCGCGCGACTTCGAGCCGTGCTCCACCGCATCGGCCTGGAGGGTGGAGTCCGACGTGCCGGCGTAGCGCGCGGCGAGCTGGTCGAGCAGGAGTGCTGCCGCCCACTTGGCGACCGCTTCGCGGTGAATCGCCGGCAGCGTGTCGGTGGAGCCATTGAGCACGTGCGCGATGGTGTATTCCACCCGCAGCGTCTCGCCCACGTTGACCGCGTCGATTAGCATGAGCTTGACGTTCGTGCCGTCGTCGTAGAGGGCGTAGCGGTCCTGGTCCAGGAACAGCGGCGGCACGCTGCCCAGCGGGTGCTCGATCGAGCGAAGCTCGGAGAAGCCCGCCTCCCAGCCGGAGGGCAGCGAGAGCTTCTGCTGAGCGTCGGCGGTGATGTCCTGCTTTTTCAGCCGCGGGCGGTCCTGCGAATAGCGCGAGACCGCGCGGGCGATCGCCTCGTCGCGGTCGGCGGTGACGATCTGCCCGGTATCGTCTCGGGTCAGGTCGTCGACCAGTGCCTGGTAGTCTGCAAGCGCCATTCAATCTCTCGAAAAAAACGCGCCAGGCGATGTGGCCCGGCGCGAAGGGATGGGCCGGTCCTTCTGTCGTTATTGGCGAACTACGGTCAGCAGTACGGTGATGTCGTTCCACGTGGGCGAGGTGCCGCCGATCGCGAGGTTGACCGTGATCACGGCTTCGTCCGCGAGATCGGCATCGGTGATGGTGCCCTCCGACACGGTGCCCGCGGTGACCGAGATCGGCGCCGAGAGCACGGTCACGCCGGCCTCCAGCACGTCGACGGTCAAGGTCGGCGTGGTGCCGCCCGAGGCGCGCGCGGTTGCCGAGGCGCCGACGAGCCGCGCCTTGAACGGAATCGCGAACCGCACCACCGCGGTGGTGTTGGCGGTGTACTGGCCCGAGATGTGGAAGGGCAGGACTTCGACCTCCACGCCGGTGCCGACCGCGAAGTTCTGCACGGCCGCATCCGCCTGCGGGGCGAGCGCGGCCAGCCCGATGAGCACTGCGGCGACAACCGCCAGGATCGGGGAGAAAAGACGCTTCGGA
>CALJLA010000216.1 GCA_937983055.1 uncultured Pseudomonadota bacterium
GCGCTTCGATGTGCTGATCGCGGTCCGGCTCGAGCGTGAGATAGCCCCAGCGGAACGAGCGGGTCTCCGGCGGCTGCGCCCAGAGGCCGGCGATGCGGTCGAGCGTCAGGGCGAGCGCGATCAGCGAGAAGCCGAGAAACAGCAGCGCCAGCTGCAGCCGCGAGAACCGGAACATGGGCCGGGACGTTAACCGAACGATGCGCGCTTGCTCAAGCGCGCGATTCCGGGTATCGGGCTAGAGGCTGGCGCGGGCGCCTGCACGCCGCCAGATTCCTGCGAGCACCAGAAAGAAGACGGTGAAACCCAGGCCGGAATACCACTCGAGTACGTTCTCGATGCGGTCCTTCAGCGCCTCGTCCGAGAGCAGCGGTCGCACGAAGAAGTTGAACAGGCCCATCAGCAGCATGAGCGCCAGCATGGCGAGCAAGGCCACCGGAATCCACCGGCTCAGCCGCGGAGTCATCCGACCGGCAAGCCGGTGCAGCTGGGCGGCGGCAATCAGCATGCTCAGATAGGTGAAACCGAAGTACACGATTACGCCGTAGCGGCGCATCCAGCGATAAGCCTCGCCCTCGGTGCCGAGAAAGGTGCCGTAGACGATGAGGAACACTCCAGCGATCACGCCCAGCCACGGCAACCACTTCATCGAGCGCCCGCTGGCGCCCTGGCCGGCGAGCCAAGCGCACGCGCACAGCCAGGTGACGCCCTGGAGGGTACCCGCCGGCAGCATCAGCGCCTGGAACACATGGTTGGCGAGTCCATGCCGCCCGGCGCGGCTGATCGAAGCGCAGCCTTCAAACAGCGGATTGCATGCCGATATGTACTCCTGTGCAACCGAAATCCAGAACGCCGAGACCGACGCCACCAGGGGCAGCAGCCCTGCCACCAGCGCAAGCGGCCACAGGGCCAGACCGCGGGAAGGTTGAAACTCAGGCATCGGCGGATGTTAGCGTCATGGACGGGTCATGACTTCGACGGGCTGCGGGCCTGAATGTTGCTGCCCAGTAGGGCAATTGGGCTGATTCACAAAGAAACCATGTCAACAATGCTACTTAACCATATATTTTTTCTGGATCTTTGCCGAAGCCGTCGGTATGATGCAAAGCCTTGCCGCCCGCGGCTGCCGTCATTCTCAGGCGCGCGGGGGCGGGGCTGTTGCGCTTGGCGGCGCGAACGAAGCCCGCAGTTGAGCGCATAGACCCGACCAGATGAGCGCCATACGCAAGGTTCTGCACCACCTGCCGTTCAGCAAGCGCGTGCTGCTGATCGTATGGCCGTTCGTCGTCATCGTTGTGTTCCTGGTGTGGCTTTCGGCCGAAAGCATGACGATTCTGTCGGCGACCCGCTCCTACTCCGAGGGCGAGAGCCTGTGGTCGAAGGCGCAGAAGCGCGCGGTGTTCCACCTGATGCGCTACTCGGAAACGCAGGACCCCGCCGACTACGCCAGGTACGAACAATCGATCCAGGTGACCCTCGGCGACCGCAGGGCGAGGGAGGAGCTGATCAAGGACAATCCGGACATTGCGGTGGCCTGGCAGGGCTTCATAGAGGGCCGCAACCATCCGGAGGAGGTGGAAAGCATGATCATGCTGTTCCGCCGCTTCAAGAACGTCGACTTCATGGCGGAGGTGATCGCGCTGTGGACGCGGGGCGACCAGTACGTCAGCGAAATGGCCGATCTGGCCCGCCAGATGCACGCCGAGATCAGCGCCGGCGAGGCGACCGCGGAATCGCTTAACGGCTACCGCGAGCAGCTGCTGGAGATCGACACCCGCCTGACCCCGCTTACCGACCAGTTTACGCGCACCCTGGGCGGCGCCGCCCGCCAGACCCAGCGCCTGCTGCTGCTCACCACGCTGGCGGCTGCAGGCATGCTGGTGCCGATCGGCCTGGTGCTGTCGCACCGGATGGTGCGCCGGCGGGAAGAAGCCGAGCAGGCGCTCAAGCTCAGCGAAGAGCGCTTCAACCTGGCGGTGACCGGTAGCAACGACGGCCTGTGGGACTGGAACATAGTCACCAAGGAGGTGTACTACTCGCCGCGCTTCAAGCAGCTGCTCGGCTACCGGGAGCAGGAGATGGGCAGTACGGTCGAGGCACTGATGACGCGGGTGCACCCCGACGACCAGAAATCGATGGTCAGCGCGATGGAGGCTCACCTGCGCCATCGCACGCCGTTCGACGTGGAAATGCGGGTGCAGACGAAATCGGGCGAATACCGTTGGTTCCGTTCGCGCGGCCAGTCGGTCGTCGGACCGGACGGGCGCGCGGTGCGGATGGCGGGCTCGATCACGGACATCACCGACCGCAAGCTTGCGGCCGCCGAACTGTACGCCGAAAAGGAGCGCGCGCAGGTCACGCTGGCCTCGATCGCCGATGGCGTGATCACCACCGATACCGACGGCTGGGTCGAGTTTCTGAACCCGATTGCCGAGGATCTCACCGGCTGGCGGGCCAACGCCGCGCGCGGGCTGCCGCTGCAGGCGGTATTCCGCATCGTGCACGAGTCGACGCGGGAGCCCGCACCGAATCCGATCGAGACAGTGCTGCGCGAGGAGCGCACGATCGAGGTGCCGGCGACCATGCTGCTGGTCAGAAACGACGGCAGCGAGATCCCGATCGTGCATTCGGCGGCCCCGATTCGTGGCCGCGATGGCAAGATCAGCGGTGTGGTGCTGATCCTGCACGATGTGAGCCATGAACGGCAGTACGCCGCCAAGCTTTCTTACCAGGCCAGCCACGATGCGCTGACCGGGCTGATCAACCGCGCCGAGTTCGAGAAGCGCCTGAGCCTTGCGCTGAAGAGCGCGGCGCAGATGGGCCGGCATCATGCGGTGATGTACCTCGACCTCGACCAGTTCAAGATCGTCAACGACACCTGCGGGCATGCCGCGGGCGATCAGCTGATGCGCCAGGTCGCCTCGCTGTTGCAGCGCAGGCTGCGCGAAGGCGACACGCTGGCCCGCCTCGGCGGCGACGAATTCGGCGTGCTGCTGGAAAGCTGCCCGCCAGACCACTCGCTACGCATCGCGGAGTCGCTGCGCCAGACCATGCGCGACCTGCACTTCGCCTGGGAAGGCCGCTCGTTCAGCATCAGCGTGAGCATCGGCCTGGTAAACGTCGACGACGGGCTGTTCACCCTTACCGATGTGATGAGCGCGGCGGACGCCGCCTGCTACATGGCCAAGGACAAGGGTCGCAACCGGGTGCAGGTGTTCCGCCGGGGCGACACCGAGCTGTCCCTGCGCCAGGGCGAAATGGAGTGGGTCGGCCGCATCCAGAAGGCGCTCGACGAAGACCGTTTCGTGCTGTATGCCCAGGACATCGTCGAGATCCAGAAGCGGCGCGCGCAGGGCACGCACTGCGAGCTGCTGATCCGCATGCTCGACGAAGACGGCGCGCTGGTGCCGCCGATGGCGTTCATACCGGCGGCCGAGCGTTACGGTCTGATGCCGTCGATCGATCGCTGGGTGGTGCGCACCGCGTTCGCCACGCTGTCGCGGATGAATGCCACTCCCAGGGGCGAGCCGCTGGCGCTGTGCTCGATCAACCTGTCGGGTGCAACCATCAGCGACGAGCAGTTCCTGGACTACGTCGGCGAGCAGTTCGACCGTTTCGCGCTGCCCCGCCAGCTGATCTGCTTCGAGATCACCGAAACCGCGGCCATCGCCAATCTCGACAAGGCGGTGCGCTTCATAGAGGCGCTGAAAGGTTTCGGCTGCCGCTTCTCGCTCGACGACTTCGGCGCCGGCATGTCCTCGTTCGGTTACCTCAAGCATCTGCCGGTCGATTACCTGAAGATCGACGGCGCGTTCGTCAAGGACATGGCCGACGATCCCATCGACCGCGCCATGGTCGAGGCGATCAACAGCGTCGGCCATGTGATGGGCAAGAAGACCATTGCCGAGTTCGTGGACAGCGACCGTGTGATGGCGGCCCTGCGCGAGATCGGCGTCGACTACGCCCAGGGCTACTGGGTGGCGAAACCGCGGCCGTTCGAGCCGCGACTGAGTGTCGCCAGCGGCCACGCCTGACGGCGCGAAACCCGCGGTCCACTGCGGACATCCCCCAACGCGCTTCGGGAAATTCCCGATGTGCAATGCAGTGCCAACTTCTTACGATTCGCTCCAATCGGTAAGACAGCGTTGTCCTAAGCGTCGGTAGCGGCTGGAACCGGCCTCAGGCGTCTGCCGAGCGGCGTGTCAGGTTTACGGGTGCCGAATGCTCCCGTACTTGGCGCACCATGGGCTAACTTCCTGATGCAAGGAGTGAAAAACGGAACCTATCAAATTGATAGATTTGACGGATTCCGTATGCATATGCGATTTTCCCGCGCGTGTAGAAAAAATTCTTGTGCTGATCAAAGTCCGCTGCCCCAAACGGTCCCGGCCTTCCACCCAATTCCGCTCTACGCTACGACGCATCTAAGGAGAAAAACGTCATGGGTTCGATGAATGAGTTGTCCCCTCACCCCCAATGGGTCGAATCGCTTCACGGGTACGTGAAGCCCTATTGGGATGAGCTGCTGGACGGCGAGTGGTGCGAAGGCGTGGCGAACACCCAACTTTCGGTGCAGGAGATGCAGGGCTGGATTCTTCAGCTCTACCCTTTCATTCACGCCTTTCCGAAGTTCCTGGCGGAAGCGCTGACCAAGGTCGAGGACGACTACTCGCGGTCCTTTCTGATCGACAACATCCGGGTCGAGAAGGCGCATGCCGAGCACTGGATCTGGATGGGCCAGGGTTTTGGCGTATCCCGCGACGAGATGCTGGAACTGGCCGAGGGCAATCGCCCGATCCTGCGCGACGTTCAGTCGCTGACCGACTGGCTCTGGTACATCAACACCAAGGGGTCGCTCGCCGAGGCGGTGGCCGCCACCAGCTTCGCGATCGAGGGCATTGCCGGCGATATCGCGCGCAAGGTGACGCCGGGCTACGAGGCTTACCGGGACCATCCCGGCGTGAACATGGGCCCGAAGACCTACAAATGGTTCCGAGAGCACGCCCACTATGACGACGACCACCCCAAGATCGCGCTTGAGATCGTCAAGCGTTACGCGGTGACCGATCGCATGCAGACGAAGGTCATGCTGGCCGCCAAGCGCAGCATTCAGTTGCTGCACAATGCGCTGATGACCGGCTATCAGGCTTACACCGAAGCGCCGCAGCGCAATGCGCCGGAAACCGAGCATCGAACGCATGACCGGCGCAGCGACCGCCGCCGGGCTCAGGCCACCATCGCGTTCCCGGAGCGTCGCTTCGCCGACCGCCGGGGCCGTGCACGGCGGGCAGTCGCCTGAACTGACGAAAGAGACGACCGCCTGCCGATTGCCGGCTGGTCAAAGCAGTGCCAACGGGCGCCTCGGGCGCCCGTTTCGTTTTGCGGGCCCGGCGTATCGGCCTGAAGCGAGGCTGGCCGGCCTTTCGTATTCTGTATACAATGCGCCCGGATCACTCAACAATAAGGTTGCGCCGATGGCGTCGATTCGCCGTATTGAGTTCACCCCGGACCTGGCGGACCAGGTTTATCAGCGCCTTTCGGATGCCATCTGCAACGGTGACCTGCAGCCGGGCGCGCGGCTGACCCAGGAAGAACTGGCCGCCTCGCTGCACGTTTCGCGGCAACCCGTGCTGCAGGCGCTGCGGCTGCTGCGTAAGGACGGGTTCGTGATCGATGCGGGCAGGCGCGGGCTGCAGGTGGCGCCGCTCGACCCGCAGGCGATTGCCCAGATCTACCAGGTCCGGGCGGTGCTCGATGGCCTGGCCGCCCGCGAAGCGGCCCGGGCGGGTGCCGTGATCGACCGGGCAATCATCGAAGAGGGGCGTGCGGCCGCGGGCGCCGGGTCGATCGCCGCGATGATCGATGCCGATCTTCGATTTCATAACCTTATCTACGCCGGCTCCGGCAACCCGCTGCTCGCGCAGACCGCGAACCTGCACTGGCTGCATATTCGCCGCGCCATGGGCGCGGTGCTGCAGGAGACCGGGGTGCGCGATGTGGTGTGGGTCGAGCATGCCGCAATCCTCGAGGCGATTGCCGACCGCGATGCCGCTACGGCCGAACGGCTGGCCCGCGCGCATGGCGAGAGCGCGGGCGACAACCTCGCCCGGCAATTACTTACCCGGACGCGACGCGCGTCCTGACCATCAGGTTTTCGCGACATCCCAGGAGGAGTGGCAATGAGACTTACCCGGCAGCAGATCGAGCAGTTCGACCGCGACGGCTATCTGTTCTTCCCGTCGCTGTTTACCCAGCGGGAAATCGATGTGCTGAACGCCGAGGTGCCGCGGCTCTACGCCCAACACCGGCCGGAGAACGTGCGCGAGAAGGGCAGCGACGCGGTGCGCACCAATTTCGCCGCCCACATGTACAGCGCGCCGTTTGCGCGCCTGGCCCGCCACCCGCGCATGGTGCAGCCGGTGACGGATCTGTTCGGCGAGGCGGTCTACATGCACCAGTTCAAAATCAACGGCAAGATGGCGTTCGATGGCGATGTCTGGCAGTGGCACCAGGACTACGGTACCTGGAAGAACGACGACCACATGCCGGAGGCACGGGCAATGAACGTGGCGATCTTTCTTGACGAGGTCAACGAGTTCAACGGCCCGCTGATGTTCATCCCCGGCAGCCACAAACTCGGCGTGGTCGAGGCCGGCCACGACGTGACGACCACCAGCTATCCGCTGTGGACGATCGATAACGACACCATCCGAAAACTGGTCGAGCGCGGCGGAATCGTGGCGCCGAAAGGTCCGCCGGGATCGATGATCATGTTCCATTCCTGCCTGGTGCATGCATCGAGCTCGAACTTGTCGCCCTGGAATCGCGTCAACGTGTACCTGAGCCTGTGCGCGGTGTCGAACCACATCCGCCGCTTCAAGCGCCCGGAGTACATCGCGCATCGCGATTTCACGCCGATCGACTGCCTGCCCGACGATTGCCTGCTGCGCGACTATCCGGTCGCACTGCCGTGGAAGGACGGCACGCCGGCCGAAGCGCTCAAGACCGAAATCGCAGCCTGAGGCCCGGCCATGAATCTGTACGCCAAACTCGAACAGCGGGCGGCGGCCGGCAAGCCGCTGCGCATCGGCCTGATCGGCGCCGGGAAGTTCGGCGCCATGTACCTGGCCCAGGTGCCGAAGACGCCCGGGGTGCATCTCGTCGGCATTGCCGACCTGTCGCCGCAGAACGCGAAGCTCAACCTGTCCCGTGTCGGCTGGGCCACGGAACGCTACGCGGCGCCCTCGCTGGACGCGGCGCTCAAGTCGGGCGCCACCCATGTCGGCGAAGACTGGCGCGCGCTGGTGTCGCACCCCGCGATCGACATCGTGGTAGAGGCCACCGGCCATCCGCTCGCCGCGGTCGAGCATGCGCTGGCTGCCTTTGAGCAGCGCAAGCATGTGGTGATGGTCACGGTCGAGGCCGACGCATTTTGCGGCCCGCTGCTCGCGCGGCGTGCCCGGGCCGCGGGCGTTGTTTACAGCCTGGCCTATGGCGACCAGCCCGCACTGATCTGTGATCTGGTGGACTGGGCGCGGGCCGCCGGCTTCCCGGTAGTGGCGGCCGGCCGCGGCCACAAATGGCTGCCGCATTTCGCCCAGTCGACGCCGGAGACGGTGTGGGGCTACTACGGCCTGACGCCGGAACAGGCGCAGGCCGGCGGGCTCAATCCGAAGATGTTCCACTCCTTCCTCGACGGGTCGAAACCGGCGATCGAGAGCACGGCGGTGTGCAACGCCACCGGGCTTACGCCCGCGCCGTGGGGGCTCGCCTACCCGCCGGCCAGCATCGACGACATTCCCAACGCCATGCGCCCGAAAGCCGAAGGCGGCGTGCTGCATCACAAGGGCCAGGTGGAAGTGGTGTCCTCGCTGCACACCGATGGCACGCCGATCGGCTACGACATTCGCTTCGGCGTGTTCGTCGTGTTCGAGGGCGACACCGACTATATCCGGCGCTGCTTCTCGGAGTACGGCGTCAGAACCGACTCGACCGGCCGCTATGCCTGCCTATACAAGCGCTGGCACCTGATCGGGCTGGAGGTGGGCATTTCGGTGGCCTCGGTCGGCGTGCGCAACGAATCGACCGGCTGCCCGACCGGCTTTCGCGCCGACGTGGTCGCCACTGCGAAGCGCGACCTCAAGGCGGGAGAGTTGCTCGACGGCGAAGGCGGCTACACCGTGGTCGGCCGGCTGATGACGGCCGAAGAGTCGCTGCGCGTCGGCGCGCTGCCGCTGGGCCTTGCGCACGGCTGGAAGCTCACCGCGCCGGTCGCGGCGGGCCAGCCGGTGCGCTGGCGCGACGTCGCGGTGGACGAATCGAATTCCGCGGTGCGCATCCGTCGCGAAATGGAGTCGGCCTATACCGACAAGGCGGCCGCGGCCTGAGCCTGGGCGGCGCCTGCTCAGGCGCGGCGCTGCGGTGCCCGCGCGTCGCCGGCGGCAGACGCCGGCGGCAGGCGGCAGAATCCCTGCGCGGGCACATCGAGCGCGCTGTTGAACTTGCTCGACAGGTTCTGGAAAGCGATGAGCGCGGTCAGTTCAACAATCGCATCTTCGCTGAAATGGCGCTTCAACTGCGCCATCAGCGCGTCGTCCACCCGGCGGCCGGTGATGGTCATCGCCTCGGCGAATTCCAGCGCGGCGCGCTCGGCGGCATCGTACACGCTGCTTTCGCGCCAGTTTTCCAGCGCGTCGACTTTGTCCATCGATCCGGTGCGGCGCGCGAGCGTGAGCGAGTTGAGATCGACGCAGAACCGGCACCAGTTGATCTGCGAGATGCGCACGGTGACCAGCGAGCGCAGTGCCGGGCTGAGCGGTGAGCGCCTGCGGTCGAGCGCGCCGTAGAGCAGCGCGACCGCCATGAACACCCACGGCGAGCGTCCCCACAGCAGGCCTGGCTTGAGCACCTGCCCATACTTCCTGCGCTGGCGCCAGAAGAACGGCCTGACGTACCAGGGATAGGCGGACAGCGGTTTCTCGGCGATATGCATGGCAGCCCCAGTGTCGAAGATGGCCATGCCACACCCTAGCGCCGGCGGCCGCGCGCACCTTGCGATGGATCAAACGGCGCGGCTTCCCGCTTGACGCCGATGCTTCGCGCCGGCAAGTTACGCCGCTCGAAGCCATCGAGGAGGCACCGTGTCCCTGGTCCAGCAACTGAAGAACAACATGACCCTGCCGGTGATCGGCGCGCCGATGTTCATCGTCGGCAACCCCGACCTGGTCGTTGCCCAGTGCACCAGCGGGGTGGTGGGCTCGTTTCCCGCGCTCAATGCGCGGCCAGCCGAGCAGCTCGACGATTGGCTGACCCGCATCGAGCAGGCGCTCGACGCCTACAAGCAATCCCACCCGTCGGCGAAGGTGGCGCCCTACGCGGTGAACCAGATCATCCACCAGTCCAATGACCGGCTGGACCACGACCTGGACGTGTGCATGCGCCACCAGGTGCCGATCATCATCACCAGCCTGCGCGCGCCGGACGACGTGGTGAGGCGGGTGCATGCTTACGGCGGCGCGGTATTCCACGATGTCATTTCCATCCGCCACGCGGAAAAGGCGCTCGCCGCGGGGGTCGACGGGCTGATCCTGGTGTGCGCCGGCGCCGGCGGACATGCCGGAACGCTGAGCCCGTTTGCGCTGGTGCGCGAGGTGCGGCGTTTCTTCGACGGGCCGCTGATCCTTTCGGGCGCGATCACCGACGGCGCCGGCATCCTGGCGGCCGAGGCGATCGGTGCCGATTTTGCCTACATGGGCACGCGCTTCATCGCCTGCCGCGAGGCCAATGCCGTGCCCGAGTACAAACAGATGATTGTCGACAGCGCGGCGGCCGACATCGTCTACACGCCGTACTTCAGCGGCGTGCATGGCAACTATCTCAAGAAGAGCGTCGCCGCCACCGGCCTCGACCCCGACAACCTGCCGGAAGCGGACAAGACCAAGATGGATTTCGGCTCGAACCGCGAGCGCCCAAAGGCCTGGAAGACGATCTGGGGCGCCGGCCAGGGCGTCGGCAACATCGACGATGTGCCGTCCGCCGCGGACCTGATCGCGCGCCTGCGGCGCGAATACCGGGCCGCGCGTGAGCGGCTCGGCCTCGACTTTGCGCAGGCGGCCGCTTTTGGCTGAGCGCCGGCTGCGCGCCCGCGCTTTCAGATCAGCTTCTGGCCGTTGAAGAAGGCCTTGCGCCAGCGGGTCACGGTGACCTTTTCGAACAGCCCGGCCTTGATGAAGGGATCGTCGGCGATGAAGCGTTCGGCCTCGCCCCGGTCCTCGGTGTCCACGATCAGCACGCCGCCGTGCCCGCCGCTGCCATCGTCGTCGATCAGGGCTCCCGCCGCCATCAGCAGCTTCTGATGCCTCGTGAGGTACTCGAGGTGCGCTGGCCGATGGTCGGCGCGAATCCTGGCGCTACCCGGCTTGTCGACGGTCTGAATCACGTAGGGCATGCGTTTATCCTCCGGTTTGGTTGTTCTGGGGGTTAGCAATGATAATGTCGCCCGCGCCGCGCTGCGAGGGGCTGCCCGTGCAGCAGGAAGCGCCTGTCGTCTACTTTTCCCTGGAATACATCCGTTACACGCCATGGCCCAGTACGTTTACACCATGATGCGCGTCGGCAAGGACGTGCCGCTGAAGCGCGACATCCTGAGAGACATTTCGATGT
>CALJLA010000217.1 GCA_937983055.1 uncultured Pseudomonadota bacterium
TTCTCGCGCGGCTTTACCGTTCTCGCCGGCGACGCCGGCGCCGGCGCGTCGCTCCTGCTCGACGCGCTGTCGATCGTGCTCGGGGAGCGCGCCGACGCGAGCCTCGTGCGCGAAGGCTGCGATCGCGCGGAAGTCAGCGCGGAGTTCTCCGTGGCTTCCGCGCCGCTGGCGCGCCGGCTGCTGGAGGACGCGGAGCTTGCCGAGGACGACGCCTGCCTGCTTCGCCGCGTGATCGATGCCGGCGGCCGCTCGCGCGCCTGGATCAACGGCCGGCCCGCCACCGTTCAGCAGCTGAAGGACGTGGGCGATCTGCTGGTCGACATCCACGGCCAGCATGCCCACCAGTCGCTGCTGCGCCCGCAGTCCCAGCGAGAGCTGCTCGACGGGTTTGCCCGCGCGGCCGATCTCGCGCAGCACGTCGCGGAGGCCTGGAAAGCCTGGCAGTCGGCTCGGCAATCGAGGCTTTCCGCCGAGGGCAATGCGGCCGCAATCGAGCGCGAGCGCGAGCAGCTTGAATGGCAGGTGCAGGAACTCGACGCGCTGAACTTCAGGGCCGACGAATGGGAAGAGGTGCAGGCCGAGCACCGCCGCCTGTCTCACGCCGCCAGCCTGATCGAAGCGGTCGACCATGCGCTGCGCGCGCTCTCTGAGGACGATGCCTCGATTATCACGGCGGTGGCGGCAATCCAGTCGCGGCTGTCGTCGATGCTGGAATACGACGCGACGCTAGGAGCGGTGCTGGAGACGCTCGAGCCGGCCCAGATCCAGCTGCAGGAGACGGTCTATGCGCTGCGTCACTACCAGCAGCGCCTGGACATCGATCCGCAGCGCCTGCGCGAAGTCGAGGCGCGGCTCGACGCGGTGCTCGCCGCCGCGCGCAAGTACAAGGTGGGGCCGGGGGCACTGCCAGAACTGCGCCGCACGGCGGCCGAGCGTCTGGCGGAACTGTCCACCAGCCTCGATGCCGGGGCGCTGGCCCGCCGCGAGGCGCAGTGCGAGGCCGGGTATCTGGCGCTGGCGCGACAGCTCAGTGCGCGGCGGGAAAAGACCGCCCGCGACCTGAGCAGGAAAGTGACCGCCGCAATGCGCACCCTCGCCATGGAAGGCGGGCGGTTCGAGGTTGCGCTGACTGCGCTCGACGCCGGCGCCGCCTACGGCCTGGAGCAGGTTGAGTTCCTGGTGGCCGGCCATGCGGGAACCGCGCCGCGGCCGCTGTCCAAGGTTGCCTCAGGCGGCGAACTGTCGCGCATTTCGCTCGCCCTGCAGACCGTCGCCAGCGAGGTGGCGCAGGTGCCGACCCTTATCTTCGACGAGGTCGACGCCGGGATCGGCGGCGGCGTGGCCGAGATCGTCGGGCGCATGCTGCGTGAGCTCGGCGCGCGTCATCAGGTGATGTGCGTCACGCACCTGCCGCAGGTCGCTGCGGCGGCGGAGAATCAGTGGCAGGTGGCCAAGCGCCAGGTTGACAAGCGCATGGTGAGCAGCGTTCAGGCGCTCGATGCCGGCGCCCGCGTGGAGGAAATCGCGCGCATGCTGGGCGGGGTGAGCATCACCGAGACGACCCGCCGGCACGCCGCCGAGATGCTCGGCCTGCCGCCCTGAGGCGGCGCCGCGCTCAGTCCGCGCGGGCCTTGTTGGGGCAGTTCGGTCTGACGCAGTCCGCGTACAGCTGCAGCGAATGCTCGTGGATGGCGAAGCCCCGGTCCTTGGCGATCTTCGCCTGGCGGCGTTCGATTTCGGCGTCGAAGAATTCCTCGACATGTCCGCACTGGATGCACACCAGATGATCGTGGTGCCCGCCCTGGTTCAGTTCGAACACCGCCTTGCCGCTTTCGAAGTGATGGCGGATGAGCAGCCCGGCCTGCTCGAACTGCGTGAGCACCCGGTAGATGGTGGCCAGGCCGATTTCCATTCCTTCGCCGAGCAGGATCTTGTAGACCTCCTCCGCGGTGAGATGACGCTGCTCGCTGTTCTCGAAGAGATTGAGAATCTTGAGGCGGGGCAGCGTGGCCTTGAGGCCGATGCTCTTGAGGTCCTGCGGCGAGCTCATCGGATGGACTGACAGGGCAGATACGGTCATTTATCATATCGGCTTTGTTTTGCCTTGGAAACCGCGCGCAGATCATGGTTTGGCTGCGCGCATCGCCCGAAACACGAGAACCCGACTGATCTTATGCGCCTGCTGATGATGTGCCTGCCGTTGCTGCTCGCCGGATGCTTTCTGGTGCCGCACAAGATCGCCGTACAGCAGGGCAATTACATCGACCAGCAGATGGTGTCCAAGCTCAAGGCCGACATGACTCGCTCCCAGGTGCGCTTCATTCTGGGCACGCCGCTGATTGCCGACCCCTTTCATCCCGACCGCTGGGATTACGTCTACATGACCGGAAAGGCCGGTGATGTCGACCGCGAGCGCCGCCTGACCGTCGTCTTCGACGAGGACCGGCTGGTGCGCATCGAGGGCGACGTGACGCCGGCGGAGCAGGTCAGTCAGGCTGCAGCCGGCCAGCCGCCTTCGCCCGAAACGTCGCGCTGATCCGCCGGAATACTCCCCCCGATGACTATCCAGACCGTCGCAATCGCCGGCAGCGCCGGCCGCATGGGACGAACCCTGCTCGACGCGGTGGCCCGCTCGCCGAAGTTCCGGCTGAAAGCGGCGCTTGAACGCCCCGACAGCCCTTTCCTCGGGCGCGACGCTGGCGAACTGATCGGCGCGCCCAACGGCGTGACCATCGTGTCGGACTATGCCAGCGCGCTGCGCGGTTGCGACGTGCTGATCGATTTCACCCGGCCGGAGGGTACTCTGGACCATCTGCGCGCCTGCGTGCAGCACGGCGTGCGCATGGTGATCGGCACGACCGGATTCGACGAGGCGCAAAAGCGCGAGATCGGCGACGCGGCCGGGCGCATCAGCCTGGTGATGGCGCCGAACATGAGCGTCGGCGTGAATCTGGTGTTTCGCCTGCTGGAGACGGCAGCGCGCGTGCTGGCCGAAGGCTACGACATCGAGATCGTCGAAGCCCATCATCGCCACAAGGTCGACGCGCCCTCGGGCACTGCGCTGCGCATGGGCGAAGTCATCGCGCGCGCGCTGGGGCGGGACCTGAAAGCTTGTGCGGTCTACGGGCGCGAAGGCGTGACCGGCGAGCGCAACCCTTTCACCATCGGCTTCGCCACGGTGCGCGGCGGGGACATCGTCGGCGATCACACTGCCCTGTTTGCCGGCGAAGGCGAGCGGGTCGAGATCACTCACAAGGCGTCCAGCCGGGCGACGTTCGCGCTCGGCGCGCTGCGGGCCGCGGAGTTCCTGGCGGACAAGCGCAAGGGCCTGTTCGACATGCAGGACGTGCTCGGTTTCCGCTGATCCGGGCGACGTTGACCGGCCGGGTCGCTGCTGCCTGATTCTCCGTGCGCATTGAACTGGGGGGCGCCGGGCCGCTATAATTTAATACTCACCTGAAAGCGGGAGGCGCGCCCCTCCCGTTTTCCATGTCTAGTCCTTGAATTCGGGGAGTTTCCCAGTGTCCGCGCTCAAACAGGAGCCCGCCGTGCTCGTACTTGCAGACGGGTCGGTATTCCGCGGCTTCTCGATCGGCGCGCGCACGCATGCCGTGGGCGAGGTGGTGTTCAACACCTCGATGACCGGCTACCAGGAAATTCTGACCGACCCGTCTTATTCCCGGCAGATCGTCACCCTGACCTATCCGCATATCGGCAACGTGGGCATCAACCCCGAAGACGTCGAGTCCGGCCGCGTGCATGCCGCCGGGCTGGTGATCCGCGACCTGCCGGGGCGGGCGAGCAATTTCCGCCGAACCCAGGACCTGCCCGATTATCTGCGCAGCGAGGGGGTGCCCGGAATCGCCGGGATCGACCCCCGCAGGCTGACCCGCCTGCTGCGCGACCTCGGCGCGCAGAACGCCTGCCTGATGGCCGGCACGGTCGATGAAGCGTTCGCCCTCGAGCAGGCGCGCGCCTTCCCGGGGCTTGCCGGCATGGATCTCGCCAAGGAAGTGAGCTGTCGCGAGCCGTTCGAATGGCAGGAGACCGAGTGGGTGCTCGGTCAGGGCTTCGGAAAACAACAGGCGGCGCTGCGCCACGTGGTCGCCTTCGATTACGGGGTGAAGCGCAACATCCTGCGCAAGCTGGCGCATCGCGGCTGCCGCATCTCGGTGGTTCCGGCGCAGACGCCGGCGGAGGAGGTGCTGCGGCTCAAGCCCGACGGAGTGTTACTGTCCAATGGTCCCGGCGATCAGGAGCCCTGCGACTACGCCATTCGGGCCATCCGGCGCCTGCTGGACGTCAACATACCGATGTTCGGCATCTGCCTCGGGCACCAGCTGCTCGGGCTGGCGAGCGGGGCGCGCACCGTCAAGATGAAATTCGGCCACCACGGCGCCAATCACCCGGTGCAGGACCTCGATAGCGGCCGGGTGATGATCACCAGCCAGAACCACGGCTTCGCGGTCGACGCGAAGACGCTGCCGGGCAACGTTCGGGTCACGCACCTGTCGCTGTTCGACGGCAGCCTTCAGGGCTTCGAGCGCACGGACAAGCCCGCGTTCTGTTTTCAGGGTCATCCGGAGGCGAGTCCGGGCCCTCACGACGTCGATTACCTCTTCGACCGTTTCGTCACCATGGTCGACAAACACCGACAGCACCGCTGAATCATCCGAGAACATGCCCAAGCGTTCCGACATCCAGTCGATCCTGATCATCGGCGCCGGCCCGATCGTGATCGGCCAGGCCTGCGAGTTCGACTACTCCGGCGCGCAGGCCTGCAAGGCGCTGCGCGAGGAGGGGTACCGGGTGATCCTGGTGAACTCCAACCCGGCGACGATCATGACCGATCCGGAAATGGCGGACGTGACCTACATCGAGCCGGTGACCTGGCAGATGGTCGAGCAGGTGATTGCGGCCGAGCGGCCGGACGCGCTGCTGCCCACCATGGGCGGGCAGACCGCGCTCAACTGCGCGCTGGACCTTGCCAAACATGGCGTGCTCGAGAAGTACGGCGTGGAAATGATCGGCGCCTCGCGCGAGGCGATTGACAAGGCGGAAGATCGCGAGAAGTTCAAGTCGGCGATGAGCCGCATCGGACTCGCCAGCCCGCGGTCGATGATCGCACACAGCCTCGAGGAGGCGATGCAGGTGCAGGCGGCGATCGGTTTTCCGTCGATCATTCGGCCGTCCTTCACGCTCGGAGGCACCGGCGGCGGTATCGCCTACAACCGCGAGGAGTTCGTGACCATCGTCGAGCGCGGCCTGGACGCCTCGCCCACCAGCGAGGTGCTGATCGAGGAATCGGTGATCGGCTGGAAAGAATTCGAGATGGAGGTGGTACGCGACAGCCGCGACAACTGCATCATCGTGTGCTCGATCGAGAACCTCGACCCGATGGGCGTGCACACCGGCGATTCGATCACCGTCGCGCCTGCGCAGACGCTCACCGACAAGGAATACCAGATCATGCGCGACGCCTCCATCGCGGTATTGCGCGAGATCGGCGTGGATACGGGCGGATCGAACGTGCAGTTCGCGATCAATCCGGAAGACGGCCGCATGGTGGTGATCGAGATGAATCCCCGGGTGTCGCGCTCGTCCGCGCTTGCCTCGAAGGCGACCGGCTTCCCCATCGCCAAGGTCGCGGCCAAGCTGGCGGTCGGCTACACGCTCGACGAACTCAAGAACGACATCACCGGCGGCGCGACGCCGGCGTCGTTCGAGCCGACCATCGACTATGTCGTCACCAAGATTCCGCCTATC
>CALJLA010000218.1 GCA_937983055.1 uncultured Pseudomonadota bacterium
GGTCGCGCGTCGCCGCGAACAGCTTCCGCAGCGACCGCGCCGCCGAGCCGCTGCGTGACCCGCGAGCGCCGCGCCCTCTCCGGCGGCGCGCGCAGCCCGCGCGGCGGCGGCAGGTAGCGGCCGATGAGGGCAAAGGCACGGCCCCAGAATCCGGTCGGGGTCCAGTTGGTCATGCCGATGCGCCCGCCCGGCCGGCACACCCGCAGCAGTTCGTCGGCCGCCTTCTGCTGGTCCGGCGCGAACATGCTGCCGTAGACCGACAGCACCACGTCGAACGCTTCGTCGGCGAACGGAATCGCCTCGCAGTCGCCGACCTCGAAGTTCGCCGGCAGGCGCTCGACCGCCGCGCGCGCGCGCGCGCGCTCGATCAGCGCCGGCACGTAATCCACGCCCACCGCGTCGCAGTTGCGCCGCGCGGCCGACAGCGCGGCGTTGCCGCTACCGGTGGCCACGTCCAGCACCCGCTCGCCGGCGCGCAGCTTCACCGCCTCGCACAGCAGCTCGCCGGGATACACGGTGTTCCAGCCGATCATCGCGAAGTCGCCGGTGGCCCAGGTCTGCTGCTGGCGTGCCTTGATTTCCTGGTAGTTAACCATGTTTGCCCTCCTTTGCTGCCGGTGGAAAAAGGCCCAAGGATAGGGCATTGCCGCGCCCGCGCCGAACGGGCCGTCGGCCGCGCGGTCACATTCCTAGTGCGCGCACCGGCTCCGGCCGCGCAAGCCGAATACAATCCCGCTATCCGCCTCCGCCATCCGCGCCCCCAAGGACCTGATGCTCCCGGTTACCCGCTCGCTGCTGATCGTCAACGTCGTCGTGTACCTGCTGCAGATGACCGGCGCCAACCAGCTGATCTTCTGGTTTGCGCTGTGGCCACCGGGCGGCGAGGGGCGCATGCCCTCGTTCGAGCTTTGGCAGCTGGTGACCTACAGCTTCCTGCACGGCGGGCTCGCGCACCTGTTCTTCAACATGCTCGCGCTGTTCATGTTCGGCAGCGACATCGAGCGGGTATTCGGCTCGCGCTGGTTCCTGCGCTACTACCTGGTGTGCGTGGTGGCGGCGGCGCTCACCCACATGGCGGCCACCGCCTGGATGGGCCTGCCGCCGCTGCCGACGGTGGGCGCCTCCGGCGGGGTGTTCGGGGTGCTGCTCGCCTTCGGCATGTACTTCCCGCGCCGGCAGGTCATGCTGATCTTTCCGCCGATTCCGATGCAGGCGCGCTATTTCGTGGTGCTGTACGGGCTGGTGGAGCTGTACTTCGGCGTCACCGGCACCGCGATGGGTATTGCGCATTTCGCGCACCTCGGCGGCATGCTCGGCGGGTTTCTGATGATCGCGCACCGGCGCGGGTGGTTCTCCCCGCGCCGCTAGACAGCCGGCTCAGCGCAGTTCGCGCGCCACCCGAAAACCCAGATCGTTGTGGCGCGCGCCGGTGAACTTGTAGCGGTCGGTCGGATAGATGTAATAGGGCGAATGGCTCAGCCATGAGCCGCCGCGAAAGGCGCGCTCGGAGCAGTCTCCGCCCGGCCAGGCAGAGGTATCGTCGGGCGCGCCACGCCAGCGGCCGTGCACGCAGTCTTCCGCCCACTCCCACACGTTGCCGAGCATGTCGTGCAGGCCGAAGGCGTTGGGCTTGAACTTGCCGACCGGCGCGGTCACCGCGAAACCGTCCCGGCACGGCAGGTGCTCCCACTCGTAACCGTGTTCGGCCTTCGATATCTCGTCGTACATGTTGCCGTATTCGCACACCTGCGAAGGCTTCAGGTCGAAAAAGCGCGTCGAGCCGGCGCCGGCGCGCGCCGCGTATTCCCATTCGGCTTCCGTCGGCAGGCGGTACCTGTGGCCGGTCTTCTTCGACAGCCACTTCGTGTACGCCACCGCGTCGCGCCAGGACACGTTGATCACCGGCCGTTTGCCGCGGCCGAATTCGGAATCGTTGGCCGCCGGGCAGGCACCGGCGCGCACGCAGACCTCCCACTCGTCGAAGGTCACCTCGTACTTGCCGAGCGCAAACGGCTCGCGCACGTTCACCTTGCGCAGGTAGCCTTCGTCAACCGGCCGGCCCACGGTGAGCGGCGGCGTGAACATTTCGAACGCCCCGGCCGGCACCACCACCATCAGCGGACAGTCCTCGCAGTCCCTGAACTCCGCCGGCGCCTCGTCAGCCGCCGCCGACGCCAGCACGCCGCCCAGCAGAAGCACAAGCGCCGGCAGCTCGGCGCAACGCCGCACGAGCGCGGTCATGGCAGGTCGCGCGCGACGCGGAAACCCAGATCGGAGTGTCGCGTGCCGAGGAACTTGTAGCGGTCGGAAAACCGGATGTAGTAGCCGGGATGGTTGAGCCAGGAGCCGCCGCGGAAGGCACGCATCGAGCAATCGCCCTCGATCAGCGCGCCGGTGTCGTTGCGCACGCCGCGCCACTTGGCGCTCATGCAGTCCTCGGTCCATTCCCACACGTTGCCGAGCATGTCGTGCAGGCCGAAGGCGTTGGGCTTGAACTTGCCGACCGGCGCGGTCTCGGTATAGCCGTCCCTGCAGGGCACATGCTCCCACTCGTACTCATGCGCGGCCTTGCCGGCCAGATCGTACAGGTTGGCGTGCTCGCACACCGACTTGAGCGGGATGCCGAAGAAACGGTCGCGGCCGGCACCGGCGCGCGCCGCGTATTCCCACTCCGCCTCAGTGGGCAGGCGATAGGGCTTGCCGGTTTTTTTTGCGAGCCAGCGGGCGTAGCGCCCGGCGTCCTCCCAAGACACGTTGATCACCGGGCGCTTGCCGCGCCCGAAGTCCGAATCGTCGGCCGCCGGGCAGGCGCCCTCCTTTACGCAAGCGTCCCACTCGTCGAAGCTGACTTCGAATTTGCCCATGGCGAACGGCTGGGTTACTTCCACCCGGCGCAGCTCGCCCTCGTCGTAGGGTCGGCCCTGGTCGAGCGGCGGCGCACCCATGCCGTATACGCCGGTGGGCATCGCCACCATGACCGGGCACGCCGGGCAATCGCGAAACTCGCTGCCGGCGGCGGGAACGTCCTGGGCGGCGGCGGGCGCGGCCTGCAGCAAGGCGGCCGCGACGAACGCGCCGCGGGCGCAAGACATGGCGTTGCTCGGCATCGGGGCTTCCGGTCGATCGGTGAAGGCAGGAGTGTACCCAACTACGGCCGGGACAGCCGCCGCGCGGCCGGGCTGCGGCCGCGCGGTACGGAAAGAAAAGGAGCCCGCGTCTAACGGTGGGAGGGTGCCGCGGGCTCTAAAAACCGGTCAATGCATCGCGACGTCCTGGCTGGCGAGCCAATCGCCCACACGGCGCATCAGGGCGTCCACCTCGAAGTCGCCGAGCATCGGCGTGCCGGGCCGGGGGTCGGTCGGCGCGAACCGGAAGTACTCGGTCGCCTGTTCGTACTCGATCACGCCGGCGCGCTGCTCGCCCGCGTACACCACGTAAGCGGCGAACCAGCCGTCTTCGCCGACACCGACCCGCCGCACGTCGACGAAGCGCACCGTGCCGCAATGGCAGGTGATTGCGTCCTGCGAATCTTCGCTTGCTGTCACTGAGTGCCCTCCCTTTAAAGGACGTTCGTGTTCATGGGAGGGCTCTGCTGGGCACGCACCTGGCCTGCCGCGGTGGACGCGGCAGCCGCATGGCTGCCGCACCTTTCGAGCGGATGGTCTCTGGCGATCCCGCTGTCCGGCGCTCGCGCCGGACCGGTGACTTTGCGAACCTGCATTACTGCAGGGGTGCCTTTGTCAGGAAACCCTCCATCCGCAATCCTGCAATCACCGTGCCAGGCATGACGGCGCGCCCCCGGGGCGATTCACGCGCACCGCGCACACGGGAAATGTCCCGACTGCGCATTCACTTAGCCGCGGCCGACCGGCGTGCTGTCGCCGCACGCAGACAGGCCTCGCGGGCGCTGGGCATATTTCTTGTTCCTGTACTGCGTGAAGTCGCGCGCGCGAGCAAATGATCGAAGCGCGCGACACGGGGCGGACGAGACTGACGAATTGCGGCCCGCCACCGATCGAATACCGAACCGGACGAGTCAACGCGCGAATGGACATGCAGCAGAAAGCATCCGAGGTGCTGGCCCTGATTAAGCAGTCGGCCCCGGATGTGACGTTCAGCCTTCGCGCCGACAAGGGCCTGCACGAATTCGAAGCAGACCGCGGCACGGTCACTCACCGCATCTGCTACAGCGACGACGTATTTACCCAGCGCGATGCGCATGAGTTGGCGATGGTGGCGGCAAGCCTGTTCTCGCTGCTGCGTTCCGACCCCGGCCCGGCGCGGGTGGTGGTGCGGGCCGGCATGTTCGACACCATGCTGAAGACGCTGGGCGGCTACTCCCGGTTTACCGCCGCGCAGCCGTAGCGCGGCGCCGGCGCCCGGCGGCGCGTCAGCTTCTGACAAAGGGGCCGGACGCGGTCAGTTCGGCCATCCAGTCCGCCGTGCCGAACGGCACTGGCTTGGCTAGGCCGAATCCCTGCCCGTAATCCACGCCAATCTCGCGCAGCGCCTCGATGGTCTGCACGTTCTCGACGAATTCGGCAATGGTGCGCTTGCCCATGACATGGCCGATGTGGTTGATCGCCTCGACCATGGCGCGGTCGATCGGGTCGTCGAGCATGTCCTTCACGAAGCCCCCATCGATCTTGAGGTAATCGACCGGCAGGTTCTTCAGGTAGCCGAACGACGACATGCCCGCGCCGAAGTCGTCCAGCGAGAAACGGCAGCCGAGCGACTTCAACTGACTGATGAAGTGCGCGGCCTGGGTCAGGTTGGCGACCGCCGCGGTCTCGGTCACCTCGAAACAGAAGGCGGTGTAGGGCACGCCGGCTACCGCCGCCTGCGTCTGCAGGAAGGACAGGAAGCTCTCATCGCCGATCGACGCGCCCGACAGGTTGATGCTGCAGGTGTCGATCTGCTTGCCGCGCTTGTCGGCCACCAGTCGAGCATAGGTCTCGAAAGCGGTCGTCACCACCCAGCGGTCGATCGCCGGCATCAGGCCGTAGCGTTCCGCCGCCGGAATAAAGGCGCCGGGCGGAATCAGCTCGCCCTGCTCGTCCACCATGCGCAGCAGCAGCTCGACGTGGGTGCCCTGCCCGAGCGAGGGGCGCAGGCTCATGATCTCCTGCGCGTACAGCTGGAAGCGCCCCTCGTCGAGCGCGCGCTGGATGCGCGTGAACCATTCCATCTCGCCCTGGCGCGAGGAAATCTCGCTGTCGTCGGGTGAGTAAACGTGAATGCGGTTTCGCCCCTTCTCCTTGGCCACGTAGCAGGCCGCGTCGGCCGCGCGCATTACCTCCGCCAGGGTGCTGCCGGCGTCGCGAATGCTCACCACGCCGACGCTCACCCCCATGGTGAGCGTCATGCCGGCCCAGGAGAAGCGGAAGTCCTTGATGGCCTGGCGCAGCGCCTCGGCAATGGCCAACGCCTGCTCCCTGGCACAGTTCTCGAGCAGGATGCCGAACTCGTCGCCGCCCAGCCGCGCCAGCAGGTCGCCCTCGCGCAGCCGCTCCTGAAGCACGACGCTGATCTGGCGCATCAGCTCGTCGCCGGCGCCGTGGCCGCAGGTGTCGTTGACGATCTTGAACTGGTCGAGGTCGAGGTAGAGCAGGTAGTGCGTCTGCCGCTGCCGCAGCGCGCTCTTCAGTGACAGGGCCAGCCTTCGCTCGAACTCGTGGCGGTTGAACAGGCCGGTGAGCGCGTCGTGGCTGGCCTGGTAGGACAGGCGCGCCGCGTACTGGCCCTCTCGGCTGACGTCGTGGAACACCACCACGATACCGGCGATCTGCCCGCTGCGGTCGCGAATCGGTGCAGCCGATTTGTTGATGGAGATCTCGGTGCCATCGCGCCGGGTGATCTGCATGTTCGAGGCCATGCTCAGGGTGCGCCCGGCGTGCAGCACGCTGTCGACCAGGTCGTACGCTTCGCCGCGCGCGCCTTCCTCGCTGGCGCGAAACACCTCGCTCAGGTGCAGGCCGCGCGCATCGGCGCCGCGCCAGCCGATCAGCGCTTCGGCCATCGGGTTCAGGTACTCGACCAGGCCCTGGCTGTCGGTGGTGATCACCGCGTCGCCGATCGAGGCCAACGTCACCTCGGCGCGTTCCTTCTCGGCGAAGAGCTGCGCGTCGGCCAGCTTCTTTTCGTTGATGTCGGTGATCGAGCCGGCCATCCGCACCGCGCGCCCGTCGGGCCTGCGCACCGACTGGCCGCGCACGCGAAACCACTTGTATTCGCCCGGCTGGCTCATCACCCTTATTTCGACGTCCAGCGCCCTGCGCTGCTTCAGGTGCGCCTGCAGCGCCGACTGCAGCCTGGCTTGGTCTTCGGGGTGCAGCAGTGACACTAGCTCGAAGCCGCCCAGGTTGTCGTCGGGCTCGATGCCCAGCAGCTGCTTGAACCGCGGCGAGTAATAGGCCTCGCCGGTCAGCATGTTCCAGTCCCACACGCCGTCGTTGGTGCCGCTCACCGCCAGCTTGAAGCGCTCTTCGCTCATCTTGAGCGCGCGCTCGAATTCCTCGCTGCGGCGGAGCATGCGCCGCGACAGCGCAACGCCAACCGGAATCAGGATCAGCGCCGCCAGCAGGTTGGCCGTCAGCAGATGGCGGCGCAGCGCCCGGTTGGCTTCGCCCAGAGTGTAGGAAAACTCGTCGGTGAGCGGCGTGATCTGCGCGTTGATGCTGTGCACCCGCGCCACCAGCGGCTGCAGGCTCCGCGCCGAGGTGTCGCCGGCCACGATGCTGGCGTGAATTTCCTCTCCCAGCGCCTGCAGTTCCAGCACATATTGGTCGCCCTGCTCCCACAGTTCGATCACTTTCGCCATGTAGCTGATGTCGCTCATGGTGCGGAACAGGCGGATCACGCTGCCGATGTCGTCGGGGTGGGTGCGACCCTCCAGCAGACCCTCACGCGCCACGGCGTAATCGGGATCATCGCTTTCGAGCTGCAACCGGGCCTTGCGGTCGCCCAGCGGCACCGTTATCGCCCGCTGGAATGCGCGATAGTCTTCCGGCGACTGGCTTTGGGCATAGCGCGTGAGGTAGTAGACCGCATCCTTCTGCGCCTTGGACCAAAGGCCTTCGCCGCCCACGTAGGCGCGGCCGGCGGACAGTATGTCCACGCTCAGCAGCGCCAGCACCACCAAGAACACCGCCACCGCCAGAAACGGCCAGATGATCAGCAGCAGCCGCTTGCTGAGCGGATTGAAGTGCGACAGCCGGAGGAGTGCTGCGGAGACTGACATGACGAGGGCACAGAGTTCGCAAAACCTATGCCAATCAACCTCCTACGGCTCATTACAAAGGTAGGATGCCAGCGCCGGCGAGGTTGCGGACGGCACTGCGGGGAGCCGCGTGGGCGCTGTTCGCCCTCTGGCGTAGCCTCTTGAAGACCTTTGCGCGGCCCCAGCTGGGCGGAACCCTCGGCGCCATCAAGTCCGTCGATGGACGCCTCCCGGAGAGGCAAAGTTGAGCGATACCCGTTAGGGCGCGGGCGCCGGGTTTCGTCGCCCTTTCCCGTCGGAGTCTGTCACCGCATTGCAACGCGTCGCCTCCGCGCCCGGTGCGCAGGTCAGGCCAGGCACGGAGATGCGGCCCGCCCGGTCTATCTGATCCTCCGGGTGGACGCCTGCCACGAGTTCTCCCACCCGCGCGAAACGGGCGAAGCGATGGCCAGCGCACTGCAGCCGCACGGCTGGTCCCGGTCGAGTACCGCAGCCTGAGTGCGTCATTACGTTCGATCCGCCGAAAAAAATATGCACGCACAGGCCGTCGCAGGGACACAGTCCGTCGGGCTGACCCGGGAGCGGAGCAAGCACTTCCTGCCGCACCAGCATTTTTTGGTGTACCGGCGGCCGGGTACCGCCCCGGACCCCTGCCGAGTGGGCCTCGTTGGCGCGCGCCCCGCCCGGGTCCGAAAGCTGTCGGGACTTCGGCATAGGTCGTCAGGGTCCCGTCAACAAACCGGCGACATTCCCCGTCCAGGCGCCAAAATGCCCCTCAAACCCCGGAAAACACGGCCTTTTAGACTGGAACGGTTTTCGCAGTTCTGCTGCAGGAGCCGCACTGAGCGGCGCCATAGCGAGGCGAATCCAATGCGCCACATTCCCCACCCGACTCACTGGGATAACTCAGTCTCCGAGTGCCCACTCGCGGACGCCCGTTCCGCGGTGCCGTACCGGGCCTCGCAAGGTCCGCAGCACGCGGATGCCGCTCGATTGGAATACCGCGCCCGGGAAGAAGACGAAACCGCATTCGGTGGTCCGGCGGCCGGCCTGGCGCGCCCGATCAGGAGACCCGCTGCCATGGTGACCGTCTCGTTCGTGCCTTCAACCGGCTGGCTGGTCAAGCTCACGCCCACTCATCAGCCCTTCGTGTTTCCCAACAAGGGACAGGCCGTGGCCTTCGTCCTATCCTGGGCCGAGCGCAACCAGCCCTGCGAACTGGAGGTGTACGCCGCCGCCGGCACACTCGAGCGGCGCATGAAGATGCCCAGCGAACATTACCGCCGCGGTTCCGGCTCCGATCGCCGTCAGCGCCAAGTTCACATTCCTTTCCCCGACCGTCGAGAGCAGGACCGGCGGCTGAACACCTGATCGGCAGTAACCAATGGAACGCAGCGAAGTACAAATTGGCGGGTAGATGATGCCGAACGCAAGGGAACCGTCACCGGTGCGGGAAGCCATGCTCGAGATCATTCCCACGCCAGCGGGGACATGGAGCGTTGTCGGCGGCTATGGCAGCCAACCGTTCTCCTTTAGCACTAAAGGCGGGGCAATTCGCTTCTTTCTTGCATGGGCCGAACTGCACGCCCCCTGCGAGGTCAAGATCTACGACAAAAACGGTAACGTCGAGCGGACACTGCACTTTCCCGGCGGCAAGCACCTTCGCACGAATCGCGCCGACCGTCGCCAGAAGCAGGTACCGATCGACTTTCCCGACCGCCGCCGCCGCAACCGGCGTGCCCGCCGTTGATGCTTCAACACGGCAGCGGCTCCCGCTGAACAGTGAAGCATCCCCGGCGCAACGCCCACATCCCTGCCCCAACGAAGAGATCATGACAACAGCCAGGCTCAGGATCATCCACACCGCTGAGGCCGGCTGGCGAGTCGACTTCATCGCAGATCAAAAATCGGTAAATTTTTCCGGCAAGTCGCAAGCGATCTGGTTTGCGATCGCCTGGGCCAGCCAAAACGCTCCCTGTGAGATCGACGTCTACAGCGAGAACGACAAACTCGAACGCACCATCACGCTGCCCGACGGAGAACAGTTACGCGGCGACCGCACCGATCGCCGACGCCGAAGCCTCGACATCGCGTTTCCAGACCGTCGGCGCCAGCAGCGGCGCGTGTATCACTGATCGCGCCGCGTGCGGCCGCGCCGCGCGCATCGGCGGCGGGCCCGAATACCAGGTGGGCGCGCCTGTCTTTCCGACGACGCACAGATCTCGCGATAGGGCACCGGCTCGCCCGGGCCGTGCGTACGGATCACCACACACTTTGCACTCAATTTAGGGGGGCCGCGGTGAGCATCGCTTTGCGAGGCACGTCGCTCCACCTTACTCCGTGTGCCGGTAATCGAGGGTGATTGTCCAACGAATTCTCCAAATCACCCCGGAGGAAATCGTGAAATTCTTCCCCCGGATGCCAGCGCCGCTCCACCATGACAATGCACAAGACACGTTTGCCTCATCCGGGTAAGCGTCATTTCGCCCCTGGCCGGCCGTCACTTCCGGCTCGATTCGCCGGGCGCAAACCCAGCGCCGGCGATCTCTCGCGCGCTGCGCCCCGAGCCATCTGGCGCGCCTCCGCGCGCCCCGTGCAGCGGAAGCGGGCCAGCCAATCGGGACGATTGCCGGTTTCCTAGCGCACGCCGATCTTCAGCTGAAGAAAGATCAGCGGCACCATCTTCGGGTCGACCTTGGGAATGTAAGTAACGTTCAAAGCGAATCTTTGGTAGCCGATGGAAGCGACCGGCAGTATTCCGGGAAAAGGGTCGCCGCCCCTGAAATCCTTACGGACCATCAGAAAACCGATTGCGCCCAGATCCAGATGCGGGGCATCTTTTCCTTCACCGAAACTGAACCGGCGAACCGTGCCACCACCCGCATACCACGACGGATTGCCGTTCGAATCCTTGAAACCCGACGCGCTCACGAACGGTACCCAGTTGTTCTCCGTGACGTCAAAGTCGTATTGAACTCCCCCGCCCCAGTTCTCTTCGTTGAGTGTCGTTTGCGCCATCTCGTCCAGGTGTATCGCCTTGCCATTGAGCACGATCGACCATTGATCGGCGCGCGCATCAAGCGACGCGACAAGCGACAGAATCGTGATGGCCGTCAGAACGCAGAATGCAAATGCTCGACCGGCAGATGTGCTGATTAGTGCGTACGCATCTGTTCCTGGCGCACGAATTTCCTGTCTTCGCATTGCTGAGTCCTTCCGCCACAAGGGAATGTCGGTTCCCCACGTGAACGGCAAGTAGCGTGCCGCAGTGCGCGAAGACGTATTCAGCCGAGATACATCAACGACCGCCGTCTAACATCCGGAGCAGACAGGAAATTTGCTTGCGGGCCTCATCGCGCCTCATGCGGCGTTCGCGTGCATCGACGTGGCGGCCCTGTTGAGCGTTCGACAAGCTGCCAGCTCCTCGACGCCTGACGTCCTTTTGGCATCAACCATCGTGCCGCGAGGCGCAAAGGCGAGTGTTTGCATGACGCTTGCCAGAACCATGTGCTCGGGCGCACAAAGCCGTCGCAAGCCGCCTCACGCGCGCCTCACTCAATCCCGCCACTGCGTAGTCAACTGGTTACGAGAATTGCGGTCGTCGGGTTGCTGCCCGCCACGATGAAGAGTTCATCGGGAAATGCCACGCCGTTCGCGGAGGACAATCGCACGCATACGGTCAAACCTGCATCGCGCCCTGGGAGCAGGGCTAATCGCAAACGGCAGCTGGGGTCGGCAACCCCTGCTGACGTCCCGCCTCAAAGGATCGCCAGGCGCGATGCTCGTGCTATTTGTTATCGCAACGAAGCAGCGAGCGGCCGCCTTACACCGAAGCTGGACATTTAAGTCATGCGGGCGGCAGAAGTTCGCCGTCTTGTCTGCAGCACCCGGGACTCGAGTTCAGGATCGCCTCGCAATTTCGAGTTTCCGCGCGCGGAGGCCGTTAGCCTGGTCGCGCAAGTGCGCGAGCGCTGTTCTACCGGATTCGATACTCGGCTTTGAGTGTGAGGCGGGGGAGACGAGCGGCCGCAGAAGCTGCTGGAGCGACAGATTCCGCGTCAAAGATCTGCAGTTCAGACGAGTCCACCAGTCATTAGAAGGCATCCGCACTTGAGCTCGACTCATCAAACCGTCGACTCGGCATTAACCCTATGAATCAGTGTTTGTTTTGGCGTGGCGCTCGTGCTCCGAAGTATCGTCCCCCCCTGGGTAGATGCCCTCCCGCATCACCGGCTGCGCAGACCTTTCTCTAGCCGCACTTCAAACCTAGGCCAGACCAACGATAAATGCAAGTGCATCTCACTTTAACGCCCCCGGGGGCCCGGCGCGCCTGCTTGCGCCAAACGGGACCAAGCGTGCGCCGTACCGCAGAAACAATTCGAAACAATCGTCCCGCCCGACTGAAAACGTGAGGCCGCTTCGCGCGCAACAATCCGCCACACTCGGCTCGCGCCTGCAACCTGTGCCGAAGCTTTTCTGCTCACAAAGACTCTGGATCGACTGATCCGCCGAACGGTAGTGATTGAAGCAACGGGCCGGCTCGCCTGCATTGATGGGCACCTGGAAACGTGCCAGCGGTCGGGAGCCCGTACCCATGACTTGCCGGAATGAGCCTTTACAACAGGCTGGCATTTCTGAAACCCTGCAAATTGCCGCACCAATGCCCCGCAGCATCGGCTCGGCATTTCGGCTTCATTGTCACCACTAAAGCGTCGCTTTCCACCCCGCCTGTCACGGCGCCCGCACAGTTCCGGACCGGGTGCCGACGCTGCGCAAACATGTCCTCGTCGCCTTGTGTACCGCCGAGCCCGTCACCCTCGCTCAGGCGTAGACTTGCCGCAACCGCGACCGTCGACCGTTCCATCACGGCCGTGTTGTCGGGCTCGGGCGGCACAGCGGCAGCGCGCCAGATCGAAACGCGCAGCATCCCAGTCAGGTCTACGCCATGCAAGAACGCAGGAAGAATCGAATACCGAAACCGCTGGCATGGACGTTGTTCATCGGATTCATTGCCGCGTTTCTTGCGCTGCCCGAAATTTTTCCCGGCAACAGCAGACTCTACGATGCAATCCAGGCGGGCGATCTCGACGCGGTCGAGCGCCTGCTGGCCGACGGCGCCGATCCGAACAGCCAGGCGACTGGCCTCAGTCTCGGCAGGGGCTTCGATCCGGGCCACACGGGCTCGTATCCGCCCCTGATGCTCGCCATCTCCCGGAACGAGCCCGAGATCGCGCGCACGCTGGTGTTGGCGGGCGCGGACCCCAATGCAAGAAACCCGGAAGGCGACACCGCACTGATCGCCGCGGTGGACCGGGGCATGACCGAAGTCGTTCGCACGCTGCTGGTAAAGGGTGCCGACCCGCGCGCCGAGAATCCGTATGACGGGAGCACGGCCCTTCATCAAGGTCGCGATTTTCAGGTGCAGGGAAAGCCTTCGCCGAGATTGATCCAGGATCCAAACATCAGGGCCATGCTTCTTGCCGCCAATGCCAGGTAGCGGGCATCGTCGTGCCGACAAGCGCCGGCGACGCGCGTTGCCTGACGCGCGGGCTCAAGCGTAGACTTGCCGCAACCGCGAGTGCCCGGAGTCTGCTTCAGCATATGACGTCGGGGTCCGGTAATACGCTGCGCCGCGCGGGACTGATGTTCGTACCGGTACCGAAGCGTATCCACGCATGACGCCCGCCGGTTGCACCGGATGCTGCGCACATAGAACGCAGCCGGCGTTACGCGCAAAGGGAGGGGGGAACGCAGCATGCCCGAGATGCCGTGTCCGCGTGCAGCGACCTGCACCGCCGCGCTGCTTGCCATCGCCTCCCTTTTGCTTGCCGCCCTGTCGGTTCAGGCGCAGCCTCCGCTCAGCACCCCGGCACAGCGCGGTGCGGCAACGGTGGAATCCAGGGTCCTGTCGCAAGCATCTGCCGCCGGATCGCGCGAGATCCGCTGTAGAGGCAAGCAGGGCGGCTTCACCATTCACAGTGCGGGCCCGAAAGAGGGCGCGCCCGGCATGGTGAAGATGGCGATCAGCTACTCGAAGAGCAGGACCCCGCCCGGGCCGGACGGCACAGGCCTCGAGCCCGGCACGTGTGCCTGGGCCGACGGCCTCATGGCCTCGGGGGACCTGAGCCAGGTCCAGTTCGTCACGGAGGCCAACGCGCAGCTCAAGCGTCAGCAGCACGGCAGCGGCACGGACGCCTCCGGCACCGCGGCGGAAAAGTTCCCGGACGCGCAGACGATCCCCGCCTACCTGAACGACGCCAACCATTACTGGAGCTTCTCCATCGAAGGTAAGGAGTACGGCTGGTATCTTGCCGGTCGCCACGGGCCCTGGAAGCCGTCGCTCAAGGACAGGGTCGTCACCCAGGCAGCTGGCGGCGTTTCGCCGTCGCGGCCCGGATCGGTCACCGACCAGGTGGTCGGGCCGAAGATCGATGCCACACGGACCAGGACCGATCTGTTCGCGCTGCAGAACGTGCGCGTATTCCCGAACATCGGCGGCGTCGTCGTGCGCTTCGATGCGCGTCATCAGGCGACACCCACCGTCGAACTGCACACCGAGGCGCCGATCAAGGAGCCGAGCACCGGTCGCTGGTTCTTTCCGAAGGTGCTGGCGTCGATGAAGGCGTCTCCGGTCGCGAGCCAAAGCACCGGGCGACTCGGCCACTATCTCGCGCAGAACATGCAGCTCGAGCAGGGCAAGGCCTTTCACTACCTGATCACGGTGCCGGGGAACAGCTCGATCCCCGAGTATCAGCACACCGGCACCTTCACCACACTCGGCATGACGGTGAAGGTCGTCTTCTCCCAGGTCCACGTTATCGACGACAGCGACTCGGACGGCGCGGGCGAGCTAAGCTTCTACTACTACGCGCACTCGGAGCGATACCAGGCGCATTCGCCGGAGCGCACGCTCGCCAGTGGCGCGAAGTTCAGGCCTGGCGTCACGCTCACGATCGCCAACCAGCCGATCGACCGGCTCAAGATCCTTGTCGAAGGCTATGAAGACGATTCAGGGCCCGGCGGGCGGCGGCTCTACCCCGGGGTGGTGGAAGGCCAGTTCGATTATCACTATGCCATCCACAAGCCCGGGGTTTCGAATTTTGGCGATTTCGAATGGAACCTCGCCAAGCAGGAACTGGACCTCAACCGGCATCCGGGCAAGTCCACCTCGATTCCGTTTACGATTCGCTCGATGCCGGTCGCCGGAAAGCAGGCGCGCCTGATGTTCGAGGTGAGCGGGTACGTCGAGGTGACGCGGCCGGATCGCTGATGCCGGTGCGCGCTCGCGCGGCGACATAACGGGTGTCGGCACGCCCATCGCTGTCACGGCGGCATGACGACATCTCCCTTCCGATACCCCTCCTTTCCCTCCGCGCAGTACTGCTCTCGTAGCCGGGTGCCGCGGATGTCTTCTTTGGTGCCCGGCCCTCATCAAGGATCCACCGCATCCTGAAACGGCGCCCGTGGTCAGGGCCCAGTGCGATGCCTGCCAAGTTCGCGACAGAACAGAACGTACAACAACCGGTTTCGACGCCAGCTCACTGAGCGATAAGCAAAAGTCTGAACTCGGAAGTCCAGCGCGAAGATCTTCAACGAACCCGCGTTGACCGACGGGGCGGCAAACAGACCTTTCTGTGCGCACTCCCGCCGCCGCGCCCAGCGCGAAATCCTCGCGGCCACAACCTGTCGTGGTCGGGCGACAGTTTTCCCACAACATCCTGTGCCCACCTGGTCGATTTCGCATTACAATCCGCGCGTATTTCAGGACGGCGTGTGTTGCCGCGGTGACGCGGAGGACATGACATCGCGGGTGCGACCAGTGCGGGGGCGCTGGCCGAAAAAAGAATCGCCGGTTGAACGGCGGACCGCCGCACCTGGTTTAACAAGAAGTCAAGATAGGGAGATCTGTGAATCGTTCGCGATTCACCATTCCGCTGATTGCCATACTGTGGGCAGGCTCGGCGATTGTCGTCTGGTCGCAACCGGCCGGAAACGACGGCGCCGGCGTCGACTCGGCACGCCTGCGCGCCCTGGAAGCGACGGTGCGGCGCGACCCCGGCAATGCGCGCGCACTGCATGATTACGTCGAGGCGCTCGGTGCCGCCGGTCGCGATGCAGAGATCGTGGCGTTGCTGCCGCGCATCGACCGCGGCTCTGCCCCGGTCGACATTCTGGCCCGCGCCGGCCGCGCCGCGTCCAACCTCAAACGTTTCGATCTGGCGGTCGAGTACTACCACGCGGCATTGGCGCGTGCGCCGGCGCGCGCTGACCTGATCGCCGGCCTGGCGTATTCGCTGACGGACGCTGGCCGGCCGGCGGAAGCGGTCGCGCTGCTGGAAGGCCAGCGCCGGCTTGCGTGGCGGCAGATTCCGTTGCTGGAAGCGTGGTCGGAGGCGTTGCGCGCGCAGGGCGACGACGCCCAGGGGCTGCTCATGCAGGAGCGCATTCTGACGCTCGATCCGAACAATCGCGAGGCGCAGCGCAACCGGGTATTCACGTTGGCGCGTCTTGGCGCCCCGCACCGCGCGCTTGAGATCGCCGCGCAATCGCCAGGCCTGCTGAGCGGCGAGGAGCTGCTCCGGCTGCGAAGCGACCGCGCGGCGATCGCCACGCGCTGGGGCGCGGCCGTAGACGCGAATGCACCCGACCGCTTCGCCGGTACCGATTCGGCTCTGGCCGACAACCAGGCGCTGCTCGACGCATTGCGCGCCGACGGCAAGGCGGGCAGCGCGGCGGAGCGGCGTTTGCTGTTCGATCGCATCGAGGCGCTGCGCAACCGGGTGCGCATGCGCGAGGCGGCGGAATTGTACGAAAGCCTGGTCTCTGACGGCGCCGACGTGCCGCCGCACGCCCAGATCGCCGCGGCGGACGCCTACCTGTACCTCGAGCAGCCGGAAAAAGCGCGCGACCTTTATCTGCAGGCGCTGCCGAAGGTGGAAGACAGCTTCGCCGCACAGGTCAACCTGTTCTACGCGTACGCCGATGCCGGTCAGTACGGCGAGGCGCTGGCGCAGATCGACCGCGTCGTCGCCGATACGCCGCAGCGCATCGGTGCAGGCGGCACGGCGACCGCCGCCGACAATCCCGACTACGCCAGCGCCCTCGCCACCGCCGGCGCCGCGCGTGCTCACCAGGATTATCTGGCCGATGCGCAGCAGCGGCTGGAATCGTTCCGGGCGCTGGCGCCGTACAACATGGAAGCGCGCGAGAAGCTGGCCGGGGTCTACGGCGCGCGCGGGTGGCTGCGCGCCGCCGAGCAGGAACACCAGTGGATCCTGGCCGCAGAGCCCAGGCAACGCGAGGCGCACATCGGCTACGCCGACAACCTGCGTGACCTGCAGGACTGGCGCGCCGCCGAGCGCGAGGCCCTGGCGCTCGAACAGCAGTACCCCGAGGACAAGCACGTACAGCGCATCGCCCGCCGCTGGCGGTTGCACACCCGACCCGAGCTTCGCGTCGAGGCCGGCACGGGTACCTCCACCGGCGGCACCGGACCGCTCGGCTCGCGCGAGCGCGCGCTCGAGACCTGGCTCTATTCCGCGCCGATCGAGTACGACTGGCGCGCATTCGCGCACCAGTACGACGCGTCTGCCCGCTTTCCGCAGGGAGAGGCCCACCGCCACCGCCTGGGTGCCGGCCTGGAATACCGCGTCCGCGATCTGCGCCTTGCCGGCGAGATCAGCGCAAGCCGTGTCGGCGAGTCCGAGGTCGGCGTCACGCTAACCGGCGAGTGGCATGCGGACGATCACTGGCGTCTCGACGCCTCCGTGCAATCGGAATCCGTCGACATCCCGTTGCAGGCGCGGCTCATCGGCGTGACCGGCGAATCGCTCCGCGCCGGGGCGACCTACAGGGTCAGCGAATCGCGCAGTTTCGGCGTCGCAATTGCGACCATCGACTTCAGCGATGGCAATCGCCGCGATATCGTTACCGCGTCTGCCTTCCAGCGCCTGACGACCGGCCCGGTATACAAGCTCGACGCCACCGCGGGCCTTAACACCTCCGCCAACTCGCTCGACGGCGCCAGCTACTTCAATCCGGACAGCGATCTCGGGCTGGATGCGACCCTGATCGGGGAGCAGCGGCTCTGGCGCCGCTACGACCGCGACTTCGTGCACCGGCTTCACCTCGGCCTTGGCCAGTATCGGCAGAGCGGTTTCGGCACCGGCACCACGGCGCGCCTGCGCTACGAACATGCGTGGAGGCTGGACGAGCGGCTCGATTTGCTCTACGGCGCCGAGCGCAGCGCGCACCCCTACGATGGCGCGCGGGTGTACACGAGCCACTACAACCTGTCGCTGGCCTGGAGGTTCTGAGCGATGCGTCGGTTGCTCCTTGGAATGTTGCTGCTCGGCCTGGCGAATACGGTGCTTGCCGAAGCCGACAGTTTCCGCGTGCTCTGCTACCACGACGTTGCACGCGACGTGCGCGACCCTCCGGATCCCTACGCCGTCGATGCCGGACAGCTCGCCCTTCAGTTCGCCTGGCTCCGGGAAAACGGCTACCGCGTCGTCAGCCTCGACGACGTGATCGCCGCCCGGGAAGGGCGTCGATCGCTGCCGCCCAAGGCCGTCCTGCTGACTTTCGACGATGGTTATCGGAGCTTCTATACCCGGGTATTCCCGCTGCTGAAAGCGTTCGGCTATCCGGCGATCGTCGCACTGACGGGCAGCTGGCTCGATGCGCCGGCCGGCAAGACCGTCGAGTACGACGACGAACCGGTTCCGCGCGGGCATTTCATGTCCTGGAAGGAGATCAACGAGGTCGTCGCGTCGGGCCTGGTGGAAGTGGCGTCGCACAGCTATGGCCTGCATCGGGGCATTCCCGCCAACCCGCAGGGCAGCCGCATTCCCGCCGCCGTCGCGCGCGCCTACGATGCGCACACGGCGAAGTACGAAAGCGAGGCCAGGTACCTGGAGCGGCTGCGCGCCGACCTGGCGCGCAATTCCGCGCTGATCGAGGCGCGCACCGGGAAGCGCCCCCGGCTGATGGTCTGGCCTTATGGCCGCGACAGCCTTCAGGCCATCGACGTTGCGCGCGAGCTCGGCATGCCGTTCACGATGCGTCTCGGGGGCGGCGCAAACGAGCTGAAGAACGGACTGCAGCGCATCCGCCGCGACCTGGTGCTGCGCAACCCGCCGCTGCGCGACTTCATTCCGATGGTCGCCAGGCAGCCCGACCCCTTGCCGGAAAGAGTCGTGCAGGTCGATCTCGACTATCTATTCGACACCGACCCGGACCAGCAGCAGCGCAACATCGACCGCCTGCTCGATCGCATCAAGGCGATGCGCGTGAGCACGGTTTACCTGCAGGCGTTTTCCGATCCCGACGGCAACGGTCAGGCCGACGCGCTCTACTTTCCCAGCCGGCACCTGCCGCTGCGCGGCGACATCTTCTCCTATGTGGCGTGGCAGCTTTCCACGCGGGCGGAGGTAAAGGTCTATGCCTGGATGCCGGTGCTCGCGTTCGAACTGCCGCCGCACAGCCCCGCCGCGCAGTCCACCGTGCAGTCCGCCGCGCCGGAAGCGCCGTCGGCCGGGCGCTACCGCCGGCTGTCGCCGTTCGATCCCGAAGCGCGCAGGACGATTGCCGAAATCTACGAAGACCTGGCCCGCGGCGCGCGCTTCGACGGCCTGCTGTTTCACGACGACGCGACGCTGGACGACTTCGAGGACGCCAGCGCGGCCGCGCTGGAAACCTATGCCCGGTGGGGGCTGCCGCCGTCGGTCGAGGCGATCCGCGCCGACCCCGGGTTGATGCAGCGCTGGACGCAGCGGAAGACCGAGGCGCTGGTCGCCTTCACCGCGGAGCTGACGGCGCGCGTGCGCCGCTACCAGGGCGCAATCCGCACTGCGCGAAATCTTTACGCATTGCCGGTATTGCAGCCCGAATCGCAAGCCTGGTTCGCGCAGTCGCTGCCGGCATTCATCGACGCGTACGACCACGCCGCCCTGATGGCGATGCCGTACATGGAGGGCGCGCCGCAGCCCGATCGCTGGTTGCGGGCACTGGTCGCGGCGGTGGCGGCGCATCCCGGCGCGCTCCGGAAGACCGTGTTCGAACTGCAGGCGGTGGACTGGAAAACCGGTCAGCCGGTATCGGACGCAACGCTGGCCGCGCAGATGGAAGGCCTGCAGCGGCTCGGCGCGATCAACTTCGGCTACTACCCGGACGACTTCGTGCGCGATCGTCCGGACCTCGCCCGCATCAAGCGGGCCATCTCGCTGCAGTCATTCCCGCGCGAGGACTGAACCAATGGGCGCTGAAACGTTTGGACTGGCCGGCGCAATCCTCTTCGGCTTTGCCTTCAACTACCCGTTGTTGATGGCTTACGTGTGGATGATCGGCGCGCTGTTCTACTTTTTTCACTACGAGGCCCGCGACGGCAGAAAGGTCGATTCGCCGCCGCCGCTGGACCATTACCCGCCAGTGAGTTTTCTGGTGCCCTGCCACAACGACGAAAAGATTATCGCGGAGACGATTGAATTCCTGCTGCGGCACGAGTATCCGGACTTCGAGATTCTCGCGATCAACGATGGCAGCACCGACCGCACCGGGGCGATTCTCGATGCGCTCGCCAGGCGCCACGAACGCCTTCGGGTCATTCATCACGCCTCCAACCAGGGCAAAGCGATGGCGCTGACCAGCGGCGCCCTGCTGTCGCGCCACGAGTTCCTCATCTGCATCGACTCAGACGCCGCGCTGGAGCCGCATGCCGCCGCATGGATGGTGTGGCACTTCCAGTCCAGCGCCCGCGTCGGCGCGGTGACCGGAAGCCCGCGCATACGCAACCGCTCCGGGCTGCTCGGCCGCATACAGATCGGGGAGTTTTCCTCGATGGTCGGGCTGATCAAGCGCGCCCAGCGCACCTATGGGCGACTGTTCACCATCTCCGGCGTCATTGCCGGCTTCCGCAAGTCCGCGCTCGCACATGTCGGCTACTGGAGCCAGGACATGCTGACCGAGGATATCGACATCACCTCCAAGCTCGAGATCGCCAAGTGGGACGTGCGCTTCGAGCCGCGCGCGCAGTGCTGGATCCTGATGCCGGAAACGCTGCCCGGACTGTGGCGCCAGCGGCTGCGCTGGGCGATCGGGGGCGCGCAGGTCATCCTGCGGCACACGCGACAGGTGCGGGGCTGGCGCGAGCGCCGCATGTGGCCCGTCTATCTCGAATACTTCCTGAGCATGCTGTGGGCGCACGCGATGCTCGCCACGTTTCTGCTCTGGGGGCTTGGCAAGGTGTTCGAACTGCCGCAGGCGCTGCAGGTGCCGACCCTGCTCCCCGGCTTTTCAGGCGTGCTGATCGGCGTTACCTGCATGCTGCAGATCGCGGTGAGCCTGGCCATCGATTCGCGCTACGAAAAAGGCCTGTTCCGCTACTTCTTCTGGATGATCTGGTATCCGATCGTCTTCTGGCTGCTGAACGTCTTTACGACGGTCGCCGCCACACCACTCGCGTTCTTCCGCAAAACCGGCGCCCGCGCCACCTGGCGCAGCCCAGACAGGGGACTGCACACCACATGACCGAACTCATCATCGACAGACCCGAACTGCATTCGCACGGACAGCGCTTGATCTTCGGCCTGCTCACCGCAGCGCTGTGGACTTTCTACGTCTACCTCCTGCTGCCCCTGGCGACCCTGCTGGCCTGGTGGCTCGGCTATTCGACGCTGTACGAAACCATGGTCGTCAAGCACGGGTGGGAGACGCTGCTCGGCATGTTGGGCCTTTATGCCACGATCATTGCGGCGATCGGCGTCGTTCAGATCCTCTGGGCGCTGGGCAACTGGCTGCGCTTTTCCGGCAGCCGCGACCGCCGGCGCACCCGAAGCGTGACGGTCGATTCCAGCTTGATGCAGTCGCGATTCATGACCGACACCAGCGAGTTCCCCGCCTGGCAGGATTCGAAGCGGCTGACCGTTCACCTGCACCCGATGCTGCCGCGCATCGTCGACGTCGTCGCGGGCTGACTCACGGTAGAGCCCCAGCGGCGGTCAGACTACGCGCGCCGACTCAAGCCAGAGCGGTGATCCGGCCGCTCTGAAGGCAGACCGGCGCGGCAACGCTTGCGCAGGTGGCTGCACTCTTTGACCGCTCGCCTGCCACGCTCAGTCATCTGGTGGCCCGCCTGGAGAAGTCTTCGCACAGTTCCGGCTCAGTTGCCGACGCTCTGCGAGAACACTTTTATGCAATTATGCAGGCCTGACCCCGTTGGTTCCCCTGTGCCCTCTAACGCCTGAGTTCAGCGGCGTTTGACGCGACGTCCGTTTCTGCGGCAGCAAAAATGGGTTGCGGGTAGAAAGTCCGCTGCAACGATTTGTTAACCATCATTTCCCCCTTTAACCCGCGAATCAACCAACAAAGCCAAAAACCATGGATTCATCGTAATGAATTATGAAGTCCTTGCCGTTCCACTCTGCCTCGCACGACTTCAGGCGATATACGTCTCCTTGGTTCCAGCGACCGCCGATCAAGTCGTCGATGAGATCTTCCAGAATAACCACCTCGCCAATTTGAAGACCCGGGGGGATCAAGTAAGCCGCGAATGGACTGGGAAAGTTGTGTGGATAGTAGAAAGTGAACTCGATTACTTCGTCTCCGCCACGTGCTGCACGGTAGTCGCCAACCACCGAGATTTCACCGGTTTTCGGGTTTTGATAGACAGCAAACTTTGAACGAATCTCTGGCGAAGGAGATACCTTCTTTACTAGCGGGAAGTAGCCCTCGCGTGCGGCTTGATTGATATCTTCCTCTGTTCTGGCCGTGCGGATTACGCGAATCGCTCGATTGTCATTTTTACTGGCCATTACTCACCTTTATTTCAATGTTGTCTTGACCGAGTCGGATGCGAAAACACACTTCAGGATCGTCATGCGCTGCACGGACAATCTCTTCAGGAGTCATCTGTGCCGTATCTAGCACTGCTTTGTCACATGAATCGCAAAGCCGCTGCCCAACCCCGCGACTTCCGACCGGCACGAGCTGTTGCCAAGACTTCAGCCGCGGGCAGTTCACATGCTTCAGGATGTCCCCACGTGCGTCTTGAAGCGTTCTATTCACGGGATCAAAGATTGGTTTGTTTCCCACCAGTATCCACCCTTGACGGCTAACTAGATCTACACGTGCAATGTGACGAATAACATGACCTGCTTCCTCATAGCACCGGCTACAGACAACCCGGAATTTCGCTCGCATGGTCGCAAAGGAGACGTTTGCTGTACGGTTGAATACATATAGCAACACCCCGAATCTTGGCAGCCGCCCGCCGCTGCAACCGGTCAAGGTGCAGGATCGCCTGCGGAAACGGGTGCGATGCCTTCAATACAGCATAGGAACTGAAAAGGCCTACGTCTACTGCGGCAGGAATTGCACGCGGCGGCATGGCGTTCGCCATCCGGAGACTATCGGCCATGCCGAGGTGGAGGCTTTCTTGTCCTGGCTTGCCAATGACACGCGGATATCGACGTCGACTCACCGCCACGCGCTTTTCGCTTTGTTGTTGCTTTACAAAGGGTTACTCGACACCGAGTTGCCTTAGCCGACCGAGATCGGCCGGGTTGCCAAACGGCATCGCGTACCGGTGGTCCTCAGCCGAGAAGAGATCGCGAAACTTTTCGCCTATCTCGATGGGAAGGTGGTCTTGATCTGCGGGCTACTGTATGTGACCGGGACGGGACCGACGGCGGGACAGAGGCCGCGTGAAAAACGTGGACTTTGGCCGCCAGGCCGCCCGAGCCCGACCCAGTTGTTGCCCGACGTGCGCCGTACCTGCTACCTGCGCTGAGGCTTGGGACGCGCCGCTTTTTCTCCTGCAGCGAGCTTTCCGAGCCAGTCGTGCACATCTTGCGCCGCGTAGACCTTCCCGGTGCGGTCGATATCGGAGTCGGCTTTTTGCGCTTCCTCCACGAAGTCCTGCATTCGCTCCTCGCGCTCCACTTCCCGCTGAAGGGCGTCGACCATCAGGCTGTGGGCACTGCGCCCAGTCTTCTCCGCGAGCGCTGCAATACGGTCTTTCAGGTTTTGGGGAAGCTTTATCGACGTTCTGGAAACCATGCATCCGTCGCTAACTGTTTGGGTAGCGCCACGATAAGACCGCCTCGATCGCCGGTTCACCGCTCCCGCCCCGCCTCGTGAAACGCCTTCTGCAGCGGCGAGAGCACGTACTCGAGCACGGTGCGGTCGCCGAGGCGGATCTCGGCGTTGACCTGCATGCCTGACGCAAGGGCATGGCTTAAGCCGTCGCGGTCGATGCTCTGGCGGTTGAGCGCGATCAGCGCGCGGTAGCGCGGGCTGCCGGCTGCCGGCGCGGGCTGGTCGCGGCTGGCGAGATCGGTGGCGTCGGCGCCGACGTGAATCACGCTGCCTTCGACCATGCCGTACTTCTGGAAGGCATAGGCCGCCACCTTCACCCGCACCGGCTGCCCCTCGCGCACGAAGCCGACATCCTCGTTCGCCACCCATACTTCCGCGCGAAGCGGCTCGTCGCGCGGCACCAGGGTAAAGAGCACGGTGCCGGGCTGCACCACCGCGCCGACGGTGTGGGTGGCCAGCTCTTTCACCACGCCGTCGGTCGGCGCGCGCAACTCCAGCAGTTCGTGGCGGCGCGACTGCTTGCGCCCGGCTTCTTCCAGCCGCTGCAGCTCGGCCACCGTCTGCAGGCGCTCGGCTTCCAGCGACTGGCGGTAAGTCGAGGCGATCTGCGCGACGCGGGTGTCGGCTTCCTGGATGGCGGCCCTGAGCGCGCCGATGGCATGGGACTGGGCCTTGAGTTCCTGCTCGTTCTCGATGCGCAGGCGCTCGCGATCCAGCGCCAGCAGCCGGCCGGCGTAGCCTTCGTCGGCGAGCTGCTTCCAGCCTTTTTCCTGCGCCTCGTAGATCGGCGCGGTCTGGCGCAGTTTGGCTTCGCGCTCAAGCGCGCTGTTCAAGTCCTGCTCGGCGCGGGCGCGCACGCTGCGCTGCGCGCCGAGCGCATCGAGATGCGCCGCGCGGTTGGCGCGCTGCTGCGAGACCACCTGGGCGTAGAGTTCCGGGGGATCGTCCGGCAGGCGGCGCAGTTCGCGCCCGCCCAGCTCGGCCTCGATGCGCCGAAGCTGCAGCCGCCGCAATACCAGGTCGTTCTGGATCTGCCGGCCGTCGGCTTCGGACAGCGACGCATCCAGCCGCGCCAGCACCTGCCCGGCCTTTACCGCCTCGCCTTCGCGCACCAGGATCTCGCGCACGATGCCGCCGTCGGCCGGCTGCGCCACCTGCACATGGTTCTGCGGCACCAGCCGCCCCTGCGCCACCGACACGATGTCCAGCCGCCCGAGCGCCGCCCAGGCGAGCGTCGCCGCCAGCAGCCCGGCCAGCAGCAGGATCACCGCGCGCGGCAGCGGCGACGGCGCGCTCGACTGCAACTGCAGCATCGCGGGGGAGAACTCGGCGCTGTCGCGCCGAGCCGGTGAGCGATAGGTCATGGTCGCCTCCTAGGCGAGACGGATCGGTCCCTGCTGCAAAGATTCCAGCGGCCGCAGCGCCTGCGGCGCGCTGCCGAACTGCGGTGCGTTGAGCACGTCCTGCGCGGCGGTGAGGCCGATGCCCGACAGCGTGCCGTTCAAGCCGTACTGGTAGGCGAGGTCGCCGCCCATCGCCTCGGTGTCGCTGCCGGCAAGGTGCGCATCGAGCAGCGCGTTCATCACGCTCCACTGTTGCGCCATCGGCTGGCCGCCGCGGGCCGCATCGAATGCCGCCGCTAGCGCATCGAAGTCGAAGGTTTCCACCCGCTGGTCGAGCAGCGGGTGGCCGCCGCCGGGATCGAACGTCGCCATCGCCGCAGCGACGACCTGCAGCCGCACCGGCCCGCCCTGGCGGCCGGCACGGTACCAGTCGGCGAAGGTCAGCCGGTCGCCCTCTCCGGTTTCGAGAACCAGGTGGTCGCGGTCCTGCCGAAGCCGCAGATCCTGGTACGCGATGCCGCCGCCGAGCGAGACGGTGGCGGCGCCTTCGCCCAGCCGAACTTCGTCGCGCCCGTCGTCGCGATTGAAGGCGATGACCGTGTGCCCGGCCCCGCCCTCCAGCAGATCGTCCATCCCGCCGCCGATCAGCAGATCGTTGCCGGCGCCGCCGTAGAGGCGGTCGAGATCCTTGCCGCCGAGCAGCAGGTCGTTGCCGTCGCCGCCGTAAAGGCTGTCGTGCCGCTCGCCGCCGAGCAGCACATCCTCGCCGCCCCCGCCGAACAGTTCGTCATGCCCCTTGTCGCCGGTGAGCAGGTCGTCGCCCGGCCCGCCGTCGAGTCGATCGTGCCCGGCGCCGCCGTGCAGCGCGCCGCCGACGCTCAGGCGAAACGGCAGCGACGCGCCCGCGCCGGCCAGGTCGGTCGCCGCCAGTTGCAGATCGAGCGCCGCCAGGTCGGACAGCGCCGGCACGCCGGACAGCACGCGTTCTTCCGCATCGAACGCCAGCCAGCCCGGCAGCGCCGCGCCGTCCGCCGCGACAATCGTGTACGCCAGCCGGTCGCCGGCATCGACATCGCGGAACAGGTCGCCGGAAAAGCGGTGCGCGAACGGCTGGCCGGCAAACGCCGACAGCTCCGCGATTGCGCCCACCGCCTCGGGCGTATCGTTGACGTTGACCACGTCGAGATCAATGCTCGCCGCGGCGCTCAGTCCGCCGCCGTCGGTCGCGGTCACCCGCACGCCCAGCGCGCCGACATCCTCGTTCAGCGGCGTTCCGCTGAAGGTGCGGGTAGCCGCATCGAAGGCAAGCCATGCCGGCAGCGCCCCGCCGTCCGCGCGGGTGGCGGCGTAGCTGAGCGCGTCGCCGGCATCCACATCCACGAACACGTGCTCGGGCAAGCGAAACACGAACGCTTCGTCTTCGAGCGCGCTCTGCGCCGCAATCGCCGCCATCACGCGCGGCGCGTCGTTGACGCCAGCGACCGTCACCGTCACCTGCGCGCTGGCGAGTACGCCGGCCGTGTCGACGACCGTGTAGGTAAAAGCGTCGGTGGCGGTTGCGCCCGCCGGCAGCGCGTCGACCAGCGCGCCCTGCGCATGGTACGAAAGCCACCCGGCCTGCGCGTCGAACGTCAGCCGCCCGAGGCTTGCCGAGGCATCCACCGCGCTCAGCGCCAGCCGGTCGCCGGCGTCCACATCGCTGTCGTTCTCCAGCAGCATGGCGGCGATGTTGCCGGTCGATTCGTCCTCGGCGATCTCCAGCGCGTCGGGCCCCGCGACCGGCGCGTCGTTGATGTTGACGACCGTCAGCGTGAAGTCGTCGCTGGCGGTCAGCCCCCTGGCGTCGGTCGCGGTGACGCGAATGTCGAGCGCGCCCACCTGCTCGTTGGCCGGGGTGCCGTCGAAGCGGCGGTTCGCTGCGTCGAACGCGAGCCAGTCCGGCAGCGGCGAACCGTCGGCGCGCGTGGCCGAGAAGCGCAGCGTGTCGCCGGCATCGGGGTCGTGGAAACTGTCGGCGGGCAGTGCATGGCCGAACGGCTGGTCTTCCAGCGCCTGCAGATCGTCGAGCGGCCGGTTCAGCACCGGCGTGCGGTTGACGGCGCCCGGCTGCCGCGCTTCGAGCTGCTCGCCGCTCCACACCGTGCCGTCCGCGAACACCACCCGCTCGATGCGCGCGGCGGGATTGCTGAACCAGTCGATCGCAACGCGGTCGGCGGTGCCCGGCAGGCTCAGCACCAGCAGCGCGCCCTCTCGGGTTACCTGCACATCATTCGGGTTCGCGAACAGCCGCAGGCTGTCGACATCGGTTGAAGACGCGACCTCGCGGATCAGATCGCGCCCGCCGCCGGGGCCGAACAGATACGTGTCGTCGCCCAGCCCGCCCAGCAGCGTGTCGTTGCCTGCGCGGCCGTCGAGACGGTCGGCCAGGCTGGTGCCGGTAACGATGTCGTCGCCCGTGGTTCCGAGAACGTCGACACCGCGCGCAAGCAGCGCCTCGTAGCTCAGCTCGCTGCCGTCGGCGAAACGAAAGCGGTCGATGTCGCGCGGACCGTAGGGGTCGAGCGGGTCGAAGCTCGTCAGATGAATGGCATCGCCCGCGCTGCCGATGCGCAGCACCAGCGAGCCGAGACCGAGCGTGAGGTCGGCGCTGGAGATGCCTTCGCCGAACACCAGCGTGTTCGATGCCCCGGGCGACGAAGGGTCCCACAGCGTATCGGCGCCGTCGCCCGGCCTGTATATATAGGTGTCCGCCCCCGGGCCGCCCATCAGCACATCCGCCCCCGGCCCGCCGATCAGCGTGTCGTCGCCGGCGCCGGCATCCAGCCAGTCGGGACCGTCGCCGCCGCGCAGGGTTTCGGGGCTATCGCTGCCGACGAGAACGTCGCTTCCCTCGGTGCCGATTGCATCAGGACCAATTACACCGGGAATGAACTGGAGCTGCGCGCCGAAGTTCACATGGGTCAAGACCCCAAGCACCGATGCCTGCTCGGGAAGCACCCCCCCAGTGCGCGCATAGTTGTACGCAAGCGGCCCGCCGTAGGCATGGTCGATCGAGACATTCAGCAAGGAGGCTGGCAGCAGCCCCCCAATCGGCAGCCGAAGGGCCGGATCGCTTGCGGTCAGGTCGAGAAAAATCGCGATGGCGGCGCTCAGGTCGTAGATGCGAATGTCCTCGCCGATCAGTTGCAGTCTGATGGCCGGCCATGCACCGGGATCGGTTTCATAGCGCCGCGTGAGCGTGACCCGGTCGGTGCTACCCAACTCGAGAGTCAGATCCTGCGCATCGAGACTCAGGACCAAGTCTGCAAGATCGACTCCGCCGAGGGAGAGAGTCAACTCATCCCTAACATACAGCAAATCGGCCCCATCGCCGGCATTGAACAATACAACGTTGTTGGCACCGAACGAATCTACCCAGTCATCTCCCGGGCCGCCGATCAGAACACTCGGCAGACCTTCTGCATGCAGGTAGTCGTCGCCGTCGCCGCCATCGAGGAGGTTGTTTCCAGCCCACTCCTCCAGATCGTCGTCGCCGTCATCGCCGAGCAGGATGTCGTTACCGCCTGCGCCTTCGATATAGTCATTGCCGGCGCCGCCCCGAAGCAAATCGTCACCATCGAGCCCGTAGATCGCATCGTCGCCCTCCAATCCGTCCAAGACGTCCGCTCGCTGCAAACCGATCAGAAAATCGCCCTGGTCGGTCGCGCTGTTGGCCTGGAGCCGTGCGAGTACCTCCGCGCGATCCCAGAGGGTCCCGTCCGAGAACGCGATCTGCTCGATGGTCGTCGGGTTCCAGGGCGCGTCCGCGAACCAGCCCATGATCTCGACCAGGTCCTGCGTGCCCGCGATGGCGAGGATCAGCGACGCACTCCACCGGTTTCCAATCAGAACCGACAGATCGGAAGGCGCCACGCCCTCGGCGAAACGCAGGACGTCGAACCCTTCGCCTCCCTCGCTGATCTGGTCGCTCCCGTAGCCGCGACCGAACAGATAAGTATCCGAGCCCTCGTAATCGAACAGATAGTCGTTCCCCGAGCCGCCATCGAGCAGGTCGTCTCCCGGGCCGCCGCCGAGAAAATCGTCTCCGCCGAGCCCGAGGATCTGGTTGTCCCTGGCGTCCCCGTAAATGGTGTCCGCGAACTCCGTGCCAAACATGCGCCGCGGATTCTGGAGAACGAACAGCATGTCCTCCAGTGTGCGCACGGACCCGTCCGCGAAAACGAAACGCTCAATGCCGTAGGACTCGCCGGCAAAATTCGCAAGGGCGCTGGCGACTGACGGGTCCGCCACGTCCGGCAGCAGGATTCGAACGCCGCGTCCCGGCGCCCAGCTGATGTCCAGCGTTTCGTACGCGCGGGCATAAGGGCCGCTGCCGAGGGTGGTCGCATCGAACTGCCCGGCGCTCACGTCCAGCGCGTCGAACTCGATGCCCTCGCCGAACTCCACCGTATCGGTGCTGTAGCGGCCGCTGGCGAAGGTGTAATAGCCGCCCGCAAGCGTGAGGTCGGGTATCGCCTCGTCGACGATGTCGAAGCCTTCGTCGTTGTAGAAAAACAGATAGGTGTCGTTGCCGTCGGACCCGCCGAGATAGTCGTTGCCCGGGCCGCCGGCCAGCACGTCGTTAACAAAGGTGCCGACGATGCGATCGTCGCCGCCGCCGCCGTACAGAAAGTCGCCGATCTGCGAGTAGCCCCAGCCGTAGGCGTAGACCAGATCGTCGCCGTCGCCGGCATCGGCGACGATCACGCCGCTGTAGCGAAAGTCGAGCACGCTGTCCGAGGCGCCCGCCGAGATGCGCGCGATGTTCAGCACGTAGCGGCCGTCTTCCACCGTCACGTCCCACGGCGGCTCGCGATAGATTACCGCATCGTCGCCGTGCTGCGGATTGATGCGGATATCGCCGCTCGCGCCGAAGCTCGCCAGTTCCGCCAGAAACTCCCGGCGGGCCGCGTCGAGAAAGCGTGCCGCGGCCTGATCCACGGTTTCGACGCCGCCGATTGCGGCGAGCTGCTCGATCAGCGCCGGCAGGCTCAGGGTCTGGCCGGTCGACGCGGTCACCGACCAGTCGCCGCCGATCGCGTAATAGCCCTGCACGATCAGCCCGTCGCCGCTGCCGCGGATCAGCAGCTGCAGATCGTCGCCGGCACGCACCGCGCGCAGGTCGGTGAACTGCAGGCCCGGCCCGAGGCGGATCACGCTCGCCTCGCTGCCGTCCTCGATCGCGCGGTCGAGCACGCCGGCCAGCGTCAGCCAGTAGGCGTCGATCCCGGCGCCGCCGACCAGCCGGTCATTGCCGCCGCCGCCGTCCAGCCAGTCGTTGCCGGCCCGGCCGAGCAGCGTGTCGCCGTACGCCGTGCCCAGCAGATAGTCGTCCGCGTCGGTGCCCTCGATCGGCGGCACCTGCAACGCGTCCAGCGCGGCCGCGTCGATCTCGCCGCCGTCGGCGAAAACGATGCGCTCGACGCGGTTGGCAGGGTTAAGGTAGTAGCCCTCCACCACCAGCTCGTCCGCGCCGCCGGCAAGCGTCAGCGCTAGGTCTCCGTTCGCGCGGCGCGCCAGTGTCAGCTCGGCCACGACGATGCCGGGCTCGACGAAGATCGTGTCGACGGCATCGGCATCGCCTTCGTCGGCCACGACATCCCGCCCCGCGCCGCGCCCGAAGCCATAGACATCCGCGCCGAGCCCGCCGGTCAGGCGGTCGCTGCCCGCGCCGCCGATCAGCACGTCGTCGCCATCGCCGCCGATAAGCCAGTCGTCGCCCGCGCCGCCCTCCAGCCAGTCGTGGCCGGCGTCGCCTTCCAGGCGGTCGTTGCCGCGATAACCGCGCAGCACATCGTCGCCCCCGCCGCCCTGCAGCAGATCGTTGCCACCGTAGCCTTCGAGCAGATCGTCGCCGTCGCCGCCGCCGAGCACGCGGCCATCCGCCAGCGCAGCCCGCAGCATTTGCTCTCGATCCAGCACCGTGCCGTCGGCGAGAACAAATCCTGCGAGCCGCTCATCCGTGCCGACCGTGATGCCCATGCCCTCGGCAAACGCGCTGCCGCCGGCGGCAACGCTGCGCCGAAGCTGGTAGACCACCTGGCCGTTGACGATCAGCCGCCGAAGCTCGAGATCCTCCGCCTGCAGGCCGTCGGCGAGCGCAATGTAGGTTTCGCCCTCCACATCGAACACCGTGTCCTGTTCGTCGAACAGATAGGTGTCGTCGCCCGCGCCGCCGAACAGCCGGTCGAAATCGCCGCCGCCGGCGAGCCAGTCGTTGCCCGCGCCGCCCCAAAGCGCATCGCGCCCGCCGCCGCCTTCCAGCCGGTCGTTGCCGGCATCGCCCACCAGCGCATCGGCGCCGTCGCCCCCCAGCAGACGATCGTTGCCCCCGCCGCCGAACAGCCGGTCGTTGCCCGCGCCGCCGTCGAGCACGTCGTCGCCATCGAGGCCCTGCAGCTCGTCGTTGCCGCCGAAGCCGCGGATGCGGTCGGTGACCGCGGTGCCGGTGAGCACGGCATTCGAGTACCCGTCGTCGTCGCCTTCGGTGCCGTCGATGTCGAAACCCTGGGCCAGCACGTCCTCGAAGGTCATGGTGTCGCCGTTGGCGAACTGGATCACGCTCAGTACACGCGTCGAATACGGGTCGAGCACGTTGAAGTCGGCGAAGCGGATCATGTCGCGCGGCGAGGCCGGATCGTCGGGGTCCGCCGGGCCGAGATCGATGATCAGGCTGCCGGGGCGGAAGCGCACATGCCCCAGACCGATCAGCTCGTCGACGAAAACGACCACGCTGGCATCGGCGGCCTTGTCGTGCGGCGCGACGTCGAAGACGGTATCGAAGCCGTCCCAGCGGCTGAAGAGATAGACGTCCCTGCCCGCGCCGCCGTAGAGGTGATCGTTTCCGCGGCCGCCGATCAGGATATCGTCGCCGCCGTTGCCGAACAGCGTGTCGTCGCCTTCGCCGCCATCGAGGTAGTCACTGCCTTCGTCGGCTGATGCGACCACGCCGGGGTTGTCGCCCACCAGAATATCGTCGCCCGTGCCGCCGAAAATCGCGTCATTGCCCTCGCCGCCGAACAATACGTCGTGGCCGCTGCCGCCATCGATGAAGTCGTCGCCCAGTTCGCCAAAGATCCAGTCCTGGCCGGCGCCGCCGTAAATGCGGCTGGCCGCGCCAGCGGGACTTACGGCAAGCTCCGCGTTGCCCTACAGCGGTTCGTACCAATTGATGTTGCCAACGGCGATGATTCTGCGTTCGACCGACCAGTCGAGCGAGACGACGACCCGGCCCCGATCGCCTTGAATGGTGTCGTTACCGGCCCCGCCGACGATCACGTCCTTTCCGCCACCGCCGAGCAGCACATCATGCTCGGCGGCACCGATCAGCACGTCATCGCCTTCGCCGCCATCCAGCCAGTCGCCGCGCGCGCCGGTCGAGTCCTCGCTCTCGCCCAGCAGAATCGCCTCGGCGAGCGTCCGGTAGGCTGACGCGTAGACCGTATCGTCGCCCTCTTCTCCAACCAGGATGTCGCTGCCGGACTCACCCGAGAGCTGATCGTTGCCGATGCCGCCCTCGAGAATGTCGTCGCCGCTGCCGCCGTACAGCGCGTCGTCACCGGCGCCCCCGAATAACTGGTCCCTGCCGCTGTCGCCATACAGCCGGTCGTGTCCCGCCTCGCCGAACAGAAAGTCGGCATCGTCGCCGCCGCGCACCAGATCGTCGCCGCCGCCCGCATGCACCAGATCCGCCCCGCCCCAGGTCTCGATCTGGTCGTTGGCGGGGGTTCCGACGATGTTGTCCCCCTGGCTCGTGCCCGAAATGGTATTGCTCGCGTCGCCGAACGTCAGCGCCGGCCGCGCCGACCAGAGATCGATGAACAGATCCCCGTTGCGAAAGTCCTTGACCCGCAGGCTGCCGCCCGAGCCGCCGGCTATCGTGATCTCCAGATCTGAGCGTCCCGCCTCCCCTTCGCGCAGCGTGTAAGTCAACCGGCCGTCCGCGCTTTGCCACTGCGTCGCCGAGATCTGCACGCTGGCATCCGCTGCCACTGCGCTTTCCAGCGTCTTCGCCCATCGCCGGTGCCATAAATGCACGATGCCCGAGCCGTCGATGTCGAGAATCGTGTCCTTGCCGTCGTCCTTGTCGCGCAGAAACTCGTCTACTCGATAGAAGTAGACATCGATCCCTCGCCCGCCTTCGAGGTAGTCGTCGCCCTCCTTTCCACGCAGCACATCGGTACCCGCTCCGCCGTAAAGGCGGTCACTACTGTCAGCACCTACGAGAGAGTCGGTGGAGTCGCCGCCAAAGACAACCTTCGGCAAAACTTTCGTCACCGGCAGCCCCGTACCGGCCGGCTGCAGGGTAACGCGCGTCAACGAAGGCATGTCCTCCAAGCGCAAGGCCTCAAGGCCCGGCTGCACCACCAAATTGGTATCCCAAGTGTTGGTGAAGATGCTCCAATACAGCATCTTTGCCCGATCGCTGATCCAAGCCTGAGTCAAGCTTCCCGACCGCATTTGCGGATCGTATGAATCAAGCTCTCCGCCCGCGCTGTGCTGGCTGCGGTAATCAAGCCCGGTTACCGTGAAGGGGATCAGTTCCTTCAGCGCATAGCGCGTGGCCAGCGTGGAGGACGCGACCGGATCCGGATTGGTGGCAGACAAAAGAAGCTCATCAAGCGGCTTACCCACCAGGGTTTCCAACACCAGCGTATGGCCCGACTGCTCGAGATCGTCCAAGCGCGCGTGAGCCTCGAGTATTGCAAGGTGATGCGCGTCTCGTGCCGAAATGCTCCCTTTGCCAACCCAGGGAAAGAAACCGTCGCTGGCGTCCGAGATTGGCAGCTGCAAACCATAGTCCGCAAGTCGGCTATTGGGAATCAGCAGCTTGTGGAGCGACTCCAATAGAGTTTCCTCGCTCAAAGCGGCGCTTATGTGAGAAGCATCAATAAGCTTCTTTGCTTCGGTCACGGTTAGTCGGCTGTCAAGTCGGTAGAACAGTGCCTGCAGTGCCAGAGCATCCATGAGCTGCTCAACGGCGTGGCTATTGATCTCCGTGCCGACCGATATCTCGGGGCCAATGAAGCTCATGTCGGTGAACATGCTGGCGACCAGGCTGAGGTCGTTGCCAGGCGCACTGTCTTCCCCCTCGAGGCTGTGCACCGTATAGAAGACTGATCCCCCGCCCACCGCGACTCGCAAGCTATCGATTATCCCGACGCTCGCTTGCTGAGCTTCGCCGGAAAGAAATAGTGTCCCAAGGCCAAGGGATCGTGCGAGAACAGCCTTGGCGGCGGCGTTGATCCCGGCGACGAGCGAGAATCGCCTGGATCTGTTCGGCACGCTAAGCGCGATGGCTGCGAGATTGACCGAAATCGGATCAAACCCCGCGCTATTGAAGACGTAAACGTCAGGATCAATTCGACTGCCAAAGATCTGCGCTGCTGCTATTGCAAGATGTCCGCCTAGGGAGTGGCCTGTCAGCGTTATCTTGTCTCCTTCGCCGAGAAGGCCCTCTCCCTGGACCTGATAAGTGGTAAGAGAGAGGTAAATCGGCACTTTGACATCCGCAACCCAAGGCAGCGGACTCGGCAGAGCACCTCCCAGTTGGACAAAATTTGCATCGGCCGCTGTCGGCCGGGTTAGCGTCAGTTCTGCGCGAACCTGATTGACCATGCCTGAGCTGTATAGCCGCTCTACAAGGTTCACCAGGTCAATGAGCTGGTTAACGGCCACACCTAGTTGCCCAATCCCACCCACGCTTGAACCAACGAGATCTCGCAAGAAGTCGTCCCAAGAGGCAGTAGGCTCGACGCCGCGAATGGCTAGTACGTTTTCTCCGTCGCGCGTGAAAAGTGTGGCGGCAAAACCCGAGTCGTCGTTGTAGCCGGGCACGTCGCCAGCGTGGTAGTGAGCAATCCTCCAGCGAGGCGCATTCGCGTCCTCCGGATTGAATAACGCCGTCGCTATCGACAGCGGGAGACGTTGTTGTTCGTCCGAGCTTGCCAATGTTACGAAGGTCGCACCATCCCAGGGGCTACTTCCAAGGCGCACATAAGCGGCGGTCGCCAGTTGTACGTACTTGTAGTTGTCGACAATAGTCATTGCGTGCTCTCGCCTCGTGATCTGATTGGCATCAGCACGTCCCTGTAGATCAGGAAACTGTTCTTGTGCTTACTGTGTGGCCCCCCGTCAGGGCTATCACAGCCCATGTTCGGTCTGTCCAACCCGATGTAGAACCATGGCGCTTCGCGAATATACACACGGTACTCAGCGATCAGGTCGTCGGTTTTTGAATCCAAAACACGGGACTCTTGCTTCCTAAGCTTGTGCCCAGTATCGCTTCCAGCATCCCTGAAGAAGTGATACCTCGCCGCGGGAGACGTGATCCTAAACAAGTGCCACGCACGAGTGCGATCCGGAGAAACTATGATCTTTCTCCCATCGCTCGCTTCATACGTTATGTAGTAATCCGGTGGCGTCTTCTTGCCCGCGTGGTTCTTGTCATACCAGTCAATCGCCATATCTCGCGCTTGATCGTCTGCCACCTCAACACGGGATCTCATACCGTCAATGGCGCTCTTCGACTCCATGAACTTGTACCCGGAATCCGACAGCTGTCGGACTCCCCATCCCATCACATCATCGTAGAACCCCTCCACCTCCACCGTCTTGTAAACAAATATCCCCGCATCCTTCGCACACAGCCGCCCGAAGTTCCAGGCAATCCACAACTCCTCCGCAATCAGCCCGATGTAGAGCAGCGCGAAGAGCGGAACCATCACCACCCACGCCCGCCTCATTCGCTGGCGCAGCCCGGACCAGAACCACACCAATAGTCCTGTCCCGACCAGATAGATCAAACCCAGCAGAAAGACGCTGAAGATGCTGATGTAGTAGAACCTCATCGGCTTGGTTTCCTTTCACTCAGGTTCGTACCTGACTCCGACACACCTTCCCCTTGGGGTCCACACCTTCCCCTTGGGGTCAGGCCTGTATACCCTTGGGGTCATATACCCTTGGGGTCAGGCCTGTATAACTGCATATTGCTGCGCTATCCTCTTTTCCATGGCCCGCAAACCCCGTCTGCATGTGCCCGGTGGGCTCTACCACGTGATCCTGCGCGGCAACGCCGGGCAGGATGTGTTTGTCCTGCCGGATGACCGGATCGCCTTCTACGACCTGCTCGCCGACGGGGTGGCGCGCTTTGGCTACCGGGTGCATGCCTTCTGCCTGATGACCAACCACGTGCACCTGGCGCTGCAGGCGGGCGAGGTGGCGCTGTCGCGCGGCTTGCAGAACCTGTCGTTTCGCTACACCCGCTATCTCAATACCCGGCTCAAGCGCTCCGGGCATGTGTTCCAGGGACGGTTCAAGGCGTACCTGGTGGATCAGGACCGGTATGGACTGGCGCTCATCCGCTATATCCACCTGAATCCGGTGCGGGCGAAGATGACCCGGGCCGCGGGCGCTTACCGCTGGAGCAGTTACCGGGCGTACATGGGTGGCGAATCCCTGCCCTGGCTCAGCACCGACTGGGTGCTGGGGCAGTTCGGCCAGACGGCCGGCGTGGCGCGGCGGCGCTTTGCGGCGTTCGTGGCCGCAGGCCAGGCCGAGGGGCACAGCGCGGTGTTCTATGGCGGCACGGCCGATGCGCGGGTGGTGGGGGAAGAGGACTTCGTGGGCAAGGTGGTGAGGCCTGAGGCGCGCCCGCTCAAGGCCCCGCCGCTCTCCCGGGTGATCGCGCAGGTGTGTCAGACCAGCGGACTGAGCGAGGCGCAGCTCCGGGCGCCGGGCAGGCAGCGCGCGCCGGCGCAGGCGAGAACGCTGATCGCGTGGCTTTGCCTGCAGACCGGCGCGGCAACGCTTGCGCAGGTGGCTGCACGCTTTGACCGCTCGCCTTCCACACTGAGTCATCTGGTGGCCCGCCTGGAGAAGTCTTCGCACAGTTCCGGCTCAGTTGCCGACGCTCTGCGAAAACACCTTTATGCAATTATGCAGGCCTGACCCCGTTACCCCGCAGGCCTGACCCCGTTACCCCGTTACCCACAGGCCTGACCCCGGTACCTCCTTGTAGTAGTGCAGAAGGGTTGTCATAACGTATTCCGGCGAGTTATTTCTGCTTCGGCTTTAGCGCAAGGTTGAATACCGACCCGTACTTGGATAAAAGATGTTCACCTGGGGCTGGGCAGAGCATCACTGGCCGATCCAAACCGATGTAGAACCAAGGTGCTTGTCGTTTATATTTGGTTTCGCGCGCCATGAGTTCGTTACTTTCGGCGTCTTCAACAACTCGTTCTATTTTGGCCACCTTGTGGCTCATGGGGCTATCCACATGCGGCCACTTGTAGTGATACCTCGCCGTGGGTTGATTGAGTACGGTGGCATTCCACACGCCGTTTCTTTTCTCCAGGTGAACTACTTTGCTTGGCCCGCCTTTGAGATCGGGGAGTACCATTTCGTAGAAACGATAGCCACCGCGGTCCAAGTCTTGGGCAGCTTGCTTAGTCCGTGGCTCTGGAAGCGTTGGACGGGTCGCGTCATAGAACCCCTCCACCTCCACCGTCTTGTAGACGAATATCCCCGAATCCTTCGCACACAGCCGCCCGAAGTTCCAGGCAATCCACAACTCCTCCGCAATCAGCCCGATGTAGAGCAGCGCGAAGAGCGGAACCATCACCACCCACGCCCGCCTCATTCGCTGGCGCAGCCCGGACCAGAACCACACCAATAGTCCTGTCCCGACCAGATAGATCAAACCCAGCAGAAAGATGCTGAAGATGCTGATGTAGTAGAGCCTCATGCGCTGTTCTGCCTGACACCGAGTTCTACTGTCCGGTCGACCGCGATCGCGCCCGGCGTCTCGTGGGCGATGGCGACGACTGTCACCTGTCCCCGTAGGTGATTCACCGTCGCCCAGAAGGCGCGCGCCGTTTGCGCATCGAGATGGCTGGTCGCCTCATCCAGGATCAGCACTGCCGGCCGCTTGAGCAATGCGCGGGCGATGGCGATGCGCTGCTTCTGCCCGCCGGAGAGCCCGACGCCGTGCTCGCCGAGCGGGCTCTGGTAGCCCTGCGGCATGGCTTCGATCACGTCGTGGATGCCGGCGGCCTTGCAGGCGATGACCACGTCTTCGAAGCCGGCCTGCGGGTTGGCGAGGATGAGGTTGTCGTACACGCTGCCAGAGAAGAGCACCGTTTCCTGCGGCACCACGCCGAAGTGGGCGCGCAGCTCGTTGGCGGAGAGGTGGCGGATATCCTGCCCATCGATCCGGATGCTGCCTTCTGTGGGCTGGTAAAAGCCTTGCAGCAGTTTGGCCAGCGTGCTCTTGCCCGAACCGGACGGACCGGTGACGGCGACGCACTGGCCGGGCTCGACCGTGAGATTGAGCCCGCGATACAGCCACGGCCGGTCTTCGCCGTAGCGAAACGACAGGCCGTCGAGTTCGATACGGCCGCGCGCCTTGCGCTCGCGCTGCGGCGTCACGGCGTAGGGCTCGGCGGGCGCGTCCATCACGTCGCCGAGGCGCTTGACCGCGATGGCCGCCTGCTGGAACTCCTGCCACAGCGCGGCGATGCGCAGCACCGGCTGCGACAGCCGGCTGGCGAACATGCTGAAGGCGACCAGCATGCCGATGGTGAAGCCGACGTTGTTCATCACGTACCAGGCGCCGACGCACAGCACCGCCACCGTCATCAGCTGCTCGAGGGTGGTGGCGGCGACGTTGTAGCTGTTGGAAAGCTGCCGGGTGCGGAAGCCCGCCTTCAGATAGCCGGCGAGATAGTCGCCGAAGGTGCGCTGGAGCTGCGGCTCCATCTGCAGCGACTTGACCGTCTCGATGCCGGAAACGTACTCGGTGAGAAAGGCCTGGTTGCGCGCGCCGAGCAGAAACTGCTCGTTGATGCGCCGGCGCAGAGTCGGCACCACCGCCAGGCTGATCGCGGCAATCACCGTAAGAAAGCCGAGCGCGATCAGCGTGAGCAGCCACGAATACCAGAACATGACGGCGAGAAACACCGCGAGAAACGGCAGGTCCAGCACCAGCGCCACGGCCGCCCCGGTGACGAACTCGCGGATGGTCTCCACCGCGTGCACGCGGGTGATCACCACGCCGGTGGGCCGGTGCTCGAAGTAGCGCGGCGGCAGCTTGAGCAGATGCTCGAATACCCGGCTGCCCAGCACCGCGTCGACCCGGTTGCCGGTGTGCAGGATGAGATACTGCCGCGCCCAGGTTAGCCCCGCGGAAAAGAGCAGGAACATCACCAGCCCCGCGCCCACCACCGCCAGCGTGCTCATGGTCTGGTGCACGACCACCTTGTCGATGATCACCTGGGTGAACAGCGGCGTGGCCAGCGCCAGAATCTGGATCGCCAGCGACGCGAGCAGCACGTCGCGCCAGATCCTGCGGTGCCTCAACAGTTCCGGCACGAACCAGCCAAAGCCGAAGGCCGGGCGCGGCGCGCGCGCGTCGGCGTCCTGCGGCGCGGCCGGCTTCAGGCTGAAGTGCACCACTTCGCCGGTGAACGATTGCGCGAACTCGGCGCGCGCCACGGTCTGCGGCTGCGGCGAGGCGGCGGAGAAGTACTGCACCTGGCCGGCATCCACGCCGGTCAGCAGCACCAGCCGGGCGGCGGGCGGCGACGCTTCTGCGGAAAGCGACGCTGCCAGCACCGCGACGCACGGCAGATCCGCCCGGGTCAGTTCATCGAGCGACTGATGCGTCCGGCGGGCATCGAAGTCGAGCGCCTGGGCGGCGGCAAGCAGCGACTCGACGGCGTGCGGCGGCGGAAACTGCTGGAGCAGCAGTTCCGCATCGAAGGGTCTGCGATGCAGCCGAGCCAGGCTACCCAACACCCACACAAGGTCTGCACTGCCGACCGGCCATCCGAGGTACCGGTCCATGCGCGCCGCTTGGTGCTGTTGTTCTTGTTGACGGACGGCGGCCCTCCGGGTGCCGCGTCCTCCCTTGTCCGGCGCCCGTTCCCTTCGGCCGCCGGCGCTCCGGCAACCCGATTGCGCCCGGAACGCGATCCGACATTAGGACAACGGAATGGCAAAAGCAAACCTATCAAATTGGGAGGTTTTCGATTGACGCTGCGGATCATAGACTTAAGCATTGCGTTGGAAGCAGTGCGCGAAGTTCCGGCCGCGCGCCAGGCCCTTGCAACCGGCTTCAGCACGCCACGCCATTGAACGATGATCCGACCACTCGTTGAAAGCACACGTCTTTTCCTGCTGCCTGGGCTGCTGGCCCTGAACGCGCTGCTGCCCGCCGGCAGCGCCCATGCCGCCACCCTGGCGATCTCCTGCGGGGCGGTGGGACAGGAGCTGGCGCTGTGCCGCGAGGGCGCGCAGGCCTGGGCGCGCGAAACCGGGCACACGGTGGAGCTGGTCTCGACGCCCGCCTCCGGCAGCGAGCGCCTTGCGCTGTACCAGCAGCTGCTCGCCGCCGGCGCGCCGGACATCGACGTGTTCCAGATCGATGTGGTGTGGCCGGGCATTCTCGCGCCGCATTTCATCGACCTGGCGCCCTACGCCGGCGCGCGCGTCGATCAGCATCTGCCCTCGATCGTCGCCAACAACACGGTGAACGGCCGCCTGGTGGCGATGCCGTGGTTCGCCAACCTGCCGATGCTCTACTACCGCGCCGACCTGCTGGAAAAGTACGGCCTCCCGCCGCCCGCCACCTGGCGCGCGCTGACGGAGACCGCGCAGCGCATCCAGCAGGCCGAGCGCGCCGCCGGCAACGAGCGGCTGTGGGGTTACGTGTGGCAGGGCCGCGCGTATGAGGGACTGACCTGCAACGCGCTGGAATGGATCACCAGCCACCGCGGCGGGCGCATCGTCGCCGACGACGGCGCGATCGCCCTCGACAACCCCGGCGCGGCGCGCGCGCTGACGCTGGCCGCCGGCTGGGTGGGCACGATTTCGCCGCGGGGCGTGCTCAACTACGCCGAGGAAGAATCGCGCGGCGTGTTCCAGAGCGGCCACGCGGTGTTCATGCGCAACTGGCCGTACGCGTGGCCGCTGGCGAACGGCGCGGACAGCCCGGTGCGCGGCAAGGTGGGCGTCGCGCCGCTGCCGGCGGGGGAAGACGGCGCGCGCGCCGCCACGCTCGGCGGCGAGCAGCTCGCGGTGTCGAAATACTCGCGCCACCCGGCGCTGGCCGCGGACCTGGTGATGCACCTCACCGGCCGCGCCGAGCAGAAGCGGCGCGCGATCGCCGCCGCGTTCAACCCGACGATGCCGGCGCTGTACCGCGACCCGGAAGTGCTGCGCGCCAACCCGTTCTTCGCGCGCTTCGCGCAGACCTTCGACGACGCGGTGACCCGCCCCTCGGCGGTGACCGGCCACCGCTACAACCGGGTGAGCACCGCCTTTCAGTATGCGGTGCACGCGGTGCTGGCCGGCCAGGCCGACGCCGGCACCGCGCTGCGCTCGCTCGAGCGCAGCCTGATGCGCCTGTCGCGGGGCGGCCGGTGGTAGACGCGCAAACCGCGCTCGACCGCCGGCGCACGACGACCGCCTGGCTGTTTCTCGCGCCGGCGGTCGTGCTGCTGCTGGCGGTGGCGGCCTGGCCGCTGGCGGGCACCGTGGCCTTCGGCTTTACCGACGCCTGGCTCGGCGATCTCGGCGCGCGCCAGTGGGTCGGCTTCGAGAACTACCTCGCCAACTACGGCGGGCGCTGGTACGGGCTGCTCGCCGACCCGCCGTGGTGGCGCGCGGTGGCGAACACGCTGGTGTTCGCCGGCGCATCGGTGGCGCTGGAAATCGTGCTGGGCGTGACCATCGCGCTGGTGCTGAACGCGAACTTTCGCGGCCGCGCCCTGGTGCGCGCCGCGGTGCTGGTGCCGTGGGCGATTCCCACCATCGTGTCGGCGAAGCTGTGGGGCTGGATGCTCAACGACCAGTTCGGCATCGTCAATCACGCGCTGCTCGGGCTTGGGCTGATCGCGCAGCCGCTCGCCTGGACCGCCGACCCGCAGCTGTCGATGGCGAGCGTGATCCTGGTGGACGTGTGGAAGACCACGCCGTTCGTCGCGCTGCTGGCGCTGGCGGCGCTGCAGCTGGTGCCGAAGGACATCTACCAGGCGGCGAAGATCGACGGCGCCGGGCCGGTGCGCACCTTTTTCAGCATCACCCTGCCGATCATCCGGCCGGCGATCGTGGTAGCCGCGGTATTCCGCCTGCTGGATGCGCTGCGGGTATTCGACGTGATCTACGTGCTCACCTCGAACAGCGTCAACACCATGTCGATGTCGATCTTCGCGCGGCAACAGCTGGTGGACTTTCAGGATGTCGGCTACGGCTCGGCGGCGTCGACCCTGCTGTTCTTCATCGTCGCGCTGGCGGTGGCGCTGGTGCTGACCGCCGGGCGCGTGCGCCTGACCGAAGGCGGGACGCTGCGGTGAGCGCGCTGCGCAGAAGCGCGTTCTGGCTGCTGGTGGCGGCGATCGTGCTGTACTCGCTGTTTCCTTTTTATTACGCCATCGTCACTTCATTGCGCCCGGCCACGCAGCTGTTCGACCCGGCCTGGCTGCCGCGCGCGCTGACGCTCGCCAACTACGCCGCGGTATTCAGCGAGCAGCCCTTCGGCCGGAATCTCGCGAACTCGCTCGCGGTATCGGCGGCGGTGGTGGCGATCGCGATGGCGGCCGGGCTGACCGCCGCTTATGCGCTTGCGCGCATCCGCTTTCGCGGCCGCGGCCTGCTGCTGGCGACGATTCTCGGCGTGTCGATGTTTCCGCAGGTGGCGATTCTGTCCGGCCTGTTCGAGCTGATTCGCGCGCTCGGGCTGTACAACCATCCCGCCAGCCTGGTGTTCAGCTACCTGGTGTTCACCCTGCCCTTCACCGTGTGGATTCTCACCACGTTTCTGCGCGAGCTGCCGCGCGAGCTGGAGCATGCCGCGATGGTGGATGGCGCCAGCGCGTGGCAGACGCTGACCCGGGTGTTCCTGCCGCTGATGCCGCCGGCGATGGCCACCACCGCGCTGCTCGCCTTCATCGCGGCGTGGAACGAATTTTTGTTCGCGCTGACCTTCACGCTGACCGAAGCGCAGCGCACCGTGCCGGTGGCGATCGCGCTGATGAGCGGCGCCAGCCGCTACGAGCTGCCCTGGGGCAACATCATGGCCGCTTCGGTGATCGTCACCGTGCCGCTGATCGCGCTGGTGCTGGTGTTTCAGCGCCGCATCGTCGCCGGGTTGACTGCCGGCGCCATCAAATAACTGCGGGGCGCCAGGCGATAGGACATAGGCTCCAGGCGCCAGGCTCTGGAAAAGAACAGGCGCGCCAACGGCGCGCCTGAACAATTTACCTGGTGCCTGTCCTGCTTATTCTTTTCTGAGCTTCGACAGCCAGTGCTCCATCTGCCGGCCGGCGGCTTCGCGGCCGCCCAGGCCGAAGGAGAGCGCCACCGCCACCGCGACCGCGCCGAGGGTCAGGCCGAAGGCGAGATTGACGATGTCGTCGGCGATGCCCATCGCCCGCAGGCCCATGGCGATCACCAGACCGAGAATCGCGAAGCGCGCGATCTGGGCGAGCCCGCTGGTGCGCTCGCCGCTGCCCTTGTCGATGGCCTTGGCCGCGAGATTCGCGAGCCAGAAGCCCACCACCAGGATCACGCCGCCCACCAGCACGTCGCCGCCGAACTCGATGAACAGGCTCACCAGGTCGCGCACCTGATCGAAGCCCAGCCGGTTCGACGCCTCGACCACTGCGAACAGCATGGCGAAGAACACGATGATGCCGCCCACCAGCGCCGAAGGCGTGAACGGCGCCTTGAACGCGTAGGTGAAGCCGAGCTTTTCGGGCAGGGTGTCGAAGCCCATGCCGGCAAGCAGCCGCCCGACGATGTCGGCGGCGAACTTCGCCACGTACCAGGTGATCACCAGGATCACCGCCGCCGCCAGCAGGTTGGGCACCGCTTCGAGAATCAGCGCCAGCATGTCGGTCGCGGGCGCCGCGATCGATTCGATCTGCAGCGCATCGAGCGCGGCGATCAGCGCCGGAATGAACACGAAGATGAACACCAGCATGCCGACGATGCGCGACAGGCTGACCGACTTGTTCAGCCCGGCGGTCTCGCCGACGCGATCCAGCCCCGCCGCGGACAGCAGGTTGGCGACCAGGCCGCGCAGCACCTTGGCCACCAGCCAGCCAATGAAGCCGATCGCGATCGCCGCGAAGATGTTGGGAATCATCGCCAGCGTCTTGTCGATCATGCCCTGCACCGGCTGCAGCAGCCCCTGCAGGTCGAGCGCGCCGAGAATCGCCGGCACGAACAGCAGCATGGTCAGCCAGAACAGCACGTTGCCAACGCTGCGGCTCATCGGTTCCATGCCCGCCTGCTCGGAGAGCTTCTTGTCCCAGCTGGTGGAACCGAGCGCCTTCGACACCAGCGCGCGCAGCACGGTGGCGAGCACCCACGCAATCAGCAGCAGCAGGGCGCCGGCGAGCAGCCTCGGCAGGTAGCCGAACACCTGGGTGAGCAGCTCGTTGAACGGATTGGACACCAGCTCGAGATTCAGCGTGTTGAACACGCCGATCAGCGTGACCAGGATGATCAGCCAGAACACGCCGATCGAGATGCCCGCCTCGACGTCCATCTTCTCGTCGGTGGTTTCGCTGATGCGGGTGTTCACCCGCAGCATCGACAGCGCCTTGCGCACGCCTGCGCGAGCCAGCACGGCGACGAACCAGCCGACGATCAGGATCGCCAGCGCGCCGAGAATGGCGGGGATATGCGTACCCAGTGTGGACTGCAGCGACTGGGTGAATGTGGACAGGTCCATGACAACCTCCCTCAGACTATGTTCAGTGTTGGTTCCCGCGCGATTGAAGCCCCTGCGCGTTGGCCCCTGCGTCTAGCTCTTCGGTGAGTGCATGCGCACCGGGCTCAACTATACCCGCCACGGGGTATCCGGTGAAGCGACAATCTGACAGTGTCATGGTCAGCGGGAAACGCCGGGAGTTCCCCGCGCATGTTGCAGCGCGTATGCAAATCAGCCTTTGCGAAGAAAGCGCCCGGGTTTCATAATCTGTGGGTTTCCCGCCACCCGGCTTCCGGCCGGCCCGTCCATGACCGACTCGATCGTCAGCCTTGAAGCGCTTGCCGCCGCCGTCGACAGCGGCGCGCAGCTCGCCGTGCCGAAGGATTCTTCCGGCGTGGCGATGAGCGCGACGCGCGAACTGGTGCGCCGCGGCGTGCGCGATCTGCACCTGGTGTGCGTGCCGACCGGCGGCATCCAGGCCGACATCCTGATCGGCTGCGGCGCGGTACGCACGCTGGAAACCTCGGCGGTGACGCTGGGCGAATTCGGCGGCGGGCCGCGCTTCGCCGACGTCATCGCGCGCGGCTCGATCGCGATGAAGGACGCCACCTGCCCGGCGGTGTACGCCGCGCTGCAGGCCGGCGAGAAAGGCCTGCCGTTCATGCCGCTGCGCGGCCTGATCGGCAGCGACCTGCTGGCGGCACGCGGCGACTGGAAAGTGATCGACAATCCCTTCGCCGAGCGCGACCCCATCGTGCTGCTGCCGGCCATCCGGCCGGACGTCTCGCTGTTCCACGCGCCGCTCGCCGACCGCGCGGGCAACGTTTTCATCGGCCGCCAGCGGGAGCTGGCCACCATGGCGCATGCGGCGCAGCGCACCCTGGTCACCGTGGAAGAGATCGTCGACGGCGATCTGCTGCGCGACCCCGCGTATGCCGCCGGCGTGCTGCCCGCGATCTACGTCACGCGGGTGGCGCTGGCGCCGCGCGGCGCCTGGCCGCTGGCGCTGTGGGAGCGCTACCCCGACGACGAGGCGGAACCCGCGCGCTACGCCGCGGCGGCGTGCACGCAGCAGGGGTTCGACCAGTACGTGGCCGACTGGCTGCGCATGCGGCGGGCGGCATGAGCGCCTTCAGCCGCACCGAACTGCTGATCGCAACGATCGCGCGGCTGCTCGACGGCTGCCGGCATGTGGCGGTGGGTGCATCCTCGCCGGTGCCGGGCTCCGGCGCGCTGCTCGCGCGCGCGCGCTCGGGCGGCGCGATGCGCGTCACCGTGCTCGGTTCGTCCGAGAACAATTTCTTCACCAGCGGCGGCGTCGAGCTGTTCGACCTGGCCGCGCAGGGCCGCATCGACGCCTTCTTTCTCGGCGGCGGGCAGATCGACGGCCAGGCCAACATCAACCTGGTCGGCACCGGCGACTATCCGCGCAGCGCGGTGCGCTGGCCCGGCTCGTTCGGCTCGGCGTATCTGTATTACCTGGTGCCGAAGGTGATCCTGTTTCGCGAAGAACACACGCGGCGGGTGATGGTGCCGAAGGTGGATTTCATCAGCGCACCCGGCGCCAGCGAGCCGGGCGTGCACCGCACCGGCGGCCCGCAGGCGCTGCTGACCGGCCTGGGGTTGTTCTCGTTCGACCGGGCGCGCCGCCGCTTCCGGCTGGAGAGCGTGCATCCCGGCCACAGCGTCGAGGAGATTCGCGACAACACCGGCTTCGATTTCGACTGCGCCGCGCGCACGCCTTTCACGGCGGCGCCGGACGCGGCCACGCTGGCGGCGATCCGCGGCGAGATCCGGGCGCAGATCGCCGAGACCTATCCGCGCTTTGCGGCGGGCCTGGCGCAGGCCGCCTGAAGCCGGGCCGGCGACGCATTTGACATGAGCTC
>CALJLA010000219.1 GCA_937983055.1 uncultured Pseudomonadota bacterium
AGGCGCAGGTACGGGCGGCCATCGACGCGCTCGGCCGGCTCGAGGCGACCCGCCTGCTGGCGGTCTCGTCGCTGTATCGCACGGCGCCGGTGGGTCTTCTCGAGCAGCCGGAATTCGTCAATGCGGTGGCGAAGCTCGAAACCGGGCTGCCGCCGCGTGAACTGCTCGCCGGACTGCTCGCCATCGAGCAGGGGCATTTCCGGGTGCGCAGCGTGCGCAACGCGCCGCGTACGCTGGATCTCGACCTCCTGCTTTATGGCGACGTCGCCATCCGCGAGGCGTCGCTGACGGTGCCGCATCCGCGCATGCACGAACGCGCGTTCGTGCTGGCGCCGCTCGCGGAAATCGCGCCCGACGCCGCGATCGGAGCGTTGGGCACGGCGGCGCAGCTGCTAGCCCGCGTTTCAACAGAGGGAGTGCGGCGGCTTGGCCGTGACTGACAAGGCGCGCTATATCGTCGTGGAGGGGCCGATCGGCGCCGGGAAGACCAGTCTGGCGCGGCGGCTGGCCGAGCATCTGGGGCGCGACCTCCTGCTGGAGCAGCCGGAGGCCAATCCCTTTCTCGCTCGCTTCTACGAAGACCAGCGGCGCCACGCGCTCGCGACTCAACTGTTCTTTCTGTTCCAGCGCATCCAGCAGGTTGCGGATCTGACGCAGATCGGGCTGTTCGATCGGGGGGCCATTGCCGACTTCCTCCTGGACAAGGATCCGCTGTTTGCCCGGCTGACGCTGTCGGACGAGGAGCTGAATCTGTACCAGCGGATCTATCAGCACCTGATGCCGCAGGCGCCGGTTCCCGACCTGGTGATCTACCTCGAAGCAAGGGCCGAAACGCTGATCGAGCGGGTGCGCCGGCGCGGCATCGGCTACGAGCGCGGAATTACCGAAGGCTACCTGACCAGGCTGGCCGACGAGTATCGGCGCTTCTTCTACCAGTTGGAGGCGGCGCCGCTGCTGATCGTAAACAGCGAGCGACTAAACTTTGTTGATGACAGCAGCGATTTTGATTTACTGTTGCGCCGCATCAGTGAAATGAGGGGGCCAAGGGAGTTCTTCAGCAAGGCGGGATAGCCGGCGACAGCGGGTGCCCTGCCAGTAACGTCGGCTCTGCCCGTACGTACACCCCGATGAAGATTCAGGAAAAAACATGAAGGTCACGACAACCACGCTGCAGAAGATGGTGCAGGAGCACGACCGCATCACCATGCTGACCTGTACCGATGCCAGCTTCGCCGCCTTACTGGACGCCGCCGGCGTGGACACCTTTCTGGTGGGCGATTCATTGGGCATGGTGATCCAGGGCCACGAATCGACGCTGCCGGTGACGATGGAGGATATCGTCTATCACACGCGCTGCGTCGCCCGTACGACGAAGCGCGCGCTGATCATCGGCGACATGCCGTTCGGCAGCTACCAGCAAAGCCCGGAGCAGGCATTTGCGAATGCCGCCCGACTGATGAGCGCCGGCGCGCACATGATTAAGCTGGAAGGCGGCGAGATCATGGCGGATACCGTTGCCTTCCTCGTGGCGCGCGGCATCCCGGTGTGCGGTCATATCGGACTGACGCCGCAGTCGGTGCACGCCCTTGGCGGCTACAAGGTGCAGGGCAAAGGCGACGAAGCGCTGCAGGCGCTGCTGCAAGCGGGGCGGGTGCTGCAGGATGCTGGCGCCAGCCTGATGGTGATCGAGCTGGTACCGTCCTCGGTGGGCAAGGCGCTCAGCGACGCATTGGATATTCCGGTGATGGGTATCGGTGCCGGGCCGGATTGCGACGGCCAGATTCTCAACCTGTACGACATGCTCGACATCTATCCCGGCAGGAAGCCGCGTTTCGTGAAGAACTACATGGCTGGCGCGGCCTCGATCCAGCAGGCGGTCGCAAACTTTGTCGCAGAAGTGAAAGCCGGCAGTTTCCCCGGACCCGAGCACAGTTTTTCGTCGATCTGACCGCCCCTGTTTGCGGAAGGGCGCGCGCCGGCTCCGGCGTTCGCAGTCCGGGCGCAGCGCCGGCGGCAGGCAATGCCGCCGTTCGCCGGCACCGGGCGGCTGCCGAACAGGCGACCATTGAAATCGACATGCATCGTGACCAGAAAGGCCTGACGCAAGAAATGGAAGTGATAACAACGATTACGGAGCTTCGCGACAGGCTCGCCCGCGAGCCGAAGGTCGCCTGCGTGCCGACGATGGGCAATATTCATGACGGGCATCTCAGCCTGGTTAAGCTTGGGCAGCAGCATGCGCCGTTGACACTGACGACGATTTTCGTCAATCGGCTGCAGTTCGGCGCAGGCGAGGATTTCGACAAGTATCCGAGAACCTTCCAGGAAGACTGCGACAAGCTGAACGCGGCCGGCAATCACATCGTGTTTCACCCGGGCGAGAAGGAGATGTACCCGGAGCCGCAGGCGTTCTTCGTCGATCCGCCCAGGGTGGCGGAAAAGCTCGAAGGGCGCTTTCGTCCCGGCCACTTCCGCGGCGTATGCACGGTGGTGCTCAAGCTGTTCAACATCGTCCAGCCGGACGTCGCGGTGTTCGGCAAGAAGGACTACCAGCAGCTCGCGGTGATCCGCCATATGGTGCATCAGCTCGCGCTGCCGATTCGCATCGTGCCGGCGGAGACGGTGCGGGCCGAAGACGGACTGGCACTGTCCTCGCGCAACCGCTACCTGTCCGCCGACGAGCGCCGTGAGGCGCCGCGCCTGCGCGAGGCGATGCTCGGCATCCAGAAGGCCATTCTCGCCGGCGATCGCAATTTCATCGCGATGGAATATGCGGCCGGCGCGCTGCTGGCGCGGCACGGCTGGCAGGTCGACTATGTCGTGGTGCGCACGCAGCGGGGTCTGCAGCGGCCGGACGAAGACGCAAAAGAGCTCGTGGTGCTCGGCGCGGCCAAGCTCGGCGTCACGCGGCTGATCGACAATCTGGAGGTGACGGCGCCGTAGGCGTCGCGGCGGCGTGCCCCCGATCGACGGCGGCGGCTCACGAATTCTTCGGGCATGAGCGTCCTTTTCTGCAGCGAGGTGGAGGACCCGGCGCCCTGGCGCGTTGCGCTCGGCGCGGCGTTTCCCGGCATGCCGTTTCGGGTCTGGCCGGATCCCGGTGCGCGGGAGGCGGTGCGCTACGTGCTGGCCTGGCGGCCTCCGGCCGGTTCGCTCGCCGGATTGCCGAATCTGCGCGCGGTTCTGGTGCTGGGGGCCGGGGTCGACTCGGTGCTGTCCGATCCGGCGCTGCCGGCGCAGGTGCCGGTGCTGCGGCTCGTCGATGCCGGTTTCCCGGCGCAGATGGCGGAGTATGCCGCTTACGCGGTGCTGCGCTATCAGCATCGCATGGCCGAGCTGGAGGCCTTGCAGCGCGAGGCGCGCTGGCAGCAACTCGACCCCTACTTCGCCCGCGATCTTCCGGTCGGCGTGATGGGGCTGGGCGTGATCGGCCGGGTGGTGGCGCAGCGCATCGCGGCACTCGGCTTCCAGGTGGCAGGCTGGGCGCGCTCGCCCAAGCAGATCGACGGGGTTGAACTGTTCATCGGGCCGTCGCGGCTGCAGACGTTCCTCGCCCGCTCGCGCGTGGTCGTCAATGTGCTGCCGCTGACGCCGCAGACGCACAACATCCTCGACGCCGGGCTATTTGCAGCGATGCCGCGCGGCGGCTATCTCGTCAATATCGGCCGGGGCGGGCATCTGGACGAGTCGGCGCTGATCGAAGCGCTCGACGCAGGCCAGCTCGAGGGCGCGATGCTGGATGTGTTTCGCGAAGAGCCGCTGCCGCCGACCCACCCGTTCTGGCGACATCCGAAGATCGTGGTCACGCCACATGTCGCGGGGCCGACCATCGTGTCCGAAGTACAGGCCCAGGTGATCGACAACATCCGACGCATGGAGCGCGGCGAAGCGCCGCACGGCCTGGTCGACCGGGCGCGGGGCTACTGAACCAGCCAGGTTAGGCAAGGACCGGGTTCTCAAAAGCAAAAGGCCGCGTATAGCGGCCTTTTCATTTGGTGCCTTTCGGCTTGTTAGCGGAAAGAGCGCAAATCCCGATCAACTGTGCAATTGAAGAGTAGGGCGGTTCGGGGTAAAAATCAATCGTAAGAGAAAAATGGGGGCGCGTAATGGGCTCAGGGCTGGCATACCGACTAGGGCTAGACCTTGGTACGAGTTCCATCGGCTGGTGCATGGTTCGTCTGGATGACCAGCGAAAACCAAACGCCATTATCCGGATGGGCGTACGGATATTCCCAGACGGACGTAACCCAAAGGACGGTAGTTCTCTTGCCGTGACAAGGCGGATGGCGCGGCAGATGCGCCGACGACGGGATCGGCTACTCAAGCGAAAAGCAAAGCTCCAGGAGGCGCTTGTCAGCCTAAATTTCTGGCCGAAGGAGCCCCTCGCCCGCCACGCGCTTGTAAGCCTCGATCCCTATCTTCTGCGAAAGGAAGGACTTACGCGCCGCCTCACGCCGGAGGAGTTCGGCAGGGCGGTTTTCCATCTTAATCAGCGAAGAGGTTTTCAAAGCAACCGAAAGACTGACCGCAAGGACCGCGAAGACGGCCTGCTCAAGTCGGCGGTCAAGCAACTCAGGCAAAGGCTGATCGAAGAGGGGGCTAGAACGGTGGGCGAGTGGCTGGCGTGGCGGCACGAACGTCGGGAGACAGTACGGGCTCGCCTTCGCGGACGGTCGGCCAAGGACCGTGCGTACGACCTATACATCGACCGCGCGATGATCGCCGACGAGTTCGACAGGCTCTGGATGGCTCAGGCAGCGTTTGATTCCGAACGCTATACCGACGCGCGTCGAGATCAGCTACGCGACATTCTGTTCCACCAGCAACCGCTGAAGCCGGTGAAACCTGGAAGATGCACTCTGATTCCGGAAGAAGAGCGTGCGCCGATCGCCTTGCCGAGCGTGCAGCGTTTCCGGATCTATCAGGAGGCGAACAATTTAAGGGTGATCGGCCCAGGCTTGGAAGAACGGCCACTGACTCTGGCGGAACGCAATACCGTCGTCGAACTCCTCGAATGCGGCGATGCGACATTCACCAAGATCCGCAAGCGATTGAATTTGCCGGGATCTACCAGGTTCAACATCGAGGACGTTAAGCGGGACCGGCTCAAGGGAAACGCGACAAGTGCTGCATTGGGAAGGCATGATCGCTTTGGCGAACGGTGGAGTTCGATTGCGCAGGAGCAACAGGACCTAATCGTCCAACAACTGCTAAACGAAGCGAGCGAAAGTGCACTCGTATCTTGGTTAGTGGCTAATACCGAGGTCGACGAAGGGAGAGCGGAAGCGATCGCGGCCGCAGGTTTACCGGAAGGCTACGGAAACCTGAGCGCTGCCGCGGTAACTAGAATCCTACCGGCGCTGAGGGCCGAAATTATAACTTACGCCGACGCGGTTCGGAAGGGCGGATTCGCCAGTCATAGCGAACTGTCGCGCGCAGAGCAAGATGGGGAGATTCTGGCCGCGCTCCCTTATTACGGCGAGGCCCTTCAGCGGCACGTCGGCTTCGGCACCGGGGACCCGGCCGATCCGCCGGAAAAGCGCTTCGGCAAGATCGCCAACCCGACCGTTCACATCGGGTTGAACGAGCTGCGTAAGGTGATCAACGCCTTGATCGACCGATATGGCCATCCGGCCGAGATCGTTGTCGAGATTGCCCGGGAGCTGAAGCAGGGCAAGGCGCGGCGGGACGAAATCCGGAAGGAACAAGCCGATAAGCAGCGACAGAACGAGAGTTATCTTGAAGAGGCGTGCAATGTGCTCGGGTTGTCGCCGCGAAACCTGGACGGGGCGAAGCGGCGCGATCTCTCACAGCGCATGCAGCTATGGGTCGAGCTCAATCGTGCGGATGCCACGAACCGGCGATGCCCGTACACGGGCGAGCAGATCGGCATCTCCAGGTTGCTGTCGGAAGAGGTCGAGATAGACCACATACTTCCGTTCTCAGCCACCCTTGACGACAGCCTGAACAACAAGACGGTCGCGATGCGCCGGGCAAACCGGGAAAAGGGCAATCGATCGCCGTTTGAGGCTTTTGGACACTCGCCTGCCGATTATGACTACGCGGGTATTCTGGAGCGGGCAGCACTTATGCCCAGGGAAAAAGCGAAGCGATTTGCCGAGGACGGCTATCAGCGCTGGCTTCGCGAGGACAAGGATTTTCTCGCCAGGGCGCTCAACGATACCGCGTACCTTTCCCGAATCGCGCGCGAGTATCTTTGTCTTGTTTGCCCGCCCAACCGGGTTCGCGTGATTCCGGGGCGGCTGACTGCAATGCTTCGGGGGAAATTCGGTCTCAATCAATTGCTATCCGGCGCTGCAGAGAAGAATCGAAACGATCATCGACACCACGCGATCGATGCCGCCGTAGTCGCGGTTACCGACCAATCTCTGCTGAAGCGGTTCGCCGACGCCAGCGCGGATGCCCGGGAGAAGCGACTCAGCAAACTGGTCGAGTCCATGCCACTCCCTTGGCTCACGTACCGGGAGCACGTGGCGAGGGCGGTGCGAAACGTAATCGTAAGTTTCAAGCCGGACCATGGATTCGAAGGTGGAATGCACAACGACACGGCTTACGGCATACGGCCGGACGGCTTTGTCGTCCATCGCGTAATGCTCGACGACTTCAAGAGTGCCGCAGAAATCGAGCGCTACGACTTCCTGGACAAAGAGCTTCAGAAACGTTTGCTAGATTGGACAGCCGGGCTGTCTGGAAAGGCGTTCTTGGAGAAAGTGGACGCGTTCAAGCAGGCGAATCGTGTTCGGAGAACCAGAATCCGGGAAAAACTCAAAGTAATTCCGATGCGATCGGACAAGGCGCCCGATCGGCACGGGCGCGATGAAACCGGAGAAAGCCGGGCATACAAAGGCTACAAGGGCGACAGCAATTACTGCATTGAGATCTGGAAGGACGAACGTGGCCGATGGAAGGGCGATGTCGTCAGCACCTTCGAGGCATATCGGATCGCACGAAGTCCGGACATTGACCGCTTGAGAAGACCAAAGGTGGCGCAGAACGGCAAGGAGCTTATTGCGCGCTTGGTCGTGGGTGACACGGTGAGGATGGCTATTGACGGCCACGACGCTGTCTATCGAGTGTACGTAATCAAGAGCAGCAGTGTGATACTGCTTGCCGAGCATTTCGAAGCGAACGTCGATTCGCGCAACCGCGAGTCTGATGGGGCTTTCAAGTACCTGTCCAAGAGGCCCGGGTCGCTGATGACGTCGCGCGCGCGAAAGGTTACGGTGTCCGTGTTGGGAGACCTGCGCGATTACGGCTTTTCGGGGTAGGTCTTGTCGTGCTTGGAAGAGTGGTCGAGATTGCGGAGGACGGGCGGCACTTGACGATTTCCAGAGGCTTTCTCGTGATCGCGGAAACTTCGGGGGAGCGGAAGGAACTCGGCCAAGTGCCACTGGACGACGTAGGCGCACTGATCGGCAACGCCCACGGTCTCAGTTACACCAACAACGTTCTGGTCTCCTTGGCAGAACGAGGTGCGCCGTTCGTTCTTTGCGGGCGGAATCACAACGTAGTGGGAATGCTGCTTCCAGTGGAGGGACATCATCTGCAGGCAAGGCGATTCGACGCCCAGATCGGTGCGGGTCGGCCGTTGAAGAAGCGACTTTGGGCGGAAATTGTCAAATGCAAGCTTCGCCAGCAGGCCGCGGCATTGGAAGCAGCAGGGGCACCAGTGGTGCCGATATCCTCGCTCATCCCGAAAGTTCGTTCAGGTGACCCTGGGAATATCGAGGCCCAAGCTGCTCGTCGGTATTGGTCGCTACTGTTTGGCGAAGATTTTCGAAGAGACAGATCAGACGAAGGAATCAATGCCCTACTGAACTACGGCTACACCGTACTTCGGGCGGCTTCGGCGAGGGCGGTCGTGGCTGCCGGTCTTCATCCAACGCTTGGAATGCATCACGCCAACGAGGGCAATGCGATGCGCCTGGTTGACGACCTAATGGAGGCGTTCCGCCCCGTAATAGACCTTAGAGCATGGTTGCTCCACAGGCGCGGGGAGCGAAATGTCACGCCGGATACGAAGCGGGCCCTTGTGCGAACCTTATACGACGATCTCCCGACTTCGGCGGGAATGACCCCGCTCAGCGTTGCGGTGCAAAAACTCGCAGTCTCCTTGGCGCAAGTCTACGAAGGGGAACGGGAGAGCCTCGACCTTCCATTGGACGGATTGCCCTTAAGTCTCATCTCTGCTGTCGAAGAGTAGCGTGCTAAGCGGATATCGGCTTATGTGGATGATGGTGATGTTCGACCTCCCAGTGGTCACGAAGGCCGAGCGTAAAGCCGCAACGGATTTCAGAAACTGTTTGCTTGATTTTGGTTTTGAAATGGCGCAGTTCTCCGTGTATGTCAGGTTCTGCACTAGTCAGGCGCAGATTGAAACCTTCAGCCGTCGAGTTGAGGCCGTCTTGCCTGACGGTGGCAAAGTCAACATCCTTACCTTTACGGATAAGCAATACGAGCGCATCGTTTCCTTTCAAGGGGGGGCAAGAAGACCTGCCCCCAATACACCGGACATGTTCGAGCTTTTCTAGCGATGAAGCGACTTTTCCGAGCGTCACAATCCGAGAACCCCTCGAACGTTCAAGGGGTTATCGAATTGCGAGTCTAGCTGATCGGGATTTGCGCTCTGACCGGAACTTTCGCGCTGCTTGCGCGCCAGCTCGGCATAGTCTAGCTGATCGGGATTTGCGCTCTGACCGGAACCAGCGCGTCGGAGGCGTTCGAGCTAATCAGGAGTCTAGCTGATCGGGATTTGCGCTCTGACCGGAACTGGCGGGCGCTGGTGACGACAGTTTTCTCGAGTCTAGCTGATCGGGATTTGCGCTCTGACCGGAACACTTCGCCCGTGAGATTACGAGGCGGGCCTAGTCTAGCTGATCGGGATTTGCGCTCTGGCCGGAACAGGGAACATGTGAAGACCTGAGGCGGGACGGAGCTAGCTGATCGGGATTTGCGCTCTGACCGGAACGTAGACGACGCCCGGTTGTGAATGGCAACGAGTCTAGCTGATCGGGATTTGCGCTCTGACCGGAACTCTTCTCTGTCAGCCAAGCTTGGTGATTCAAGTCTAGCTGATCGGGATTTGCGCTCTGACCGGAACGTCCGTACAACCGTTCTGGTATTCGTGGTCAGTCTAGCTGATCGGGATTTGCGCTCTGACCGGAACCCACACGCCGTCGCACCACACGCCGCCGCGAGTCTAGCTGATCGGGATTTGCGCTCTGACCGGAACAGAGGCGGCATGAACTTACGAGGCCGGGGAAGTCTAGCTGATCGGGATTTGCGCTCTGACCGGAACTCAGAACTTGCCGAGACCGTAGCCGACTACGAGTCTAGCTGATCGGGATTTGCGCTCTGACCGGAACTGCAGCTTGTAGCGGACCTGAAAGTCGGGGAGTCTAGCTGATCGGGATTTGCGCTCTGACCGGAACGGTGTGGTCGCAGGTGCGGTCGCAGGTGGGAGTCTAGCTGATCGGGATTTGCGCTCTGACCGGAACGGCCCAGTTGTAGACCGCGCTGGCGGTTTCAGTCTAGCTGATCGGGATTTGCGCTCTGACCGGAACAGATTGCGATGGGGGCCAACGTGCCGTTTCAGGATCGGAAGAGCGTCGTGTAGGGAAAGAGTGTAGATCTCGGTGGTCGCCGTA
>CALJLA010000220.1 GCA_937983055.1 uncultured Pseudomonadota bacterium
GTCGCCGTCGCATTACAACAGACCGCGGCAATGCTCGATTCGCAAACGGGGCTGGCACGATGAACCTCACCACAGCACAGCAACGCGCACTGAAGGAACTGAAGGCCGCGTGCCCGTTCCACAAAGAGGGCGAAGTGAAGATTTCCGATGGCGATTTGAAGCGGCTTCGCGACCTGAAGCTGGTGGGCGAGGACGGCAAGATCACGGCATGGGGGAAGGCGCGAGCATGATGGACTTTTACGAAACGGACGGCGGGCGGATCTGCAGGACGTTTAAAGGCGACTGTGTCATCCGGTCGATCAGCGTGGCGCTTCGCAAGCCGTATCGCGAAGTGTTCGAAGACCTGATGGCACTGGGTCTCGAAATGGGCGCCTACCCGAACCATGACGCGGTCTGGATTCGCTACGTCGAATCGAAAGGCATGGTGAAGCACAGGCCGCCGCGCGACGAGAACGGGAAGTTGATCAAGTTGCGGCAGTGGGACTTTCAGGGCCGCGCGGTAGTTCGCAGTTCCCGCCACATCACGGCGGTTGACGGCGGAACCGTGATTGATACCTGGGATTGCCGCTACCGTCCCGTCAACAGCTACTGGGTGGCAGCATGAACTTCCTCGAATCACTCAACCTCGCCGCCTCGCTCATGATCTGGGTACACGGGCCGATGACGCAGGACGCGTGCTACATCATCAGCTTTTCGGATCGTGCCGCGCAGGCCGCAATAGCTGATAACGATAACTGGACCCTGAAGACGTACATGGACGACGCGCACAGCATCTCCGGGTCCTGGTACAGGAAGCACGCATGAAAATCCGCATAGAGAAAACCGCCAATCCCTCCGGCGTCGCGCACTTCGACTACTGCGCGGTCGTGGACGGCGCAGAAGATATCAAGGTCCACTCACACGGCAGCAGACCGCTCGTCGCAATCATGACCCTGCTCGGCAGGATTGAAGAAGGCGACTGGAACGAAGACGGCATTACGTCGGAATACGCCCTGGCTGAGGGCATCACCATAGAAGGGCAGGCTCAGTAAATGGACATCTATCTTTCAGTCATCGTTGACCGCCATACGGACGCCATCATCTCCGCATGGGAAACCGCCGAAGGAGCCGTAGCCAACGCGAAAGAACGGGCGGCGGAATACTGCAGGCATCAGGAAGACCTGGCCGAGCACGAACCACCCGAAGGCTGGCTTTGTTACGTCACGTATTCCCCGGAAGGCGAACACGCCTATGCAATCAAAGTCCCGGTGAACGCATGACTACTGCGGCAGAAGACATTCTGGCAACGGCGCTCGAGCGAACAGATGCGCACAGGCTGCCATCGCAACAGTCGGCCGTCGCCGTTGAAGAATGGGTAAACAGAACCCTTGCTACCCGCGCAGAGCTGGCTGTTTTGGCTACCCACATCCTGGACCTCCTGATTGAAGAGGCCAACAAATCATGAATACGACCCCTGCCCCCATCCCCCTCCCCTCCCAAACCCCAAGCGGGGGCGGGGGTCGTTCCTTGTTCGCACGCTGCCCCCAATGCGGGGATGTGCTCGACGTGTCCAGTGATCGGCAAGCCATGGGCTGTGATTCCTGCAGTTGGGGAAGCTGGTTTCGCGCATGGCTTGTCGACCTGGGCAATTACACGGTCATTGATTACCGGGGCACGCATGTAAAGCCGGATCTGGACGACGAGAAAATAGATGTCGCACACGAAGCGTGGCTGGACTTGTTGAGCCCTGAAGAAGCGGGGCGCGAATTGGAACGAGAAGCCGCCCTGCTGGCAGCACTGGAGGACGAATGAGAGCGGGAGAGCACGGCCACGCATGGGGACTTCGTTACGCACACTGGCCTGAGGATGAATTCCTGCACCGCGCATTCTGGTCGCGCGACGAAGCCATCACCTGGGCAGTCAACCTCATGTTCGACGACGAAGCCAAAAAGAACGCCAGCCGAAAAGCCTTGTGGCGTCGGTTGAGACGCGGGGAACTTCAAATGGAGTGCGTCAAAGTAACCATCGTGGCGGGCTGGCAATGAAGATCGGGAACACCAGCCCCCACTTCCCCATCGCAAAGGCCCTCGCAGAGGCTCTGGGAGAGCCTGTGGGGGACGCACAGTTTCTGGACGTAGATATATCTCCTGCACTGGACGAGTACACACGGCCCGAAGAGCGCGGTTTCCACCTGCTTCTGAAGTGGTGGAAGGAAGCCGATCCCAAAATCAGCGCGACTGTGGACGAACTGAAAACCCACGTCCTGATGGCGAAATACGGAGTGGCGGTTCGGACCCTGCCGCAGGGACAGGAAATCCACATTCCCCTGCGACGCACCACGTCTGTCTGGGACCCGGACCAAAAGCGCTACCGGCGCAAGAAAATGTCCTGCGCCGACTATGCAGACCTGATCGACACGGTTTATTACCTGGCAGATCAGGACGGAATCGTATTGCCGGAACTGGAGAAAGAGCGTGAACCGGTATAAGGCACGACGACTGGAACTGGATCTTCGACAGGACGAGGTGGCGCGGGCAACCGGACTGCACCCTACGCAGGTATCGCACTACGAAGCCGGCGAGCGCGAACCCTCAGTGGGCAACCTGATCAAGCTGGCGCGCGCCCTGAACTGCTCAGCCGATTATCTGTTGGGCCTTTCGGACAATCCCGGCGCGATCTTTGTTGGCATAGAGAGAGTATTCAAGCATGCCAAATCTGCGTAAGGAAGCCCGGGGGCGTGAGTGCCAGGTGCGTTTCAACTTGATCTGTAACGGCAACCCGGAAACCACCGTACTGGCGCACATTCGGCGCGGGAACGTTGCTGGGGCAGGCCAGAAGCCCCCTGATACGTGCGCCGTTCTGGCTTGCAGCGACTGTCACGACGTGATCGACGGGCGTCGCAAACTGAAGCGGGGCGAGGAATGGCTGGCTATGTACATGGATCGCTACATCCTCGAAGCCCTCTGCCGAACACTCGCGATCTGGGACAAGGAGGGATTGCTGTGATCACTGACGAAGAAGCCGATCGCGCCATGAAAACCGCAGAACAGGACATTCTGGCGCTGCAGTACCTGAAACACGCAGAGCGCAACATTGAAAGCGCACTGGGACATCTGAGCAACGCGACCGCTATAGCCGTGACCATCGGCAGCGACGCGGAATTCTCGCGCATACGGATCGCTCTGGACCGCCTGCGCCGCGATCTGAAGGCGCACCAGGATTGATTACTGACGAAGCCTGGGAACGGCACCGCCGACTACTGGAGGAATCCCGCAAACGCTATGGGGTACTTAAAGCACAGGCAAATCGACCGATTCGACTCCCTTCCCGCCGGGATAAAGGCGGACACAATCGAAGCAATGGAAACAGAGGAAACCAATGAGTCTGAACAATCTGAAAGACACGAGCGAAGGCGGCGAATTCGAACTGCCGCCACAGGGACTGCACCTGGCCCGGTGCTCGATCATCTGCGATCTGGGGATGGTCACGACGCAGTGGGGCAGCCAGCACAAAATCTACTGGGCGTTCGAGCTGGTCAACACGAAGATGACGACGGATGACCGGCCGTTCAGCATCGGCGAGCAACTGACCACGAAACTCGGGAAGAACAATTCCGGCGAGCCGTCTCGCCTTCGGGGGCGACTGGAAAGCTGGCGCGGCAGGCCCTACGACGACGACGAAATCCGAACCAAAGGCGTTGACCTGAACGCGGTTCTCGGTGCGCCCTGCCAGATTCAGATCATGCACGAGCCGGACAAAAAGGACCGGACGAAGATGTGGCCGCGGATCAATGCGATTCTTCCAGGCAAGGATCTGGACGTGCCTCAACTGTCGAAAGACCCGATCTATTTTGACTGGGACGCACCGGACGCAGACGCGCAGTACCACGCCCTGCCGGACTTCCTGCAGAAGAAGATGGGCGACGCGCCGCACAAGACGGCAGAAGAAGCGACGGCCCTGGCGGACGAACAGATGGCTGCGCAGGCAACAGACCTGGACGCCCCGCCACCGCCATTCGACGACGACATCCCGTTCTGATGCCCAACCTCTACGAGCTGACAGACCAGTATCTGCAGATCGCTGAGGCGCTGGAGAACGACCCGGATGCCGATGCGTCCGGGTTGCTCCAGGAAGTTGAGGGCGAGCTGGAAGACAAGGTCAAAAACTGCGCGGCCCTGATCGAGCAATGGGATCTGGACGTGGAAGCACTGAAGGAACACAAGCGGCGGATCGACAAGCGCATCAAGGCCGTAGAGAACCGCAAGAAGCGTCTCCGGGATTGGCTCCGGTTCAACATGTCCCGCGCGGGGATTACACGGATTGCATCCCCGTTCTTTACCGTGACCCTCAAGAGAGGGCAGGAGCGCGTGGTGGTGGACGATATCGACAAGCTACCGAGCGAGCTGGTGATGACCGAACGCCATGCCGCAAAGGGCAGCATTTTGGCCACCATCAAACACAAAGGTCCGATCGACGGCGCGCACCTGGAAGACGGGGACGACTACGTGGAGATACGCAAATGAAACGATTCCAGAGACCCCTGCTCTACGGTGAGCGCTGGCAGATCCTCTTCGGGGTTTGCATTCTCGCGGTGCTGCTCGTTATCTGGATGGTGTCGTGACACCTGAGGAATTGCGCGTGCTGCGACATCTGGCGCGGGAAACGCCCGAAGCAAACCCCGACATAGATGCCAACTACGTTGCCGTCCCGCGCGAAGTAATGGGGCGCGTAATCGATGGACTCGACAAGGCCGCAGACGAGATAGAGCGGCTACAGAAATCACATGAGCACGACCAGGATATGACTGCTGCGATGGCGCTTGACATGTCGTCGGTGTTGGAAGGAAAGGTCGAAAGATTGCACGCCACAGAGGAACTGTTGGCGGAATCCAATAAGCGCATAGCCGAACTGGAAGCCTACACCACTGACCTTCGGGGCCTTAATCGGAAACTGGAAGCGGAGCGGGATCACGTAGCGGGCAGGGCACAGGAATTGCTCGACGATCCGGCCCATTTCAATCACTTGCAGGCCAAAGCGCGACAGCTTCTACGGGATGTGGCCGATTCGGGCGATGCCGAGCGCGCAAACGACGCATATGAGGACCTGGAGGCGCTACACCTGGAAGCACTGGAGCGCATCAAAGGGCTGGAAGCGGAGCGGGATTTGCTCAAAGCCGACCGGGACGCGACCGAACTGCAAGTAGCGGAACTGGAAATGGAGCGGGATCGGCTGAAGCTGGAACTGAAAGCATTTGACGACATGTATCCAGCGGGAGAGGCTCGATGAAATCTGACTCAGAACTGCTCGC
>CALJLA010000221.1 GCA_937983055.1 uncultured Pseudomonadota bacterium
GTCGTGGTGCAGGATACCTATCGCGACACCGAGACCGCGCGGTACGCCGACTTGCTGCTGCCGGCGGCCGGCTGGGCGGAAAAAGACGGCACCGTCACCAATTCCGAGCGCCGCATCAGCCGCGTGCGCGCCGCGGTGCCGGCGCCCGGCGAGGCGCGCGCCGACTGGCGCATCGCGACGGATTTCGCGCGCGCGCTGGGCCGCGCGCTCGGGCGCGACGATGCCGGGCGGCTGTTCGGCTTCGACCGCCCGGAGCAGATCTTCGACGAGCATCGCGCCACCACCGTCGGCCGCGACCTCGACATCGGCGGGCTGAGCTACGCGCTGCTCGAGAGCGAGGGGCCGCAGCAATGGCCGTTTCCGGCCGGCGCGCGCAGCGGCGCGGCGCGCCTGTACGCCGACGGCCACTTCGCCACCGCCAGCGGCCGCGCCCGCTTCGTCGCGGCCACGCACCGTCCGACCGCGGAGCGCACCGACGCGCGCTATCCGCTGCATCTGATCACCGGGCGGCTGCGCGACCAGTGGCACGGCATGAGCCGCACCGGCACGGTGGGCCGGCTCTACGGCCACGCGCCGGAGCCGGTGCTGGAGATGAACGCGCAGGATATGGCGGTGCGCCGCATCGCTGACGGCGACCTGGTGTGCGTGCGCAGCCGGCGCGGCCAGCTGGTGCTGCGCGCCCGCGCGAGCGATTCGCTGCGCGCCGCGCAGCTGTTCCTGCCGATGCACTGGGGCGCGCAGTTCATGAACGGCGGCGGCAGCAACGCGCTCACGCTCTCGAGCGTCGATCCGCTGTCGCGCCAGCCGGAACTGAAGCACGCCGCAGTGCAGGTCGAGCGCGCCAGCTATCCCTGGCGGCTGGAGGCCTTCGCCGGCGGCGACGCGCTCAAGCGGCTGGAGGCGTTGCGCCCGCTGCTTGCGCGCTTTCCCTACGCAGTGTGCATGCTGGCCGGCCGCGACCATGAGCTGGCGGTGTTCCGGGCGGCGGCCGAGGCGCCGGCGGACGACGCGCTGGTCGGCGCGCTCGACGCCGTGCTGGGACTGGACGGCGAGGCCGACGTGATGACCTATCGCGACGCGCGCCGCGGCGTATGCAAGCGCGTGCGCATTCGCGACGGCCGCGTGACGGGGGCGCGGCTCACCGGCGAGACGGCGGCGCGCGACTGGCTGCTCGAGCTGGTCGAGCGCCAGGCCGCCGCCGACACGCTGCGCACTTGGGTGCTGGCGCCGGTATCGGCGCCGCCGGCGGGCGCCACCGCGCGCGGGCGCATCGTGTGCAACTGCTTCGACATGGCCGAGACCGAACTGGCCGAGCGTTTCGCCGCCGGCCTCACGCTGGCCGAGGTGCAGCAGCGGCACGGCTGCGGGACGTCCTGCGGGTCCTGCCTGCCGGAGTTGCGCCGGCTGGCGGCGCAGCACGGCGATCCATCGCAATCGCGGCCGGCGGGCGCCGGCGTCGCGGCATGACAGAGGAGGCGACGATGTCGCGCAACGGAAAAGTGTTCCTGATCGGTGCCGGGCCGGGCGACGGGGAACTGCTCACGCTGAAGGCGGTGCGCGCGCTTGGCGCCGCCGACGTGGTGCTGATCGACGATCTTGCCAGCCGCGCGGCGCTCGCGTTCGCGCGCCAGGGCGCGCGGATCATCGAGGTGGGCAAGCGCGGCGGCTGCCGCTCCACCCCGCAGGCCTTCATCGAGCGGGTGATGGTGCGCTACGCCCGCAACGGGCACGTCGTTGCACGCGTCAAGGGCGGCGATCCCTTCGTGTTCGGACGCGGCGGCGAAGAGCTCGCCGCGCTGCGTGCGGCCGGCATCGACTGCGAGGTGGTCAGCGGGATTACCGCCGGCATCGCGGCGCCGGCGGCGCTCGGCATCGCGGTCACCCATCGCGATTTCACCCACGGCGTCACCTTCGTGACGGGCCACGGGCGCGACGGCGGCGAGCCCGACTGGAAGGCGCTCGCGGCCGCCGGCACCACGCTGGTGATCTACATGGGCGTCGCCCGGCTGGCGCATATCTGCGCGCAACTGCTCGCGGCCGGCCTGCCGTCCGGATTGCCGGCGGCGGCGATCCAGCACGCCACGCTGGCGCAGCAGAAAAGTGTGGTGTCGACGCTGGCGGAGCTGCCGGCGCAGGTGGCGGCGGCCGGCCTCGGCAGCCCGGCCATCGTGGTGGTGGGCGAGGTGACGCGCGCCGCGCAGGCGCCGGCGCAGCCGCTGACGGCAGTGGCGTGAGCGGATGGAGACGATGCGCCGCGAATCGGCAACAGCAGGCATTTGCGGGCGCGCGCACGGCCGGTGGCCGTGGCGCGCACCGCGGAAACTACTCGGGAGAAGCGAATGAGGAAATCCAAGCTGGTGATGGTGGGCAACGGCATGGCGGGGGTGCGCACGCTGGAAGAGCTGCTGAAGCTGGCGCCGGACCTGTACGACATCACGGTGTTCGGCGCCGAGCCGCACGCCAACTACAACCGGATTCTGCTCTCCCCGGTGCTGGCCGGCGAGATGACGCTGAAGGACATCATGCTCAACGACGTGGACTGGTACGCCAGCCACGGTATCCGGCTGCATCTGAACAAGAAGGTGGTGAAGATCGACCGCAAGGCGCGCAAGGTCGTGGCCGCCGACGGCACCGAAGCGAGCTACGATCGGCTGCTGCTCGCGACCGGCTCCAACCCGGTGATGCTGCCGATTCCCGGACGCGACCTCGACGGCGTGCTCTCGTACCGCGACATCGCCGACACCGAGTCGATGATCTCCGCTTCGGCGACGCGCCGCCGCGCGGTGGTAATCGGCGGCGGGCTGCTCGGCCTGGAAGCGGCCAACGGGCTCGCCCTGCGCGGCATGGAAGTGACCGTGGTGCACCTGATGCCCTGGCTGATGGAACGCCAGCTCGACCGCACCGCCGCCGGCATGCTGCAGGCCTCGCTGGAGCAGAAGGGGTTGACGTTTCTGCTCGGCCGGGAAACGGCCGAGATTCTCGGCGACGGCGGCAAGGTGGCCGGCGTGCGCTTCAAGGACGGTGAAACGGTTCCCGCCGAGCTGGTGGTGATGGCGATCGGCATCCGCCCCAACGTCGAGCTGGCGCAGTCGGCCGGCCTGCACTGCAACCGCGGCATCGTGGTGAACGACACCATGCAGACCTTCGACCCGGCGGTCTACGCGGTCGGTGAGTGCGTGGCGCACCGCGGGCTGACCTACGGCCTGGTCGCGCCGCTGTTCGAGATGGCAAAGGTCTGCGCCAACCATCTCGCGCATTACGGCATCGGCCGCTATGCCGGCTCGGTCACCTCGACCAAGCTGAAGGTCACCGGCATCGACGTGTTCTCCGCCGGCGACTTCGGCGGCGGCGAAGACAGCGAGGAAATCGTCCTGCACGACGCGGTGGGCGGCGTATACAAGAGGCTGGTGCTGCGCAACGACCGCATCATCGGCGCGGTGATGGTGGGTGACACCGGCGACGGTGCCTGGTACTTCCAGTTGATGCGCGACCGCCAGAACGTCGCCGACGTGCGCGACCACCTGATGTTCGGCCAGGCCCACCTCGGCAACACCGGCCACCAGGGACAGAGCAAGGCGGCCGCGATGCCCGACGACATGGAGGTGTGCGGCTGCAACGGCGTGGCCAAGGGCACCATCACGCGCGCGATCAAGGAAAAAGGCCTGTTCACCCTGGAGGATGTGCGCAAGCACACCAAGGCCTCCGGCTCCTGCGGCTCGTGCACCGGTCTGGTCGAGCAGATCCTGGCGTCCACCGTCGGCGGCGCCTACACGCCGCAGGCGAACGCAGCCAAGCCGATGTGCGGCTGCACCGACCACACCCACGAGGAAGTGCGGCGCGCGATCCGCGAGCAGAAGCTGCTGACCATCCCGCAGACGATGCGCTTCATGGGGTGGCGCACGCCCAACGGCTGCGCCAGCTGCCGGCCGGCGCTCAACTACTATCTCATTTCGACCTGGCCGCACGAGGCGCAGGACGATCCGCAGTCGCGGTTCATCAACGAGCGCGCGCACGCCAACATCCAGAAGGACGGCACCTTCTCGGTGGTGCCGCGCATGTTCGGCGGCGTGACCAGCGCCGACCAGCTGCGGCGCATCGCCGATGTCGCGGACAAGTACCGTATCCCCACCGTCAAGGTCACCGGCGGCCAGCGCATCGACCTGCTGGGCGTGAAGAAGGAGGACCTGCCGCGGGTGTGGGCCGACCTCGACATGCCTTCCGGCCACGCCTATGCCAAGGCGCTGCGCACGGTGAAGACCTGCGTGGGCTCGGAATGGTGCCGCTTCGGCGTGCAGGATTCCACCCGCCTGGGCATCGACCTCGAGCAGGCGTTCTGGAAGATGTACGCCCCGCACAAGGTGAAGATGGCGGTGTCCGGCTGCCCGCGCAACTGCGCCGAATCGGGCATCAAGGATGTCGGCGTAATCGGCGTCGATTCCGGCTGGGAGATCTATGTCGGCGGCAACGGCGGCATCAAGACCGAGGTTGCCCATTTCCTGGTGAAGGTGAAGAGCGCCGACGAGGTGCTGGAGCATGCCGGCGCCTTCATCCAGCTCTACCGGGAAGAAGCGCGCTACCTCGACCGCACCGTGCACTACCTGGCGCGGGTCGGTCTCGACTACGTGAAGAAGCGCGTCGTCGAAGACGCGGACAACCGGCGGGCGTTGTACGAGCGCCTGCTCTACGCACTGCAGGGAGAGAAAGACCCATGGAAGGAACAGATCCGCGGCGAGGCCGCGCGCGAGTTCGAGGCGCTGTCAGCATGAACCTCACCGACGCGAAGCAGACAGGGCAGTGGCGCAAGGTATGCCGGGTGGACGACATTCCGGCGCTGGGTGCGCGCGTGGTGCATTCGCAGGACGTGCGCATCGCGGTGTTCCGCGGCGACGGTGATGCGGTGTTCGCGCTCGAGGATCGCTGCCCGCACAAGGGCGGGCCGCTGTCGCAGGGCATCGTGTTCGGCACCCAGGTGTCGTGCCCGCTGCACGGCTGGCTCGTCGGCCTGCACGACGGCGAGGCGGTGTCGCCCGACCGCGGTTGCGTAAGGCGCTTCGCGGTGCGCGTCGAAAACGGCGAGGTGTTCCTGCAGCTGTAGCCGAGGCCGCCCGATCTCATTCATCCGATTTCGTTTTCAGATCTTTCCCCTGGAGGGACAATGGACTCGTCGTTTCTGAAATCCGGTCATACGCCGACCCTGTTCGCGGCGTTCCTGTACTTCGATCTGAGCTTCATGGTGTGGGTGATGCTCGGAGCGCTCGGCGTGCAGATCGCCGGCGACCTCGGCCTCACGCCGGCGCAAAAGGGCCTGATGGTGGCCACGCCGGTGCTGTCCGGCGCGCTGCTGCGCATCGTGCTGGGCGTGATGGTCGATCACCTCGGGCCGAAAATGGCCGGCACCATCGGGCAGCTGGTGGTGATCGCGTCGCTTTTCACCGCCTGGTTCTTCGGCGTGAACAGCTATGCCCAGGTGCTGGCGCTCGGCGTGGCGCTCGGCGTCGCCGGCGCCTCGTTCGCGGTGGCGCTGCCGCTTGCCTCGCGCTGGTACCCGCCACAGCATCAGGGCACCGCGCTCGGCATCGCCGGCGCGGGCAATTCCGGCACGGTGCTGGCCGCGCTGTTCGCACCCGGCCTGGCGGTGGCCTTCGGCTGGAACAACGTGTTCGGCCTGGCGCTGCTGCCGCTCGCGCTCGCGCTCGTCGTCTACCTGTGGCTCGCCAAGGACAGCCCCGAGTGCCCGCCGGCCAAGCCGCTGTCTGACTACCTCAAGGTGCTCAAGGACAAGGACGCCTGGTGGTTCATGTTCTTCTACAGCGTCACGTTCGGCGGCTTTGTCGGGCTGGCATCGTCGCTCACCATCTACTTCAACGACGAGTACGGCCTGCCGCCGGTGATGGCGGGCTACTTCACCGCCGCCTGCGTGTTCGCCGGGTCGCTGGTGCGGCCGATCGGCGGCCTGGTGGCGGACCGAATCGGCGGCATCAAGTCGCTGTCGGTCATGTACCTGCTGGCGGCGCTGTTTCTGTTCACCGTCAGTCTCGGGCTGCCGCAGGCGTGGATGGCGCTCAGCGTGTTCGTCGCCGCCATGCTGGTGCTCGGCATGGGTAATGGGGCGGTATTCCAGCTGGTGCCGCAGCGCTTCCGCCGCGAGATCGGGGTGATGACCGGCCTGGTCGGCATGGCCGGGGGCGTGGGCGGTTTCTACCTCGCCTCGTCGCTCGGATTCTCCAAGCAGTTCACCGGCCACTATCAGATCGGCCTGCTGATCTTCGCGGGACTGGCGATTCTCGCCTTCATCGGGCTGACCTCGGTCAAGACGCGCTGGCGCACCACCTGGGGCGCGGCGACCGTGACAATGGCGAAGATCTGAGATGGACGCCGGCGCGCAACTGCACCTGGTGCCCATGCGATTCGCCGAAGCCAACTGCGCACCGTCCGGCGCCGACGCGCTGGCGGTGCGGGTCGGCCATGCCAGCAGCGCCGGCCGGCGCGAAGCCAACGAAGATTTCTTCGGCGTGGTGACGCCAAAAGGTACCGAGCTGGCGGCCAAGGGCGTGCTGGCCGCGGTGTCCGACGGCGTGTCGGGCGGGCGCGCGGGACGCGAAGCGGCGGAATTCACCGTGCGCAGCCTGCTTGCCGATTACTACGCCACGCCGGACACCTGGAGCGTGCCGTCGGCGATCGACCGGGTGCTGAACGCGGCCAATCGCTGGCTGCTGGCGCAGGGCGCGGCGCATCGCGATGCGGGCGGCATGGCCTGCACGCTGTCGGCGCTGGTGCTGCGCGGTGCGCACTTCCACATCGCTCATGTCGGCGATACCCGGGTCTACCGGCTGCGCCGCGGCACGCTGGAGCAGCTGACCCAGGACCATGTCTGGGACCGGCCGGACATGCAGCACGTGCTGAAGCGCGCAGTCGGCCTCGACCGCCACTTGGACACCGACTATTCCGAGGGCGAGGTGCTGGCGAACGACGTGTATCTGCTGTGCAGCGACGGCGTGTGGGAACCGCTCGGCCCGGCGCGCATCCAGTCCCTGCTGCAGGTGTACGGCGACCCCGCCATTGCCGCCCAGGCCTTCGTCGACGAGGCGCTGCGCGCCGGCAGCCAGGACAATGCCAGCGCGATCGTGCTGCGGGTGGACTCGGTGTCGCCGCACGCCTGGCGCGACCTGCTCGGCGACGGCTTGAGGCTGCCGGTACCGCCGCGACTGAAGCCCGGCAGCGTGATCGACGAGTTCGAGGTGATCGACCTCATCCATGAGTCGCGCGCGACGCTGCTGTACAAGGTACGAGGCCGGCGCAGCGGCCAGGTGCTGGCGCTGAAGACGCTGCAGCCGCTGCTTGCCGACGATGCGCAAAGCTGCGAGGGCCTGCTCGCCGAAGAGTGGCTGGCGAAGCGCCTGGTATCGACCCGGTTTGCGCAGATCGTGCCGATGGCGCCCTCGGCGCGCAATTTCTTGTATTACGTGATGAGCTATCACGAGGGACGTTCGCTGCAGCGCATGCTGGACGACGGCGTGCATTTCTCCGTGGCCGACTGCACGCGCATTGGTCTGCAGGTGGCGCGCGCGCTCGGCGTGCTGCACCGGCTGTCGATCGTGCATCGCGACATCAAGCCTTCCAACCTGCTGCAGGCGGATGACGGCGGCCTGCGGGTGCTGGATCTGGGCGTGGCGCTGGCGGCCGGCGTGCCCTATCCCGAGCTGACCGGCAATCCCGGCACGCCCAGCTTCATGGCACCGGAGCTGTTCGAGGGCAAGCCGGCCTCGGTGCAGTCCGACCTGTATGCCGCCGGTGCGACGCTGTATCACCTGTTGACGCGACGCTATCCCTACGGCGAGATCGAGCCGTTCCAGACGCCGCGCTTCGGCGATCCGGTGCGGCCGACGCGCTACCGGCCGGATATTCCGCAGTGGCTGGAGAACATCCTGCTGCGTGCGGTTGCGCGCGATCCGGCGCAGCGTTTCGAAACCGCGGAAGAGCTGCTGACCGTGTTCGAGCGCGGCGAGCGCAGCCCGCTGCTGCCGCCCCAATCGACGCCGTTGATGCAGCGCGACCGCGCAACCCGCTGGCAGGCGCTGGCGATCGCGATGGTCATCGTCAACCTGCTGCTGCTGTACCTGCTGCTGGTGGGTTGACCGCGTCATCCGGAACATGCTCTTAAAGGGAGAAAATATGCGCTCGACGCATGCTGTGCACGGCCTGGTGTTGCTGTTGACCGCGGGATTCGGCTCCGGCCTCGCCGGGGCGGAGGAGGCGGCTTCGCCGTTCGACGCCATTGCCGCCGGCCGGCCGGAGGTGAACCTGCGCCCGCGTTACGAGCGCGTCGCCCAGGACGGGCGTCCAGAGAACGCCGATGCGCTGACGGTACGCACGCTGCTCGGCTGGCGCACCGGCAGCTGGCACGACGTGAGCGCGTTCGCGCAGCTGATCGATGTCGGTCGTGCCAACGACAACTACAACGACACGCGTAACGGCCGCGTGCAGTTTCCGGTGGTGTCCGACCCCGACGACACCGACGTCAATCAGCTCTACATCGACTACGGCGGACTGCCGCAGACGCGCATCCGGCTCGGCCGGCAGAGCATCAAGCTCGACAACACCCGTTTCGTCGGCAACGTCGAGTTTCGCCAGATCATGCAGGTCTTCAACGGGGTCACGGTCGAGAACCGCAGTCTGCCGAAGCTCGTGCTCCAGGGCGGGCATCTCGAGCGGCTGAAGACGGTAATCGGCGACCAGCAGGAAATCCGCTTCGATCTTGCCAATGCGGCCTACCAGTGGGCCGAGGGCAACCGGTTGGTGGCGTACGGTTATTTTCTCGATTCGCCGCGCACCGCCTCGGCGACCGGGTTTGCCGACAATTCGAACCGCGTGCTTGGACTGCGCGCGGATGGCGCCTGGCCGCTCGATCCGGCAGCCGGGCTGCTCTACACGCTGGAATACGCACGGCAGCAGGATTACGCCGGCGGCGACCAGCGCATCGACGCGCACTACTGGCAGGCCGGTCTCGGCGCCGGATGGCACGCCTTTACCCTGCGCGCCGACTACGAAGTGCTGTCCAGCAATGGTGGCGTCTACGGCTTTCAGACGCCGCTCGGCACCAACCATCTGTTCCAGGGCTGGGCCGACCTGTTCCTGACCACGCCGCCGCAGGGGATCCGCGATGCCATCCTGAGTGCCGGCGGGCCGCTGGGGCGCGCGCAGTGGAGCGTGGCCTGGCACGACCTGCGCTCCGACACCGGCTCGATCCGCTACGGCAACGCGCTCGATCTTGGCATCACTTACCCTCTGCACAAGCGGATCACCGGCAAGCTCGAGTACGCACGCTTCGAGGAAGACGATCGTCTCGCCGGCACGGCACGCAAGCCCGACACCGAAAAGCTCTGGCTGACGCTGACCTACAGCTTTCCGTAAGGCGACGCCGTACAATCGGCGCCATGAACGGAAAACACGTCGCCATCCTGGAAAGCCGCTTCAGCGACCATCTGGCCGACCTGCTGCGGCGCGAGGGCGCGCGCGTGCTGCAGGCGCCCGCGCTTGCCGAGGTGCCGGACATCGACACCGCGCGAATTGGCGCCCTGGTGGGTTCGCTCGCGGCTTCGCCGGTGCGGCTGTTCGTGTTTCAGACCGGCGTCGGCACCCGCGCGCTGTTCGACGCCACCGACCGGCTCGGCTGCACGCCGGCACTGTTGTCCGCGCTGGTAGCAAGCCAGGTCGCGGTGCGCGGGCCAAAGCCCACTGCGGTCCTGCGCGGCCGCAAGGTGCGCATCGACTACAGCGCGGATGATCCCTATACCACCAGCGAACTGCTCGACGCGATTGCGCCAGTGGAATTGCGCGGCGCGCGCGTGGTGGTGCAGCGCTATGGCGACCATAACCCGGAGCTCGACCGGGCACTGACCGCGCGCGGTGCAGCCGTGGACGAGATTCCCACCTATCGCTGGGCGTTGCCGGAGAACACCGCGCCGCTCGAGCATCTGATCGACGCGCTGGCGGGGAGCGAGCTCGATGCGGTGGTGTTTACCAGTGCTTCCCAGGTGCGCAACCTGTTCGCGGTGGCCGAGGGTCGCGGGGCCGGCGGGCAGCTGCGCGGCTGGTTGAACCGCACCCTGGTCGCCTCGATCGGCCCGGTGTGCAGCCGCGCGCTGCAGGAGGCCGGCGTGCAGGTCGCGCTCGAAGCGCATCCGCCGAAGCTCGGCCCGCTGGTCCAGCAGCTGTCAGGCGCGCTTCACTAACGCTGCATCAATCCAGCGCGCGGTACTCGACGCCGACGATTTCCAGCGATTCGTTGCCGGCCGGGGTGCGCAGCGTCACCGTGTCGCCTTCACGCGCCTTGAGCAGCGCCTTGGCGAGCGGCGAAATCCAGGAAATTCGCCCTCTCGTTGCGTCGGCTTCGTCGATGCCGACGATGGCGTAGCTGCGCTCGTTGCCGTTGCCGTGAATGACGGTGACAGTGGCGCCGAAGAACACCTGGTCGGTCGGCTCGCGCGCCGCCGGGTCCACCACGACCGCGGCATCCAGCCGCTTGGTGAGAAACCGGATGCGGCGGTCGATCTCGCGCAGGCGGCGCTTGCCGTAGATGTAGTCGGCGTTCTCCGAGCGTTCGCCGTTCGAGGCGGCCCACTGGATTACTTTCACCAGCGCCGGCCGCTCGCGATCGAGCAGGTCAAGCGCCTGGTCCTTCAGGCGCTTGAAGCCGGCCGGAGTAATGTAGTTGCGGGTGCCGGGGGGCACCGCGATAACGGTCGCTTCGTCCTCGCCGTCGTCGCTGTCTCGGGTCGTTACCTTGCTCATGATCCTTCCGATCCGGGATTACCTGCCCCGGTTCCCGGTGGTGCGCCGGGTCTTGCGCCCCGCGGGCTTCGGCGGCTCGCGCCGCGCCGCTTCCATCGCCTTGCGCGCCCAGTCGAGCAGCCGGGCGCGATTATCCAGCAGGTCCGCCCCGATTTCGTAGTAGCGCAGCGTCATCGGCCGGTTGGGATAGGGGCGGAAGGGCTGGGCGCCGATTGCCTCGAATTCCGGGCGGCTGTGCTCGTCGGCCTTCAGGTACAGCCGGTCCCGATGGACGATGGCGCAGAACAGCCCGTCGATCGAGATGCCGTGGCCGCCGAACATCGCCCGCGCCTCGACCGCGCCGAGCGGCGATAGCTGCTCGACCACGAACTGCACAAACTGGTTGTCGGTGCGCATGCGGATGCCCGGTCACGATGGACGGTAAAATATGCGCCGTTCTTCGCGGTTTTCAAAGGAGGAGACTATCCATGACCATCAAGGTGGGTGACCGGCTGCCGGCCGGCGTGCTGTGGGAGTTTGTCGAGGACGAGCGTCCGGGCTGCACCATCGGCCCGAACCAGTTCAAGGTCGAAGACATGATCAAGGGCAAGCGCATCGCCATCTTCGGGCTGCCGGGCGCGTTCACGCCGACCTGCTCGGCCAAGCATCTGCCCGGCTACATCGACAAGGCCGGCGAGCTGTCGAAGGCGGTGGACGAGGTCTGGTGCCTGTCGGTGAACGACGCCTTCGTGATGGGGGCCTGGGGCAAGCAGCAGGGCGCCGCCGGCAAGGTGCGCATGCTGGCCGACGGCAGCGCCGAGTACACCCGAAAACTCGGGCTCGAACTCGATCTGAATGCCCGCGGCATGGGCATGCGCATGCAGCGTTTCTCCATGCTGGTCGACAATGGCGTGGTGAAGTCGCTGAATGTCGAGCCGCCGGGCAAGTTCGAGGTGAGCGATGTAGATACCATGCTCAAGCAGGCGGCCCAGCACGCCTGAACCGGCGGCCACGGTGCGGCACAGGCCTTGCTACCCCAACGGGAGCAGGGCCTGCCGTGCCGGCACACCGACGCGGCGGGTCATTTCCCGACCGATCCCGAACGCGAGGTGACGACATGAAACGCATGCTCCTGATGGGCGCGCTGCTGGCTCTGGCCGGCTGCGGCGCCGGCGAAACCGCCACGGTGGCCGCCACCGCGGCCTCACTCAAGGCCCAGGAAGCGAAGCAGGCCGAAAAGACGATGGAGCAGTTCGGCCAGCGGCTCGAAGGTGCCAGCGAGCAGTTGCAGGCCCGCACCCTGCCGGAGGAGTAAAGACTCGGGCCAGGGGAACGCGGTCGCCGGGCGGCTGCCAAATGCCCGAGCACGGGCTGAAGGCCCTTACCACGTTCGGAGGACCCATGTGGAAATTCGCCTGGATTGGCGTGCTGCTGCTGGCCGGGGGCTGTGAGGTCAGCGACACGCAGAAAACCGCGACGGTTGGCGCCGGAGTGAAACAAGAAGAAGACAAGCAGGCGCAACAACGCAGGCAGGACCAGGCGCAGCCGCCAGGCACCGCCAGTCAGGAGGCGCGCCGCGACGCGCAGGCCAACCAGCAGCGATAGGCTGCTGGCGTCGTCAGCCCGGCACCACCTGGAAGCCGGCGCGCCCGTCCCGCCGGAAACGTGACGAACCGCCCGCAGGGTAAAAATCTGGCTGGGCTGCCCGGTAAGAATCTCTCAGCTTTGTGTAGGTCGCGGCGGTGCCGCAAGGCGGCTATCGCGAGCTTCCAGTACCCGACCGCAGGCACCTCCTTCAGCGCGTTGCGGCACTCGTTCCCGTTGCCGGTGCCGCGCAAGCTTTTCTCCATCAGCCGAGAATGCGCGGAGATCGTTCCGCGCATGAGCTGGGAGCTATACTGATTCCATACGACGCGAGGAGCCTTGCTGCGCACGATCGCTTTGCGCTGTAAGCACGGACCAGACTATGAGGGGAAGTTACGACCTTTGGTTGGTGGCCGGATCGTACATGATTGCGGTCGCGGCGGCTTTCGTGGCGGTCGAGTTGTCGCGCAGGATGACCCAGGTCACCGGGCGCGCAGCCGTGGGCTGGTTGACCGGCGGCGCGCTGTCCCTGGGCATCGGCATCTGGTCGATGCATTTCGTCGGCATGCTGGCATTTCACCTGCCGATCGAGCTGGCCTATGACCCGGTAATCACCCTGATTTCGATCGTGCCTGCGACGCTGGCGTCCGGGCTCATGCTGTTCCTGCTGAAATCCGGCCGCTTCGACAGCTTGCATACGGCGGGCGCGTCGGTCGCGATGGGGCTCGGCATTGCCGCCATGCACTACACAGGTATGGCGGCCATTCCGGTTGTGCCGGCCATTCGATACGAGCCGTTGCTCGTTGCGCTGTCAATCGCAGTTGCCATCGGCGGCTCCTACACCGCCCTGGTTCTGCTGCGATACTTCGTATCCGGCCGCTCCTTCCATTTCAAGCTGCTCGCCGCGTTGCTGCTGGCAGCGGCAATCTGCGCCATGCATTACACGGGAATGGCGGCGGCCCGCTTCGCCCCGAACGCGATTTGTACCGTGGCCGCAGGCGCGCTGAACAACGTCACCCTTGCCGCGATCATCGCCTCCATCACGCTGGTGATCCTGCTGACGACCATTGCGCTTGCGCTCCAGGACCAGCGCGCACAGGAGCGCGAACTGCGCAATGTCGAGCGACTCAACCGCGTGAATGCCGAGCTGCGGGAACGGACCCGGCGGGCGGAGCAGCTTGCCAATGAACTGGAGTCTCACCAGAAGAGCCTGACCCAGTTCAGGGCGGCGATCGACACGTCGGCGGATGCAGTCTTCCTCGTGGACCGTCAGACGATGCGTTTCATCGATGTGAACGACACCGCCTGCCGGTTGCTCGGTTACACCCGGCAGGAACTGCTGCGAATGGGGCCACGGGACGTCAATGTCGACAGCGAGGCACAAATGGCCCGTGTGTTCGACGAGGCGATTTCACGGGTTGGCGAGAACGTCGCCCTTTCCGATCGGCGAATGGTGCGCCGGAAGGACGGCGGCGTGGTTCCCATCGAGGTGCGCCGAACGGCGATTTCGGTTGGCGGGCGCGACATCATCGTGGCGGTGTCCACCGACATCACCGAACGGGAGAAAGGCGAGCGGGCGCTGCGCGAGAGCGAAGAACGGTTTCGAACACTGACTGCGCTTTCGTCGGACTGGTTCTGGGAGCAGGACGAATCTCTGCGCTTCACGCTGATATCGGGAGGCTCCACCCGGCCGGATGGAGCCGGCGTGGGGGATCTGCAGTCGATTCTCGGGCTGCGGCGATGGGACCAGGACCTGGTGGTCGCCGAGGAAGACCTTCGCGCGCACAAGGCATTGCTGGAGGCCAGGCAGCCGTTTCTGAACTTCGAGTACGGCAGGCGGCTCGCCGATGGAAGCATCATGTACGTGAGCACAAGCGGTGCGCCGATCTTCGACGCCGACGGGCGGTTTCGTGGTTACCGGGGGGTCGGTCGCGATGTCACCGCGCAACGGCTCGTCACGCAGACCCGTGTGGAAAGTGAGCGCCGTTTGCGCCGAATGGTGGAGCGCCTTCCTGGCGGAGCGGTGCATGTATTCGGCGAAACGCTGGAAATGAACCTCAAGGTTGAGGAGATCACCGGTTATGCGCGCGGCGAACTGCCGACACTGACTGCCTGGTTCTCTGCCTTGTATCCGGGGCGCGCGGACGCGGTGCGCGCGATGTACGAGCAAGAGCGCAAGGAAGGGTTCCCGCGGCCTCGCGTCGTGCAGCTGATGCGCAAGGACGGCGCCGAGCGCCTGGTCGAGTTCGTTGCCTACCGGGATGACGTGGGGGAGATCTGGCTGGTTACGGATGTCACGGAACGCGTGCAGGCCGAGGAGCGGTTCCGGCTTCTGTTCGAGCAGTCCGCGGACGCGCACCTCCTCTACGATGATTCGGTAATCATCGATTGCAACCAGGCTGCCCTTGCCATGCTGCGATGCCCGGACAAGCGGACCTTGATGGGTACCGATGTCGAGCGGTTGAGCGCCAACCTCAGGGTCGTGTCCGGCGCCGACGGCGCCGGTGGGGCTGGTGCGGCAGGGTCGACGGTGCTTAATTCGCCGCGTTTCGAGGCGACGATTCGGCGGCTGGACGGCACGGAGTTTCCGGCGGAAGTGCGGCTGACGCGCCTGGATCTCGCGGGACGCACGGTCATGCTGGCCGTGTGGCACGACCTCAGCGAGCGCAAGGCAGATCAGGCGGCTACCGAGCTTGCGCGCGAGCAGCTGAGGGTGGCGCTGCTGGCATCGAAGCGCGCGTTGTTCGACTGGCGGCTGGCTACCGGGGATGTTTTTCTGGACGAGCGATGGGCGGAAATCCTCGGCGCGGAGCCCGGTGCGACGCGTACCACGATTCAGGCGCTCAGCGGCCTGGTTCACCCTGATGACGCCGACTATGTCGCCGAGAAGGTGCGTGCCCTGGTCAAGGGCGAGACGGCGTTCTACGAAGTGGAGCACCGGGTGAGAACGCGGGATGGGCGTTACGTCTGGGTCCAGAGCCAGGGCAAGGTAGTCGAGCGTGACGGAAAGGGCCGGGCCGTCCGCGTATCCGGGACCAATGCCGACATCACGGAACGCAAGAACGCCGAGGGCGAACTGCAGAAAGCGCACGGGGCGCTTGAGGAAAGCCTGCAGGCGATCGCGGTGCGCAATCGCGACATGGCGACGCTGTCGGAGCTGAACAGCATGCTCCTGTCGTGCGTCTCGCTGGGCGAAGCAAGTCAGGCGCTGCCGCGGTTCGCGGCGCAGCTCTTCCCGGGCGACCGCGGCGCCCTGTACCTGGCCGACGCAAACGCAGCCCGCCTGGAGCTTTCAGTAACCTGGGGTGCGAACGCCGGGCTGCGGGACTGGTTTGCGCCGGTCGAGTGCTGGGCGCTTCGGCGTGGCCATGCTTATGCGGCGGGTGCGCAGGACCGGGTACCCAGCTGTCAGCATCTTGATGGCGTGTCGGGGAATGCTGGCTACATTTGCGTGCCGCTCCTGCTTCAAGGCGAATTGATCGGGCTCGTCACGCTGTTGTGCTCGACGGATGCAGGCGCCGTCGACAAAGAGGGCAAGTCGATGGAGCGGAGAATGCAGATCGCGAGCTCGTTCGCTGAGCAGGTCGCGCTTGCGCTCAGCAACATCCGGCTGCGGGATAACCTGCGCAGTCAATCTGTTCGCGATCCGCTGACCGGTCTGTATAACCGACGATACCTGGACGACGTCGCGGAACGGGAGCTTTCGCGCTGCCGGCGCGGCGACGGAAGCCTTGCCGTCCTGATGGTCGATGTCGACCACTTCAAGCGGATCAACGACACCTTCGGGCACGATACCGGCGATGTCGTGCTGCGCAGGGTGGGGCAGTTGCTGCAGGAAAGCACGCGCACAAGCGACATCGTATGCCGGTACGGCGGAGAGGAGTTCGTTCTACTCCT
>CALJLA010000222.1 GCA_937983055.1 uncultured Pseudomonadota bacterium
GTAAAGAAAAACCGTCTCCAAGCCGACATGGTCGTTAAATCGGAGTGTGAGGTTTGCGGCCACGCGCTGCCGGAGAGGGTGGGTGGCGTTCGAGGGCGGAATCGAAAGTACTGCTCGGCCGTCTGCCGTAATCGCCGCCACAGAATTAGCTGCGAGATTTGCGGTTTAGATCATTGGGCTAGCGACCCTGATACGCGAACTTGCTCGGTCGAGTGTCGCTCGGAGCAAAGGCGTCGAGCGTCGGTTTGGTCTATTAGGCGTTGCGAAGAGTGTGGCTTAGGCTTTAAGTCGCGCCAAAGAAAAAGCAGCGCGAGGACCCATAATGGCAGCAGCTGGTAAGAGCGCCAGGAATCAAAGCTATCCATGATTGCCAGTCACAATAGAAGGATTGCGCAGGGACTCGTATTGTGTTGCCCGGAGTGTCTTAGGATCTTTAGTCCGCGGCGCGGGTCTAGGCAGACCTTTTGCTCTCGAGTATGCGCTCGGAAGTATCGGGCGGCGACCGGAAGTAACGGCTCTACGCCGCAGCTGAGGGTCTACGTTTTTGGGGTAACCCTTGGTGGCAGCGGCAAGGTTAGCGATCTGGCTCGCGGCACCGTGTTCTCACAGGATCGGAGCTGCGGGCTGTGTGGCGCCGTGATCGACTACTCGCTGTCGTATCCAGACCCAATGTCTGCAAGTATCGACCACATCGTCCCCGTAGCAGAGGGCGGCGGGAATCAGATCGAGAACCTTCAAGCTGTGCATCTACAGTGCAACAGCGAGAAGGGGCACCGACGCTGCGAATCTCAGCTAAGATTGGTTCGACATGCCTAGCCCTAAGCCGAAGCCAAAGGCCCTGCGCCTGGTGGATGGCTCTGCCAAGAAGCATCCTGAGCGCGTGAATCACGCGGAGCCCGAGCCGCGGGCCGGCGTGGGCGACCCGCCCGAGTCCATGAGTGCGAGGGCGCGGGAGCTGTGGTGCGAGGTGTCGGAGTCGGTGTGGTGGCTGAGCGACAGCGACCGGAAGGCGTTCGAGCGGTACTGCACGGCCGAGGCCGATAGCGAGTGGTTCTATACGCAGTGCGAGGTCGAGGGCTGGTGGGTCGAGGGCAGCCGGGGCACGCTGGTCAGGCACCCGGCGAGCTACCTGTACAAAGAAGCGTGCGACCGCGCGGACAAGCTGGCGACGGAGTTCGGCATGACGCCGAGTTCGAGGACGCGCGTGAAGGCGCCGAGCAAGCCGAGCGGGAATGATCCGCTGGCTAACCGGCCGGGCGGATGATGGAACGCGGACGACCGATTTGTCGAGTTGATGAAGAGAAGCTACTTAGCATCGCGGCAGCGGCGCGCCAAGACGGCAAAGTGCAGGTGCCCATTCATGGTGACGGCAGCAGCGCTTGGGCTTCACGTCTTTCCAAGATGGGTATGGTCGTTGAGCTCATACAAGGCAGTCCTTTTGGTCTCTTGGTTGTAAGGTGCCCCACCCCGTCACCGCCTACGCTGAATCAGTCTTAGCCGGCGACCTCGTTGCCGGCCGCCTGGTCAAGCTGGCCTGCGAGCGGCACCTGCGCGACCTCGAGACGGGGCACAAGCGCAAGCTCCGGTTTGACGCCAAGAGCGCCGACGATGCGCTGTACATCACCGAGCTTTGCCACCACAAGAAGGGCCGGTGGGCAAAGCCGGCGTGTACGTGCGCGGAGGACTGGCGCAAGTGCGAGCGCCGGATCAGGTGGGAGCCGTGGCAGCGGTTCATCATCGGGTCGATCTTCGGGTGGAAGCAGGAGCGCGAGATAGGCTGGCTGCGGCGCTACCTGGAAGCCTGGATCGGCCTGGCCCGCAAGAACGGCAAGAGCTTCATTGGCAACGCGTGTGCGTTCTACATGGCAAAGTTCGACAACGAGCCCGAGGCCGAGTGCTACGTGGCCGCCACGAAGCAGGAGCAGAGCCGCTACGTTCACAACATCGGCAAGGGCATGCTGTCGGTTTCGCCGGCCCTGCGCGGTAGCTTCCTTGGATGGAATCAGAAGCTCGCCAACATCTACACCGCGGACGGCGACAAGTATGAGCCACTGTCGGCCGAGTCGCGAACGCAGGACGGCTTGAATCCGCATTTCATCCTGCTCGACGAGTGCCACGCGCACCCGGACTCGGACTTGAGGAACGTGCTGGCTTCGGGCACCGGAGCTCGTGACCAGGCGCTCGAAATGTGCATCTCGACCGCAGGCATCGCGTGGGAGGGCGGCTTCTGGAAAGAGCGCCGGGACGAGGCCGAGGCCATGCTTTCGGGTCAGATTCCCGAGGACGACAACGTGTTCGCCTACTTTGCCGAGCCCGACGAGGGGCTGGACTGGAAGACGAGCGATCTGTACCTCGAGCAGGCCAATCCGAACCTCGGCGTGTCTGTGCTCTTGTCTGACTTGCACAAGAAGCGCCGGCAGGCGGTCAGGAATCCGATCCAGGAGAACGAGTTCCGCACGAAGCAGGGCAACGAGTGGACGCAGCAGACCATCCGCCTGATCCAGATGGACGACTGGCACAATTGCCCGAGCGAGCTTGATCTCGAGGCGCTGCGCGGGCGCCGTTGCTATGGCGGCGTGGACCTGGGAAAGTCTCAGGCGCTCTCGGCCTACATGCTCGTATTCCCGCCCGACCGGCCGGACGGGGAGTGGTCCGTGCTGGGTTGGTACTGGATTACTCAAGGGCTGATCGAGCGCAACGAGCGCAAGAATCGGGCGTATATCGAGTGGGCCAGGCAGGGCTTGATTGAGGTTTGCCCCGGCAAGGTGCGCGACGATGACATGGTTCGTGCTAGAATCTTGGCGACTCGTGAAATCTACGACGTTGCCGAGGTAGGATTTGACCCGTTCAACGCCCCCGACCTAATGCGCAGACTTGACATCGAGGGCGTTACGGTCGTCTCTGTTGCGCAGACGTTTAAGCACCTGTCCCCGCCGACAAAGAAGCTGCTAGACCTGATAACTCTAGGCCAGCTGAATCACGGCGGCGACCCCGTTCTCGGGCTGCATGCCCGAAACGTCGGCGGGCAGGAGGACGGGAAGGGCAACATTCAGCCGAGCCGAAAGAATTCGGCCGGGTGGTACGATGGCATCCAGGCGACCATCATCGCCATAAACAGAGCACTTGCCGGTGTCGGCCAGCAGCGCACGATTACCGGAGACGTTCACTTCGCATAAGGACACGAAACATGCAGAAAACGAATCTAGTCGAGGAGAAGGGCGCGGACTTCACCCTGACCGCGCAGGACAGCGGGAAGACGTTCATCATCACTGCGGCGGATGTGGTGGCGACGCTTCCGGCAACTGAGGCGGGGCTCCGGTACGAGTTCGTGGTGGAGACGGCGAGCGCTACCACCGGGTTCTCGGTGAGCCCAGCGGCGGACGACAACA
>CALJLA010000223.1 GCA_937983055.1 uncultured Pseudomonadota bacterium
CTTAGCCACGCGGCACCTCCTTGACCAGGTCGGGTGCCATCTGCACGCCGGCGATCACTGCGAGCGCCCAGGCGGTCTCCTTGCGTGCGAGCTGCTCGCAGACCGCATCTTCCAACGCGTCGATGAGCACCTCGGCTGCGCCGGTCGATCGAACGACGCCATTCTTGAGGCCCGCGCGGACCGCCGCGCGAACCACGGCGGCAGCGGAACGCTTGATCACCTCCAGCTCAGATGGTCGATCAAGAATCTGCTCAGCCACGGTTCACCTCGCCTTCGGCGAACTTACGAACCTTCGCGGTGAAGTACTCACGCAGGTCCTGTGGCAGCGTGGGCCAAACCTTGATCGTGGCTTCGGTCACCCACAGGCGCCAGCGGTGGTTCTCGCGCATGACGCCTTCGGGCGGAGCATCGCCGACAATCGCGTAGCTCGCGTGGATGAACGGGTGCCCGCGTCGCGCGCCGCCTTTGGGACCGCTGCGGTAGTCGATCATCCCTCGCATCGGCGCGGCAGTGAGCCGATAGCAGAAGAGCTGCTCGGTAGGACGGGGCACGTCCTCGAGCTGGTCAAGCGCGTCCCAAGGCGTGCAGTCGCCATCAGCACATTTGTTGTTGCAGACCGACTCGCGCACGACACGCAGAAAGAGAGGCGCGCGGCGAAGATCGAGTTCGATGCCTTCGGCCGGACCGTCGACAAAGTGAATCACGTCGACCTCCTCTCGGCTGCTGGCCAGGTGGGGAACTCGACGCGCAGGAACTCAAAGGCCTCGGTGACTGCTTCCTCGTAGCCCCGCCCGAGCTCGTCATAGAGACGAACGCGCAGGCGAGGCGAAAGCCGGCCGTAATCGACGCCGCACAACGTGTGACCTTCCTTCTTCCTGCCCCCGCAGCATGGGCAGACGGTCGAGCGGAGCGACGCAACAAGTTGATGAGGGTCAAGCTCCAAGGAGCACCTCCTCGTGAACGAGCGCGTCCTGCCAGTGCGTGACTTCGCCCGTCGCCGGATCAAAATGCACTTCAAACGCGCCGGCATCGTTAGCGATGAGAACGCCGCTGCGGTCGGGTGCGAGACCCGGCAGTGGCGCGACGACGCGGAACCGGTGCGCGAACTCGCGATCGTGCACGACGGCTCGGTCCTCGCAGATTTGAATGACGGTGCCCATGATCGACTCCTCGTTGCCCGAGCTACAATGGCCCGGTTGATTCGACTCCGCCGGCCGCGGGCCACACACCTCGCGTGCCGGCTTTTTCCGAAACCTCCCAGGCGTTGGTGGACGCCTGGAAGGCGCATCAGTGATTGGGACCCTCGCGGGCCAATCCATCATTCGTTCAGGCCTCGCCTCACGCCGGCGAGGCCTGTTCTTTTTCAGGGCTTGAGCCGCCGCGCGGCGTCTTTCGCCGCGGCGCTGGTCTGGGTGCGCGGGCGCAGCCGGTCATGGCGCACGTCGATGTACCGGCGGAACACGAGGCCGTGCTCATCGATGTACGCGCAAAGCCTGCGACCGGAGTCCTCGGATTCGATGCGCACAATCAGCCACCATCCCGCAGGCGTCGCGAGCTCCCACGCCGAGCCGGCGTGAATGGGCCGGCCATCGGCGTGCCAGCGATCATCGATCCACCGCAGATTGCCGGTGACGCCTGGATGCAGCTTGCCTTCGCTGCTCGCCATCGCACGTTCACTCGCCGTCATGCCGTCGGGCGACTTCGATCGCTCCTCGGCGAGACGCGCGTTCTCCTGGTCAGCGGCCGCGATTGCTTTGAGGTTGTCACGTTGCATTGCACACACTCCTGGAAAAGGGGTTGATTCGATCCGAGCCGCGAAGCCTGGGGACGGGCAGGTCGACCCCACCAAAACCGCCCGTTCCCCAGGCCCACGCTCGACACTCTCAGGCTGCCCGCCGACACACGTCAGCGAGCAGCGGATTCAACTGCCAATGCGCCGTCGATGCCGGCGAGAAAAAAAACAAAGCACGAAGTACGTCATCGCGATGCCTCCTCAAGCTCGTCGCGGCATTCCTGCGCCGCTTGAAACTCATCCAGATGGTCGAGGTAGACGTCGCGCTTCCAGCCGCACGACGAACCGGCATGACGCACGGTCCATTCACCGCGCGGGTCTTCCCCGCGCAGCTTCGCCGTGCGGAGGATGCCTCGGATCAGGATCATGGGATCGGTGCCGGCGGCGCGGGGCTGAGGGCGCTTGCCGTCAACGAAGTTCTCGATCGACCGATAGACCCACGCCAGCGGGCAGTCCTTCCCGACAGCCAACTTCAGCAGCCTCATGGCCTCGGACATGCGTCGCCGCCCCTCGAAGATCGTTTCATTGTCCGGCCAGATGAGATAGCGGAAGCGGCTGATCATGCCCGAGTAATCGCGCTCGCGCTGATCGGGCAGCGGCGACGGCGCGATGCCGCGAAAGCAATCCGCCTCCAGCATCCAGAGATTGAACGCCTTCTCCCGCTCGGCGCTCCAGATCTTCCCGCCTGGCTGCCTCTCGAAATCCGATCCCGAAGCCCGCGCAGCGCGCGCAGCCCCTTCGAATCGATTGAAAGCGCGCGCTGCGCTGTCTTCGGGATCGGTCTTCGATGGAAGACTGGAAGATTCGAAACGCGCGCCCGCGCTCCTTAGATGCGCCCCGGCCGTCCCGGCGAATTCCGACGGAACTCCGTCGGATTCCTCCGGAGCGTCGGATTTTGCCGGGACGCCGCCAGCGTCGTCAGCGTCGTCGCCTTGGATGACCTGCTCGAGGACCTCCACCTCTACGAGCGGCAAGCCCGGTTCAGGGTAGAGGTGGTAGAAGGCGCGGCCGCCGCGCCGCCACTGGAGAATCTTGTACGGATAGAGCTGCCAGTACTTCTCACGGCCTCGCTTACCTTGCTCCGCGAACTTCAGTTCGACGTACCGGCTCATCGCCTCGTACACCGTGTCTCGACTGATCTGCGCTCCCAAGTCCCGCAGGTCCACTTCGTGGATGCCTTCGACAAGGACGTTGGTCGCCGAGACCTGCGTGAACCTGAATCGCTCGTACGGGTCGGCGCGATGCAGCGCCAGAAGAAGTGCGGCATGAGACTTGGTGAGGTCGCCGTTGCGAAGCGCGTCGTACCACCGCCGTGGGATGGCAACGGAGTCGATGACGGGCCTGGCAACAAGGTCGATGACGAGCCGCTTGATCGGCTGGTCGGATTTGATGGCGACGTGAGATTGAACCGTACTGTCATCTGGCATCGAGAAGCCTCCATGCGCGGTCAGCGCCGTCCGTGACGCTGAGGGAAAAGAAAAACCGCCCGCCGCCCCGCGCGCACCTTTGCAGGCGCGGCGGGACGGCAGGCGGTCGGGGTAAACCGGCGTGGCCTCGGATCACCTATCGATGTCGCGGCCCTGCAGTTGACGGCGACGGGGAGCGTGACCTGAGACGGCCGGCAAATCATCGGGGGCCTGCGGCCCTCGATGAGGAAAGCATAGGAGAGAAAAACCCCAGGCGAGCCGACAGGCCCGCCCAGGGTTTCCGGGGGCAAGGCCGGGGGCGTGAGGGGAGACGAGTTGAGTGCTGCCCGATCCACTGCTGATCCCTGCAAAGGGACCGATCGCCGGCTTACACCGGGCAGAGGTAGGCGATCGGCCCGCGCGATGCTCGCTTGGCGCTGAGAAGGCGTCCAAGGCGTGAGGCACGTTGTTGTCCGGGGGCGAGGTTCTCAGGCCTCGCTGATCCCGGTGTAAGCGATGGACAGGATGCGCGATCTCTAGGATCGTGTCAAGAGCAAAGTGAAGCCATATGCAAAAAAAAAAACGCAGCCGCCCCTGGAGGAGCGGCGGCGTCGAGTGCGGGCGGTGGGTGCTTACACCGGGAAGACCTGGTTTCCCACCGCCTGCATCATACCCGGCTGGTGAGGGCCAGCCGAGAGCCGGGTGCTGAGACACCCGTCAATCGCGCGACGGCCGGTCGGGACCGCCGCGCGGGCTTATTTCTGCTTCATGAGCTCCTCCAGGCGCTGTCGTCGCGCTTCCAGGTTGCGACGCGAATCGGTCACGACGATCAGCAGGTCTTTAGACAGAGCACGATGCCGCTCGATCTCGTCGGCAGTCACCGGACCGATCGCCTTCAGCGACTTCTCGGCCGCATCGACCTTCGCCTTCGTCTCGTCGTTGGTGTCGCGGATTGGCCCGAGGAGCTGGAGCACGTCCCTGGCTTGCACGTAATCCTCGATGAGCTGCCCATCCTCGCGGTGCTTCTTCAAGACCGCCTCGTCTTGGCTGAGCTGGCGCTCCGCATCGAGCACCAAGCTCTGTGCGACCTCAATCGCCGCGTCCAGTCCGGCCACGCGAACTCGCTCCGCCTCTTGAGCCATCACCCGCGACTCGGCTTCGAGATCTGCGACACGAAAGGCTCGCGCTGCCATCACCGTCCGTTGAGCACCGAGCACGGTCGTGTAGCTCTGATTGCCGACACAGAGAAAGGCAAGGCGATCGCCCGCGCTGAACTTCTGCCCGTCGGCCAGATTCACAGTCGAGACGTCAAACAACAGAGCACCGAACTCCGAGACGTCGTATTGGCCGAGCACATCCACTAGAACAGTGCTGCCATCGATCACCTGCGCGACGCGAAGATTCGATCCGATCACTCCGATGCTCCCTGCTCGCCACGTCAACACGGGCAACTGCGTCTTCGCTGCGGTCTTCGCATCCGCCCATCGCTGCGCGACGGCACGCAGTTCAGCGTCGGGTCCACGATTAGGCGGCGGCGGCGCGGTTGCGGTCGGCTCGCTCGGTGCCTTTGGCGGGTCTGCCTTCTGCGCGGGCTCGACGTCAGGCGGTTGAGACGTCGCGAGCGCCGGCGCCGGTGCCGGTGCCGGTGTCTTCGGCCCCTCATCGTTGATGGCGTTCCACGCCACCGTGCAGAGGATCGTGGTGAGCGCCAGCATGAGCAGCGTCAGCACGCTCGACCGACCAGGCTTCAGCACGCTTCTTGTGGCTTCTGCCATGATCTGCTCCGTTTCAGCAGTTCAGCCGCACCGGCTACGAGCCGATGCGAATGGAGCCGAGGGGGATCGAACCCCTAACCCCTAGCTTGCAAAGCTAGTCCTGAGAGACGGGATGTCGGGAGAAGACCTCATCTACACGCCGCCGCTGGGCCCAGGCGACAAGAACGCCCCTGAGAACCAGCCCCGCCCGCCTCGCAACCGCCAAGAGCGACGCGCCGCGATCGCCCAGGCGAAGGCCACTGCGAAGTTCAGGCGCTTCGTGAAGGAGCGACTGCACACCAAGGCACTTCGCATCAAGCGGCGACGGTCCAGATAACCCAATCGAAATGAGGAAGTGATCCGCACGCGTTCAAACGCGGCGCGGGCGGCATATAAGTGGGGGGAGAAGGG
>CALJLA010000224.1 GCA_937983055.1 uncultured Pseudomonadota bacterium
CCAGCCTGCGACCACGCACAACGCATCGCCGACCACCGACTCCCAGCCAAGCAGCAGCGCCAGCGCGCCGTAGCGGCGCATCCACTGAATCGCGCGCGAATCGATCGAATGCGGCAGCAGCCTGCCCAGCGCGTACGACACCAGCGCGCCGAGGGTGTTGCCGACGGTGGCTACGGTCAGCGCCAGCGCGGGTGCCGCCGTGCCGGTGGCGAGCACCACATATAACACCGCCTCTGAGCCGCCGGGCAGCAGGGTTGCCGCGAGGAAGCTCGACAGGAACAGCGCGGCCAGGCCGTCAGCTTCGCTCACCGGGGAACCGGGCCGTTGGACATGCCCGCTATGGCACTACAGGTAGGTTTGATGGCGCGCCCGAGACGATTCGAACGTCCGACCCCTGCCTTCGGAGGGCAGTACTCTATCCAGCTGAGCTACGGGCGCGAAGGTCGTAAGGATAACGATAAACATTTGTTTGGTCTACGTTTCGCTTTTGAGTGCCGGCGCGATCGCCTATAATCCGCCGGTTTTTACACAGATAACTCGCGGCAAGGACTGGTTACATGGCGGATGTGCATATCGAGGATCACGCCTCGCTCATCAAGACCCCGCAGCAACTGATCGTCGTGGTCGTGCTGTCGTTCCTGGTGCCGGTGCTCGGCATCGTGCTGCTGGTACAACTGATTACCGGCGGCCTTAACATCGATCACAGCAGCAACGCGATGAGCGAAGAGGCGATTGCACGCCGGCTGCAGCCGGTCGGCGACGTGAAGCTGGTCCAGGCGCAGGCCGGCGGCGCAGCGGCCCGCAGCGGTGAGCAGGTCTACCAGGCAGCCTGCGCCGCCTGCCACACCGCCGGGGTACTGAATTCGCCGAAGACCGGGGACGCGGCGACCTGGAAAGCCCGCCTGGCCCAGGGGGAGAAAACGCTGGTCGCCAATGCCATCAACGGCATCCGCCAGATGCCCGCGCGCGGCGGCAACCCCAACCTGAGCGACCTGGAAGTACACCGGGCAGTGGTTTACATGACCAACCAGGCCGGCGCGCGCTGGAGCGAGCCGGCAGCACCCGCGGCCGCGCAGAAGACTACCGCCGCAGCGCCCGCCGCGCCCGCGCCGCAAGCGCCTGCGGCCGCCCCAAGCCAACCGGCTGCTGCCGCCGTATCCGGCGAAAAAGTCTACAGCGCGGTGTGCCAGGTCTGCCACGCCGCCGGGATCGCCGGCGCGCCGAAAACCGGCGACAAGGCTGCCTGGCAGGCGCGCATCGCGCAGGGCCGCGAGACGCTGTACCGGCATTCGATCAAGGGCATCCGCGCGATGCCGCCCAAGGGCGGCGCGCTGGACCGCCCGGATGCCGAGATCAAGGCGGCCGTCGACTACATGCTCGCCCAAGTGCGCTAGGTCGCTTTCACACGCCGGCGGCGGAGAAGGCGCGGCGAGCCGCACCTTTTTTATTCCTGTTCGGCACCCAGTCGACAGCGGCGCGGCCGCAGACCCTGAGGCGCGATGCGGCTGTGGTCAAATGCCGGCATGGCGACATACGCGATCGGCGATCTCCAGGGCTGCCTGGCGCAGTTCCGCGAACTGCTCGAACGGATCGGCTTCGACCGCACCCGCGACCGGCTCTGGCTGGTGGGCGACCTGGTCAATCGCGGTCCCGACTCGCTGGAGATGCTGCGCTTCGTGCGCGGGCTCGGCGAGGCAGCGGTGAGCGTGCTGGGCAATCACGACCTGCACCTGGTGGCGGTGGCGGCCGGCCATGCCCGCATCCACAAGAGCGATACCCTGGACGAAATCCTCGCCGCGCCCGATCGCGACGAGTTGCTGGCCTGGCTGCGCGCACGGCCGCTGATGCACGTCGAGCACGGATTCGCGCTGGTGCACGCCGGCCTGCTGCCGCAATGGACAATCGCACAGGCGGCTGCACTGGCCACCGAAGTCGAGGCCGTCCTGCGCGGCGCGCTTTGGCGCGAATTCACCGCGCGCATGTATGGCAATCAGCCCGATCGCTGGGACGATGCCCTGGACGGCTGGGACCGGCTGCGGGTGGTGGTCAATGCGATGACGCGCCTGCGCATCTGCACCCCCGACGGGCGCATGGAGTTTTCCCACAAAGGCGACCCGGCACGGCTGCCACGGGGCTATCTTCCGTGGTTCGAGATCCCCGGGAGGCGCAGCGCGGACACGACCGTGATCTGCGGCCACTGGTCGGCGCTGGGGCTCAGGCTCATGCCGAATCTGCTGGCGCTCGACAGCGGCTGTCTTTGGGGGCGGCAGCTAACGGCGCTGCGGCTGGAAGACCGCCAGGTGTTCCAGATCCAGTGCCCGCAGCTGGCAGAGTGAGCGCCCGCGCAATCGCTGCATGCGAGGCCTCGGCAAGCGCGCGCCGGGTCTGGGTGCGGCCGTCGATCGCCGGCAGAAAGCGCAGCTCCGCACGGATGCGCCGCCGCGCAATCATCTGGCGCAGCGCGTCGAGCAGGCTGTCGTCGCCAACGTAGGCCGGCGCGGTGTCGATGGCGCCATTCTCGTCCAGATAGCGCAGCGCCAGCGGCACCACCGGCACATGTTCATCGACCGCCGGCTGCAGCAGCGAAGCATGAAACCGCAGCAGGCTGCGGCCGTCGGTGGTCGTGCCTTCCGGGAAGACCATGACCGCGTCGCCGTCGGCAAAAGCGCGATGGATCGCCTGGTTGGTACTGGCCGCCTGACGATGGCGGCCGCGCGCGATGAAAAGCGTGCCGGTGCGCGCGGCGAGCCAGCCCACCGCCGGCCAGCCGCGAACCTCCGACTTGGCAACGAAGCGCACCGGCCAGACAGAATGAATCACCTGGATGTCCGCCCAGGACACATGGTTGGCCACGCCAAGCACCGCGCCCGGCGGCGGCGCACCGTGCACTACCACCTCGATGCCAAGCGCGCGCACGATGCCGGCCGACCATCGCTGCACGGCGCGCCAGCGCCGCCCGCGCCCATAAAAGGGAAACAGCAGCGCGACGGTCAAAATTCCGGCCAGCAGACGCAGCAGCAGGCGCAGGTAGCGCCAGCCGCGCAGCAGGGCCGGCGCCGGCGCCGGCGGCGCGCCGTTCACAGCGCTGCGCCAAACGCCGCCCGGTAGGCCCCGGCAATGGTGTCCGGCGTGAACTGGTGGTTCTGCGGGCCGCGCTCGGCGATCTTCAGCGACCCGAGCAGCGAGGCGAGCCGCCCGGTGGTTTCCCAGTCGAAGCCGCGGGCGATGCCGTACAGCAGGCCTGCGCGGTAGGCATCGCCGCAGCCGGTGGGATCGACGACGCGCCGCGGCGGCACTGCCGGAATGCGGATTTCCCGGCCGCCGGCATAGATCAGCGAGCCGCCGGCGCCCTGCGTGACGATAAAGGCGCGCACCCGGCGCGCCAGCGTTTGCACGCTTTCGCCGGTGCGCTCCTGCATGAGCTTTGCCTCGTAGTCGTTGGCCGCGACGTAGTCCGCCTGCTCGATGAAGCGCAGCAGCTCCGGGCCGTCGAACATCGGCAGGCCCTGGCCCGGATCGAAGATGAAGGGGATGCCCGCTTCATGAAACTCGCGCGCATGCTGCAGCATGCCCTCGCGGCCGTCGGGCGCAACGATGCCGAGTTCCACTCCCTGGGCGTCGGCGACATGGTTCTGATGGGAATGGCTCATCGCGCCGGGATGAAAGGCGGTGATCTGGTTGTCGTCCAGGTCGGTGGTGATAAAGGCCTGCGCGGTGAAGGTGTCCGCCACCTTGCGCACATGCTGCTGCGGCAGCTGCAGCTTATCCAGCCGGTAGGCGTAGGGCTGGTAATCGTCGCCGACGGTGGCCATGATCAGCGGATCGCCGCCCAGCATCTTCAGCGAGTAGGCGATGTTGCCGGCGCAGCCGCCGAATTCGCGGCGCATGTCCGGCACCAGGAAGGCTACGTTCAGGATATGGATCTGGTCGGGCAGGATGTGATTCTTGAAGCGGTCCTGGAACACCATGATGGTGTCGTAAGCGATGGAGCCGCAGATCAGCGTTCTCATGGGGTTGGTTCTTGTTTCAGCGTGAGATAACGAAGGGCGACAACCCGAGTGCGCGGCGCACGCGCTCGACGTCCTGCTCGGCGGCCTCGCGGTTGGCATAGGGTCCGGACTGCACCTTGTACAGGCCGTCGCCTTCCAGCAGGCGCAGCGGTGCAGCCAGCCAGCCGAGTTCCAGGCGCATGCGCTCCAGGAAACCATACGCGTTCTCGGCGAGCGAAAACGCGCCCAGCTGCATGTAGGTGCCGCGTTCGCCGGCTTCCGGGGCGGGGGGTGGACGGGTGGCATCGGCCACCGGCACCGCCGCCGGCCCCAGATCGCCCGGCAGGATGGCCTCGACTTCGACCAGGGCGCCGCCCTGGTTCACGAAGCCGAGCTTGTGGGCGGCCACATACGACAGGTCGATGATCCGGTCGGAAAGAAACGGGCCGCGATCGTTGATCCGCACCACCACCGTGCGGCCATTCTCGAGGTTGGTCACCCGCGCATAGCTTGGCAGCGGCAGCACGGTATGCGCGGCGGTCATCGCGTACATGTCGTAGCGCTCGCCGGCGGCGGTCTGCTGGCCGTGATAGCGCTTGCCATACCAGCTGGCCCGGCCGCGCGCGCGGTAAGGGCGATGCTCGGCGTACGGCCGGTAGGTCGTGCCACGCACGGTGTACGGGCGGGTGCTGGCCGGTTTGATCGGCTCGTCGCGCGGCACCGCATCGGCGACGGCGTCCAGTCCGGCCGGTGGATTGGCGCCCGGTCCGTCGTCCAGGTAGTAACCGCCGCGTTTCGGCGCCGAGCCGCAGGCCGTCAGCAGTGCGCCGAACAGCAGCGCGGCGGCCGCGGCACGAACCGCGCGGGCTGCGCGCAGCAGGGCCACGTTCGAGCGCACTAGGTTTGCACCAGGCGTCGGTGCGTCTGGATGCTCATCAGCAGCCCAACGCCGAACAGGATGGTCACCAGCGACGTGCCGCCATAGCTGATCAGCGGCAACGGCACCCCGACCACCGGCAAAATGCCGGCCACCATGCCGATGTTGACGAACACATAGGTGAACAGGGTCAGCGTGATAGCGCCGGCCAGCAGCCGGGTGAACAGCGTCGGCGCGTTGGCCGAAATCACCAGACCACGCGCGATGACCACCAGGAACAGCGCCAGCAGCACCAGGTTGCCGAGCAGCCCGAACTCCTCGCCGTAGACGGCGAAGATGAAGTCGGTGGTGCGCTCCGGCAGAAAGTCGAGATGCGCCTGCGTACCATTGAGCCAGCCCTTGCCGAACAACCCGCCGGAACCAAGCGCGATGCTCGACTGGATAGTGTGATACCCGGCGCCAAGCGGGTCCTGCGACGGGTCGAGCAGCGTCAGCACCCGCTGGCGCTGGTAGTCGTGCAGCATCGACCACAGGAACGGAACGCTGGCCGCCCCCAACACGACCAGGCCGATCAGGATTTTCCAGGAAAGACCGGCCAGGAACAGCACATAGAACCCGGCCGCGGCTACCAGCAGCGCAGTGCCAAGATCGGGCTGCTTGGCGATCAGCAGCACCGGCACCCCGAGCAGGATCGCGCCCACCACGAAATTCGACATCTTCAGCACCGCCTCATAGCGGTCGAAGTACCAGGCCAGCATCAGCGGCACCGCGATCTTCATCAGCTCGGACGGCTGGATGCGGGTAAAGCCCAGGTCGAGCCAGCGCTGTGCGCCGTTCACGATCTCGCCCACAAGGTCGACCGCGACCAGCAGCAGCAGGCCGAGAACGTACAACGGCAGGGCGATGCGCGACAGGTAATGCAGCGGCACGTTGGCGGCAACCCACATCACCACCAGCGCCACCGAGATATTGGCGAGCTGGGCGCCCACGCGCTCGAGGCTGGTGCCCGACGCGCTGTAGAGCGTGATCAGCCCGATCACCAGCAGCAGCGACACCAGGGTCAGCAGCTGACGGTCGAGATGCCGCCCGAGGTAGGCGAGAAGCCGGTTGATCATTCGCCGCCCCCATCGTTATCCGCGGCTGCGGCCGCGGGTTCCTGAGGTGGCGCTGCGGGCGACGGCGCAGCCTCCGCCGCCGCGGCAGCCACGGTGCGCGCCGGTCGCGGCGCCGGCGGCGCGGGCGGCTTGGGCTCGATGCCCAAGAGATAGTAGTCGACCACCTTGCGCGCGATCGGCGCGGCAGTGCTGCTGCCGTGACCGCCGTTTTCCACCAGGATGCCCAGCGCGATCTTCGGGTCCTCCGCCGGGGCGAAGGCAATGAACAGTGCGTGATCCCGGTGCCGTTCGTGGATGCGATCCTCGTCGTACTTCTGGCCGCGCAACCCGATCACTTGCGCGGTGCCGGTCTTGCCGGCAAACGCATACTTGGCGCCGGACCCGGCCCAGGCCGCCGTGCCGCCGGGCCGCATCACGTCAACCATCGCCTCGCGTATCAGCCGCAGATTCTGTTCCTTGAACTCGACCTGCCCGATCGGCTGCGGCTCGATGGTGGTGAGCTCGCGCGTCTGGCTGTCCTGGATGTGCTGCACCACGTGCGGCCTGAAAATGCGGCCGTTGTTGGCCAGCACCGCGGTCGCGTGCGCCAGCTGCAGCGGCGTGGTCAGGTTGTAGCCCTGGCCGATGCCGACCGAGATGGTGTCGCCGACGAACCATTTCTGCTTGAAGCGGCGCTGCTTCCATTCCTGCGACGGCAGCAGCCCGCCGACTTCCCCGTCGATGTCGATGCCGGTGCGCTGGCCGAGCCCGAACTGGCCGATGAACTGATGGATGGCGTCGATGCCCAGGTCCTGCGCCAGCCCGTAGAAGTAGGTGTCGCAGGACTGCACGATCGCAAGATGCATGTCCACGCGACCATGGCCGCCGGCCTTCCAGTCGCGGAACACATGGCCGCCGCTGCCCAGCACGAAGTAGCCGGGGTCGCTGATGCTGTAGCTCGGGGTACGCTTGCCCAGCTCCAGTCCGGCCAGCGCCATGAACGGCTTGAAGGTCGAGCCGGGTGGATATACGCCCTGCCACGCGCGATTGTTGAGCGGATGATCGGGCGACTTGTTGAGCGCCTCCCAATGTGCCGGCTCGATGCCCTCGACGAACAGGTTGGGATCGAAGCCGGGGCGCGAAACCAGGGCCAGCACGCCGCCGGTGGCCGGCTCGATCGCCACCAGGGCACCCCGGTGGTCGCCGAACGCCTGCTCGGCCACCCGCTGCAGCTTGGCATCCAGCGCCAGCAGCAGATTGTCGCCCGGCACCGGCAGAATCGAGCGCAGCGTGCGCACCGAGCGGCCATTCGCGTCGGTCTCCACATGCTCGAAACCGGTGACGCCGCGCAGCTGTGCCTCGTAGCGCGCCTCCAGGCCGACTTTGCCGATGTAATCCGACTTGCTGTAATTGAAACCCAGCCCCTGTCGCTGCAGGTCCAGGTAATCCCGCTCGCTCACCCGGCCGATGTAGCCCACCACGTGCGAGGCGATCTCGCTGTTGGGGTAGTGGCGGAACAGCCGGGCATTGAGTTCGACCCCAGGGTGGCGGAAGCGGTGCACGGCGAAGCGCGCGACCTCCTCGTCGTTCAGCCGGGTGCGGATCGGGATGCCGGCGAAATCCGGGCTGACCTCCCGCAGCTTCTGGAAGCGGCGGCGATCCTTCGGCGTGATGTCGACCAGCCGGGCAAGCTCGTCGATCACCGCGTTCACGTTCTTGACCTGCGCCGGGGTGATTTCCAGCGTGTAGGCGGCGAAGTTATTGGCCAGGGTCACCCCGTTGCGGTCCACGATCACGCCGCGGTTCGGCACCACCGGCACGATCTGCACCCGGTTCTGCTCCGCCAGCAGATGGTAATAGTCGTGCTGCACCACCTGCAGGTAGACAAATCGGGTGAACAGCATCAGGAACGCCACCAGCACCACGGCGCCGGCGATCGCCAGCCGGATCTGGTAGTAGTACAGCTCTCGCTGATGATTTCGAAGTTCGACGGCGCGCTTCATGCGGGGCGAAGTCGTCTCGGGCGGCCGGGCGCCTTACAGGGCTTCCGGGTCGGCGCGCGGCCGCAGCGGTGCTGTCAGCCAGTGGCGCGCCGGCGGCCACAGCAGGGCGCCGGTCAGACTGGGTAGAAAGTACCACCATCCCGGAAAGGCGTCGCCCGCCGCAGTGCGCACCAGCAGCACGATCAGCTGCGCCAGCAGCAGCAAGCCGAACACATGCAGCAATTGCCCGCGCAGCCCGAACAGCGGCACCCGGCGGTGCAAGGCGATGGCGGCAAACATCAGCGTGGTATAGGCGAGCGCATGCTGGCCAAACAGACTGCCGTCGGCGGTATCCATGGTCAGGCCGAGCAGGAATGCCGGCAGAAAACCGACCCGGCGCGGATGGTCGCTGCCCCAGTGCC
>CALJLA010000225.1 GCA_937983055.1 uncultured Pseudomonadota bacterium
TACCGCTGCCCGCGCTGCGCGGCAGTGCCCGCCGGCGTGCTCACCGAACTGCGCTGCGGTGGCCTCGGCCCTGCCCGCCGCGACTTCGCCTGCCCGACGACATGTCCGCGGTGCGGCGCCCGCCTGCGGTAGCCACGCCACCGCTTCGGGACTAAGATCGGCCATCCTCAACCGACTGAAGCGCGCCGCGCACGGCGCCGGAAGACTTTGCATCCATGGACCGAGCCCCGGTACTTCCCAGCCTGAGCGGCCGCGCCGCCTTCCTGCAGCTGCTCGCCTCCGAAGGCGTCGACACGCTGTTCGGCAATCCCGGCACCACCGAGCTGGCGATCATGGAAGCACTCGGCGCGCAGACCGATATCCGTTACGTGCTCGGCCTGCAGGAATCGGTGGTGGTGGCGATGGCGGACGGCTACGCGCGCGCTTCCGGACGGCTGGCCGCGGCCAACGTGCATGTCGCGCCCGGACTCGGCAATGCCGTCGGCGCGCTGTACAACGCCCGCTTCTACGGCTCGCCGCTGCTGGTGACCGCCGGCCAGCAGGAGCTGGGGCACGGCCTGATGGAGCCGATGCTGTACGACCCGCTGGTGCCGATCGCGCAGCCGATGGTGAAGTGGGCGGTGGAAGTGACCCGGGTGCAGGATCTGCCGCGCATCGTGCGCCGCGCCGCCAAGGTTGCGCTGGCGCCGCCGACCGGGCCGGTGTTCATCAGCCTGCCGGGCGACATTCTCGATGCCGAGGCGCCGCTCGATCTCGGGCAGCCGACCCGGGTGGACCTGCGCACCCGGCCCTCGGACGAGGCGCTGGCGCAGCTCGCCGCGCGCCTGCTCGCCGCGCGCAACCCGGTGCTGATCGCCGGGCACGAACTCGCCACGCGCAACGCGCACGCCGAGGCGATGCGGCTGGCCGAGCTGCTCGGCGCACCGGTGTGGCAGCAGACCGTGCCGTACGCGGCGCACTACCCGTCGGAGCATCGCTGCTTCATGGGTTCGCTCACGCGCAACCAGGCGCAGGTGCGCGCCACGCTGCAGCCGCACGACCTGCTGGTGTGCCTGGGGGCGGATGTGCTGCGCATGTCGGTGATGAGCCCGGTCGACGCCCTGCCCGAGGGCATGCCGATCGTGCAGATCAGCGAGCGCGACTGGGAACTGGGCAAGAACTATCCGACCGAGATCGCGATCAGCGCGCACGTCGGCGAAACGCTGGCGGCGCTGAACGCGCTGCTCGAGCGCACGCTGACCGCGCAGCAGCGCAGCGGCGCGGCGCAGCGCCTCACAGCCCTGGAGGCCGGCAACTGGAGCGCGAAGCGCGCGCGCCACTGCGCCGACGCGCAGGCGCTGGCCGGCACGACGCCGATCGACCCGACTTTTCTGATGATGCAGATCTCGGAGTCGCTGCCGCCGGATGCGGTGGTGGTGGAGGAAGGGCTGTGGTCGACGTTTCCGCTGCTCAACTTTCTGCAGCTGCGCGATCACCAGTCCTTCTTCGGGCTGGCTTCGGGGGGCATCGGCTTCGCGCTGGCCGGCGCGGTCGGCATCAGCCTGGCGCTGCCCTCGCGACCGGTGGTGGCGGTGGTGGGCGACGGCAGCGCGATGTACTCGATCCAGGCGCTATGGACGGCGGCGCATCTCGGGCTGCCGATCACCTATGTGATACCGAACAACCGCGGCTACCGGATACTCAAGGAGCGGCTGAAATCGTTCCGCAAGACCGAGCGTTTCATCGGCATGGACCTGCGCCGGCCGGAGATCGATTTCGTCGCGCTGGCGCAGTCGCTCGGCCTGCCGGCGCAGCGCATCACCGACCCGGCCGACATTGCGCCGGCGCTGCGCGGCATCGGCGGGCGCCAGGGGCCGGCGCTGTTCGACATCCAGGTCGCCGACGGATTCTCCACATGAGCAATCCCGGAGCATCGCGCCGCTTCGAGGCGCTGGCGAACGTCGTATCGTTCTACGACGCGCATCCGATCAACAAGGAGCAGATCCTGCACGCGCTGGAAAGCCGCGGCGTGTCGCTCGACACGCTGACCGAGGATATTCTCAAGGACTACGATCAGGACCACTACGGCGGCGTCGAGGCGAACGACGTGCTCGCCGGGCTGGCCGGGATCAGCCGCACCGACCACGTGCTCGACGTGTGCAGCGGCATGGGCGGGCCGTCGCGCTATCTCGCCTACCGCATCGGCTGCCGCGTGACCGGGCTGGACCTGACCGAAAGCCGCGTCACCGCCGCCATTCGCCTGACCCAGCTCACCAAGCTGTCGCACCTGGTGGACTTTCGCCTGGGCAATGCGCTGGAGATGCCGTTCGAGGATGCGCATTTCGACGTGGTAATCGGGCAGGAAGCCTGGGCCCATGTGCCGGACAAGGCGAAACTAATCGCCGAGTGCGTGCGGGTGCTCAAGCCCGGCGGACGCATTGCATTTACCGACATCCTGCGCACCCCGAAGCTGGCGCAGGAAGACATGGCGCGGCTGCGCCGCGAGATGACCTTTCCGGAGCTGGAGACGCTGGACGGTTACGCGCGCCTGCTGCAGGCGAACGGCTGCGAGCTGCAGCAGCGCGAGGATCTCGGCGAACTGTGGGCGCGCGTGCTGCGCGAGCGACTCGAGATGTACCGCAGCCTCAAGGCCGAAACCGAAAGCGCGTTCGGCCCGGAGCACTTCCGCAAATGGGACTCCGCCTATGCATTCTTTGTCGGGCTTTACGGTGCGGGCAGCCTGACCGGCGGTCGCTTTCTCGCCAGGAAGCAGGCCACAACCGCGGCGCAGCCGCGTGCAGCTCGACGCTGATCAGGGCGGCCGCCGCGCGGGCCGCGCACTCTGCAGGGAGAACGCACGATGGGCGCAGAACCGAAGTTACTCGATGGGGAAATGCAGGAACTCGCACCCGCCGATCAGACGGCGTTCCGCTCGCCGGTGCCGACGCAGATCGTCTCCGGGGACGGATACAATCGCCTGCCGCAGACCGGACAGCAGGCCAGGCCCGCACTGTTGAAGCAGCATTCCCGGCATGTGTGGATCGGGCGCAACGATGACGCGCATGGATACCTTGCGCGGCGCTGAACGTCGGCGGTTACGCCGGATGCTGCGCCTTGCCGCAGCGGGCGTCGCCGGCTGGCTGACGGTATCGCCGGCCGGCGCGGTGGAAACCGCCGAGCAGCGCTTTCACGGCGGCTTTACCGGCGAGGATATTCTCGTCGCCTGCCGTGCGATGACGGCGGACGATCCGGTACGCGACTTCGAAAAAGGCGTATGCCGCGGCTTCATCGACGGTTTCTTTGCGGGGCATTACGCCGCCGAGCTCTGGCACGGCTTTCATCACCGCGACGAGAGCCTCGACCGCATCTTCGGCCGGCTGTGCGTGCCGAAGAACGTAAATCGCAATGCCATCGCGGTGGTGCTGGTCAAACACCTGGAAAAGAATCCGGAGCAGATCAAGTGGAACGCCGGCCTGCTGCTGGAAACCGCCGTGAGGGAGGCTTTCCCCTGCCCCGGCCCGCCGGAAACGCGGCGATGAGGCCTTTGCGGCGGCGCCCACCGACCCGCCGCCCGCCCGACGGATGCACTGGATGCCCGAGATGACGGGGATCTCGGCAAGCGTCATCGAGTGCATCGGCAGCACGCCGCTCATCCGCCTGCGGCGCGCCTCCGAGGCGACCGGCTGCGAAATTCTCGGCAAGGCCGAGTTCATGAACCCCGGCGGGTCGGTGAAAGACCGCGCCGCGCTCGGCATCATCCGTGCCGCGGAAGCGAGCGGCGCGCTGCGCGCCGGCGGCATCGTGGTCGAGGGCACCGCCGGCAACACCGGTATCGGCCTGGCGCTGGTGGGCAATGCGCTCGGCTACCGCACCGTGATCGTGATGCCGGACAACCAGAGCCAGGAAAAAGTCGACGCGCTGCGCGCCTATGGCGCCGAGATCCGCTTCGTCAAGCCGGTGCCCTACCGCGACGACAACCATTTCATCAAGGTATCGGGCCGGCTCGCGCAGGAGTTGAGTGCCAGCCATGCGGCAGGCGCGGTCTGGGCGAACCAGTTCGACAACCTCGCCAATCGCGATTTTCATTTCGCGACCACCGGACCGGAGATCTGGCGGCAGACCGGCGGGCGCATCGACGGGTTCGTGTGCGCGGTGGGCAGCGGCGGCTCGCTCGGCGGCATCGGCGCGTATCTGAAGCAGCAGAATCCGGCGGTGACGATCGCGCTGTCCGACCCCGGCGGCTCTGGCCTGTACAACTTTTTCGCGCACGGCGAGCTCAAGGTCGAGGGCAGCTCGATCACCGAGGGCATCGGCAACAGCCGCATCACCCGCAACCTGGAGGGCGCGCCGGTGGACCGCGCCTGGCGAATCGACGACGGCGAGGCGCTGCCGATCATCTACGACCTGATCGTGTACGAAGGGCTGGTGCTGGGCGGATCGAGCGGCATCAACATCGCCGGCGCGATGCGGCTCGCGCGCGAGCTGGGGCCCGGCCATGTCGTCGTTACCCTGTTGTGCGACTCGGGGCTGCGTTATCGTGCACGGCTGTTCAACCGGGACTTTTTGCTGTCGAAGGGGCTGCAGCCCCCGGACTGGATCGCCTGAGCCGGCGCGTTCGCCGACGGCGGCCGTACTCACCGCACCCGACCTGAGGGAGATTCGTTTGATCCGCATACTCTTCGCGACCGTAATGCTGTGCGCGAGCCTCGCCGCGCTGGCCGGCGACGTCGAGCCGCCCGATCTGACGGCGCGCATCGCCGCCGCCGAGCGGCTGTTCGCGCTGCCCGCCTACCGGCTGCTCGCCACCCGCCAGATCCAGGAAGGCCTCAAGTTCCTGCCCGAGCCGCAGTACCGCAAGGCGCTCGAGGCGCTGGACAATCCGCGCGTCGTGCAGGCGCTGCGCGGCATGATCGTGCGCAGCATGGCGCACACCTACAGCGCCGAGGAGATCAATTTTCTCGCGGCGTTTCTTGCCGCCCCGCAGGCGCGCGCATTCGTCGCCGGCCTGCCGGTGTTCGAAGCGCAGCTGACCCGCGAACTGATTGCCGCCAGCCTTACCGATCCGACCATCGGCGAAATACTGCTCGGGCGCTAGCGGCTGCCGCTCAGCAGATCCAGGCGCCGGCGGATGTGCGCGAGCGCCTCGGCATCGCCCGCGGATTCGGCCATTCGCGCCTGCACCGTCAGCAGCGCGAGCAGCGGGCGCCGGTAGCCCTGCGCCGAAGCGGCATCGATGGCGAGCTGCAGTCCGTCCGGCGACAGGCGGCCCTGCCTGAACAGCGCGCCCGCCGCCACCAGCCGCGACAATGGATCTTCCAGCGCCGCCAGCGCCGCGGTACGCGCGGCATCGTCGGCAGCCGCGAGCAGCGGCCGGTAGCGCGCCGGCACACGCCTGCTTTCCAGCTCGCGCCAGTCCCCGGCGACGAAGCGGCCGTAGGCGCGGTCGTCGGGCGTGGCATCGCCGGCGCGCGCCGTGTATCCGGCGCAGGCATCGAAATCGAGCGCGGCGGTGCCCAACGCGCAGCGATACAGCTCTGCGCGCGCCGCCGCGTCCAGCCGGCCTGCCGCGCCGATTTCGTACAGCGCTTCGTCGAACGCCCGCTGCGCGCGCGCATGCTCGCCCGCCAGGTAGTGCGTCCTGAACCGCTCCAGCGCGGCCAGCGAGTCGCTCTGCCAGGCGGGCGGCCGCGGGCCGGCGCAGGCGCCGAGCAGCATCAGCAGCAACGCCAGGGCGGGCCGGCTCACGGCAGCATGATCTCCGCTTTGCGCGCGAACGGCCACTTGCGGTCGATCTCGTCGACCAGACTGCCGACCTTGCGAATGCTGTCCTCGACGTCGGCGCGCAACGCGGCAAGGTCGCGAGTGCCCGACTTCAGGTCACCGGTCATGGTCCTGGCATCCGTGGTGATCGTTTGCGCGTCGGCCAGAATCGCATCCGCCTGCCGCAGGCTGTCGCGCGCATCTGCGAGCAGGGCGCCGAGCTGGCCGATGGTGCGCTGCGCCTCTTCCAGCAAACCCTGCTCGCCGAACATGCGCTGATCTGCCCTGGCCAGCACGGATTCGGCCTGCCCGGCGGCACGATTGAGCGATGCAACCAGCGTGGCGACGCCTTCGACCGAATCGAGCACGCGCCGCGCGCGCGCGTCGCTGCCGGTCAGGCCGCCGAGCACGCCGTACTCGCCGGTCATGCGCGCAGTCACGGTTTTCAGGTTTTCGACGCTCTGGTTGAGCGCCGAGTCCGCGCCGGTGAGCCGCTCGATGTTGTCGAGAATGCCGTTGGCACGCGCGATGACTTGGGGTACGTCGTGCCCCGCGTCGCGCGTCTTGAGCTGAGGCCGCTGGCCCTCGGTCAGCGGCGGATCGGCGAGGTTCGCGCTGGCCACCCGGATCTTGGCCTCGCCGAAGATGGGCTTCTCCAGCGTGAATTCGCTGGAACGGCGCAGCCAGCGCATATCGCTTGCGCGAATGCGCAGATCCACCCGCACCCGGCCTTCCTCGGTGAGCGCCATGTCGGCCACCTGGCCGATCGGAAAACCCGAGAAGGTCACCAGCATGCCGACGCTCACGCCCTCGGCATCCTCGGCGATCAGCGTCACCCGCTGCGAACCCTCGAACACACCGCGCGCATACAGCGCGTACACGATCAGGCCGACCACGACCACCGGAATCAGCGCGAGCAGCATCCCCACTTTCAGGCCGAGCAGCCTTATGCGCGCGGTCGATACAGCGGGCTGTTCCATGCGTAGTCCAGTATCCAGCACTGGTCGAACTCGCCGTCGAGCGCGGCCAGCGTGCGGTTGAGAAAATGCGGATAGTCGGTGTCGGGCAGCAGCTGCGCGGGCCGGTCGATCAGCACCAGCGGCGGACGCAGCACGAGCGCGCGCAGCAGCTTGGCGATGAAGCGCTCCTCGTAGTCGAGATCGGGGTCGCGCTTGCCGGCGCAGTCGCGCCGCCCGGCCCGGTCGAGCAGCCGCAGCGCGATGTCTTCCGCCTCGCCGATGTAGGAGTTGGTGCGAAACTGCAGCACGGTGGCGATGTTTTCCAGCACCGACAGGTTGGCGCGCAGCGGGTGCGTCTCTGATACCACCGCCGCCTCGCGGTGGCTCGCCAGCAGCTGCAGGCGATCCGCCGGCCCATTCATCAGGATCACGCGCTTTTTCCGCGCCGCACCGGCGGCCGGCGTGCCCTGGTTGTCGGAAACGGTCATGGGCGCCTCACACGTAGAGCAGCGCAAGCGCCGCGGTCTCCAGCAGCATCAGCACGAAGAACACGCGCACCATGCCGCGCAGTACCGAGATCGGCGCGTAGTAGAGCTTCTGCGGCGTGCCCATTCCTTCGGCGATCGGGATCACCGTCACCGCCAGCCCGAAAGCCGCGGTCTTCAGCCACAGCGCGAGCTGCGCCGCCGGGTTCAGCACATCGCCGACCACTCGGGAGAATTCGCCGGGTGCCAGGCTCCAGGGCTGCAGGTCGACGATGATCAGGTGTGCCAGCGCCAGGCCGACAACGATATTGACCGCGGTCATCGCGAGCACCGACACGGTGCCGCCGATGATCCTGGGCAGGATCTCGAGCCGGAACGGATCGACGCCGATGCGTTCCAGCGCACCCAGCTCGTTCTGTATCTGCATCAGCGCGACCTCGGTGTTCATCGCGGCACCGGTGCGCAGCGCCACGAACAGCGCGGTCATGAGCGGCAGCAGCTCCAGCACCAGGATGCGCATCACCAGTTCCAGGGCGTACTGGTAAAGCCCGAAATCGCGTGCGGTCTCGCCGACGATCAGGATGATCAGCACGCTGAAGAGCGCACAGAACAGGGCGAATCCCGGCAGGATCTGCCAGGCGGTAAAGTACACCTGCTTCTGCACCACCTGCAGCATCGCCCGGTTGTAGGTGGAGGGCGACAGTGCCGCGACCAGAGCCTGCGCGCCCAGGCGCAGCGTGCGCGCCCAGGTTCCGGCCCAGGTGCCAAAGCCCCGGCCGCGCAGGATCAGCCAGTTCTGCAATGCGTCCATGACGGAATAATACCGCCCGCGATGCGTGGACAGGGGCATGGCGCCCGATCCGTGCCTCACGCCCGGGCATCAGTCAAAGGTGGGATTCCCGGCAATCGAACCGGAGACCGCCTCCCGCGCGCAACGTGCCCGTCGTCGATCCTGCTTCCGGAACTTGCCGGTTCCCGCCAGAATGCCGCGCAGGGCATCGGCTGCGAAAACGTGACCGACCAATACTGCGACCTGCGCGTTTTCACGCCCGACGCGGAACCGGTGGGCGCAGGCTTGGCGCAAGGCCTCGACTTCGCCAGCGTCTGCGCGATGGTCCGACGGGGGCGCGAGGTGTTGTTGTCGGTCACCAGCCGCAAGAGCGCCCCGGCTGTTCCGGGCGG
>CALJLA010000226.1 GCA_937983055.1 uncultured Pseudomonadota bacterium
CCGAGTTCGATGGCGACGACACGTTTTTCGGCCTGGTCGACGGACACGAGAAGGAACTGGGCTATTTCAGCCTGCGCGAACTGCAATCCGTGCGCGGACCGCTGGGCTTGCCGATCGAACGCGATCTTTACTGGCAGCCCCGCACGCTGCGTGAGATCGCGCCGGAGTTGTTTGTTGCCGATCCACCGTCACCGGATACCGGCTGATCAGGAACGAGCCCCAACCATCACGCGCGACACCGCGCCCACGGCAATCGAGCAATCGCCCGCGCGTTGACCCTTTCCTTCCGGCAGTTCCGGGAGAATAATACACACAAGGGCGATCATGCCCGCCGTGACTGGCGACCGGCTGGATCGGTGCGTTGTACGCGTTCGCGGCGTCAGCCGGCATTTAACTGGTGGGCGGTCATGTGGGAAGTGATAGAGCACCGCAGCAAGCACAGCGCGCCAAGCGTGCAGGTCGGACGCCACGGCAGCCGCCACCGAATACGACGGCATTCGAGTGCCCGGACGCCAAGCTGACCCGTCAGCGGTTTTTCTTCATGCTGCCCGAGTCACTCTGGCACGAGGCGCGACAGGTCTTGCGAACAGAGCACATCGATCCGCGGACCGAGGAGCTGGACGAGCTTTTAAGCGCCCAGTTCGAGCGGGCGCCTGACGTGATCGGGTTCTGGAATCGACAGCCGCTGTGCTACCCGTCGTTTGACCGGTTCCGGGCACCGGTCGATGACGTGTGGGGCCTGACTGACAGGGATGTGCGGGACCTATGGGGCGACGCGATCTCGGCCGTTCAACTGAAGGCGGCGATGCGGGAGGCGGGACCGCTCATGCGGCATGCCTGGACCGCAGCCCGGGCATACGCCGGCTGGCTGGTGTGCAACCGCGACTTCGTCCGCGAGCATGACCGGTTGTTCGCCGACTGGGCCGACCCGATTCAACAATACGGGCTGCCCACGTTCGCGCCCGCCGACACCGGTCTGGATCGATTCGAGGCGACCACAACGGCACCCGCCGAGCTCACACCCTTGATCGATGCGTTCAAGAACTTCGCCCGGCGCTGGCAGATCGCGCAGTTGATCGGCCCTTACCTGCCCCTGCCGCACCCGATGCAGTATCCATCGTGCAACCCCGCGCTGATGCCCGGCCATGCGCAGGACGCGATGCGTTACATCGCACAGCCACGCACCATGCCGCTGTTCCCGCAGGATCTTCTGCCAGCAGCCATGGACGCCGCGGCAGGGCGAACGGCCGCCGGCGATCACCTTGCCGGGTGGATGGCGATCATCGCCGGGGCCAACAGCGCCACCACGGCGACGATGGCTCGCTACGCCCGCCTGTTTCCATTGCGGCATTACTGGCATGTGCTGCATGACCGCTATCCCGAAGCATGCCATCACCGCAAGGGCAAGCTCTTTGACGTCTTTGCCCGGCATTTCGATGTCGGGCCCGAGACGATCCGCAAGGATCTTCAACTGATCGGCCGACAGCTCGGTGCCGACTGGTACCGATCGCCCGCCTGATCGCGCCCATCCATCCAAGACCTGAGGTACGCAGCGTCCGGGCCGCGTACCTCAAAGTGCATGCTCGGCAAGGCCAACCATTCAACGTCCGGCAAAGTTTGCCGGCTGCGAAGGATTGGCCATGGCCGATACACACGAGAACTCGAACGAGCGCCTGACATCCCGCGAGCTCTGCGCTCACGCACTTCGCCGCTGTCGATCGTGGCGATCCCCATCGCGAAATCGAAAGCCCGTTCACCGTCAAAGATCAATCACCGTCGAGATGGTGTCGTCGGCGCCCCGCCGTCACTGCGAAGGCTTTGGTGATCGAAGGCGGCCGCAGTGTTGGAATCGGCATCATCAAGAGATCGAAGCGGTAAACGGCGGCGCTTGTCAAGAGCGGGCCGCCGGACAGCAACGGACCGGTCGCGCGTGCCGGACATCGGCGGGGGTGTCGGCATGAGCACGAAGCCCTTTTTGAGCGTGACCGAGTTCGCCGCGCTGACCGGCCTTTCTGAGGCGACGATCCGGCGCAGGATTCATGACGGCAGCATCCGCGTCTTTCAGCCCGGCGGACGCAAGACGCGCGTGCTCATACCCGCCGATGCGCTGCGCACGTCACAGCCCGACGGCGACGATGAGGCGCAAGCCTCGGATTGTACCCCGATCAAACCACCCGGCAGCGCATCAGCGCATCGCGGGGCCAAGCCCCGCTGGCGCGATGAACTGCCGCCGACAAAATAACACGGAGAACCAAGATGGCACGACGTCGAAAAAGTGAGATTCTTCAATGTGCCTATTTCAAGTGGCGCATCAAGCCCCGCGCGGCCAGCGGCGTGTTCCAGGCGGACGGCCGATCGAACAAGGTCGACGTCGGACGCCATTCCCTCGGCACGACCGACTACAACAATGCGCTCGACGCCCTGAAGCAGCTCGATGCGGTCATGGCCGTGCGCCACGGGCTCGCGGAGCGCAGCATCCTCGAGGACGGCGGCCAGAACCTGCTTGATCTTGAGACCGGCCGCGAGCTTTATCTGTCCCACGTGCAGCGCCCGGCCGTGCTCGGCGGAGCCCGGCCGTCATCGGTCAAGCGCTACCGCGCGGTGCTGGCCAAGTTCGAAACCTGAGCGAACCGCGAAGGCGTGCGCTACTGGAACAGCGTCACGCTGAAGGTTCTTCAGGATTACGGGGCGTGGCTCGACGACGAAGGCTACGCGTACGCGACCGAGTACCTGGAGCTGACGACGCTCAAGCAGGTGTTCAATTACCTGATCCAGGCCAAAGAGATCCCGGCCCAGGCGAACTTCGAGCTCAAGCTCACCAAGCCCTCGGACACCACGACTTACTGTTATCGCGACACCGAGGTCGAGGCGATGATCCGACACTGCTTCGCGACGCCGTCCCTTCATTGGCTGGGCGGCGTGATCGTTGCACTGGCCTACAGCGGCCTGCGCATCAGCGAACTGGCCAGCCTTCGCTGGACGAACATCGATCTGGAATCCGGGATGCTCAGGCTGCCCGACCAGACGCGCGCCGGCACCCGCGCCCAGCGGCAGGCGGCCCAGTCGACCAAGGGCGGCTACAGCCGCACGCTGCCGCTGCAAGATCGCTTTCGCGCCGTACTCAAGGGCATGGATCGAGCGGCGGATGGCCGGGTGTTTCATGGGCCGCTGGGCGGCGTACTCAAGCCCGACACGGTTCGCAATGTGCTGGTGCGCGAGGTGATCAAGCCGCTGGCGCCACGCTTCCCGACGCCGCCGGGCGAGCCGGGGTTTGCGCGGGGCCGCCTGCATTCGTTCCGGCATTTCTTCTGCAGCCGGTGCGCTCACAGCGGTGTGCCGGAGCAGACGCTGATGCGCTGGCTGGGACACAGGAGCAGCAAAATGGTGCAGCATTATTTCCATCTGCACGATAAAGATTCAGTGGCGCAGATGCGCAAACTAGATTGTGCCGACAACCCTGCCCCGGCATGTGAGCCGGACGCAGGTAAAGATGTTGTCGGCGGTGTTCACCCCGAGGCGTCGTCGAGTCAGGACGGGCCCGAGGGGTGTGATCGGCGGGTCGGATGAGCGGGTCGATGATGAATCACTTGCCGCCCAACGCTGTTGTGTCAGGTCGAAGCGCGGTCGATCCGCGTCTCGCCGCCTGGCACAATTTTGGCACAATTAAGTGTGCCAAAAACAAACGCTCTCGAAAAGCCCTTAATTCAAGGCGTTTACGAGAGCGCTTGTCAGCAAGCGGAGAGGGCGGGAAACATCAGTCGCCGTGCGTCAAAGGCCTTGAATTCCAGTACAAAATGCGCGCGGCGCTTTGCTGGAATTGGCCTTATGGTCGTTGATCTCAGGTTTGAGCGCGCATTTTGGCACAGTGTGCCAATGCGTTTTCTGACTCGGCGGCTCCGTCAAGGAGTCGTCGAGGTGGTACGTAAAAATGTGGTTCGCGTGCATGCGCACACTGCGGTGCGTGCCTGACGGCGGCTGAGCAAGAGACGCTGTGCAAAGTCGATCCTCGCCGGGTAGTCTTCGGCACGGACGCCAGGGTGCACGACTTTGCCTGGGAACAGGGCCGCCTGCTCTCTCTTGATCTTCCCGACGATACGCTGTCGGCGAGGCCGAGAGCAAGTATGCGGTGCATCTTGGCGATGCGCTACAACAGTTGATCGGAGTGCGATGACCAAACACGAAGCTCAAACAAGGATCCGGCCCGGGAATCCGTTTCCGACGGCGCGATGTTCACTCGCTGATGGTTCCGGGGTTCTGCAAATCAACGGCGAGACATTGGCCCCCTTCTTTTTGATGACCTCGTCGCCGGCGTTGCGGCGTCTCGGGGCGATGGGACTGATCCCGGGTCCGCTGTTGACACTGGAACTGAAGGACGAACGGAACGGGCGCCGGGCCATTGACTGGTGGGAGGATGCGCAGCGAGGCGATTACACGTCCTTTGATCGCTGTCTTCAGGAGTTCCAGGACGTGGTGCCGGAGTGTTGGCTCGTGCCGCGGATATCACTTGATCCGCCCACCGCCTGGATGGATGCGCACCCGGATGACCTGGTGGAATATGCCGATCCGAAGTCCTGGGAAGACCTGGGTGGGTGGGGCGGTCCGCTAAATCCTATTTGGTCTTCCGCTGGTTGGCTTCAGTCTTCCGCCGATGCGCTGCGGGCGTTGATTCGGCATGCCGCCCGTCAGCCCTATGGAGCGCGGATCATCGGTTGGCATCTGGCATCAGGCGTCTATGGGGAATGGCATTACGCGAATCCTGTTTACTATCCCGATACGTCGACCGTTTTCCGAAATGCGTACGGAGAGTGGCTGCAGCGGCAATACCCGGGCGAGGGCACCGAACCGCGCATTCCGTCCATCGAGGAACGCCGGTCGGCTACACATGGGTGGCTGCGCGATCCCATCCGCGATCGTTGGTTGATCGATTATGCCCGTTTTCTCCACCATACCGGTTCTTCGGCCCTGATTGAACTCGCCGCCAGCCACAAGCCGATTATCCTGGTGCTGAACAAG
>CALJLA010000227.1 GCA_937983055.1 uncultured Pseudomonadota bacterium
TCGAGTCCGCGGTGTAGGCGGACGGCGTGCGGCGCGACGCGCGCCGCGGCGCGTGACCGCGGTCCGCGCACGCGGTCGCGCGGCATGCGACACTGCGGGCGTCCAGGGAGGTGCCCGATGCGCCGCGCCGTCGTCCTGCTCGTGCCCCTGATCATCCTCGCTGCGGCCTGCCGCTCGCCGTTCGGCGCCGCGCCGCCGGAGGAAGGACCCGACGCCGGGCGCGTCGGGCGCGGCATCCACGGCTGGCCCCTGCTCGAGCACGCTCCGCACGGTGCCGGCTGGCGCACCGACGTCCTCTGGCCCGCGTACTCGCAGGTCCGCACCGACGGCGACGGCCTGAACCAGACCGACGTGCTGTTCCCGGTGTTCCACGTGGCGAGCGAGGGCTCGGGCCCGGGCAAGCGCGACCGCACGGGGCTCCTGCGGCCCCTCTTCGACCTCGAGACCGTGGGCGACGACACGTGGGACCTGGACGTCGTGTGGCCGCTCCTCAAGTGGCGCGACGCGCCGGACCGCTGGGAGCGCCGCGCGTTCCCGCTCGTCCGGTCCGCCGGCCGCACGGACGGCTCCGCGGAAGAGCTGGACGTGCTGTGGCCGCTCTACCGCGAGGAGCGCGACGCCCGCTGGGCGCGCTCGCACGTGTTCCCGCTGTGGTGGCGGGGCGAGCGGCACGACGAGGACGCTCCCGAGGGTGGCGAGGGCTACACGCACGCGTGGCCGCTCTGGGGCCGCGAGTGGGACGGCACGTGGGCGCGGACCTGGATCGGGCTGCCGCTGTTCGCGCGGACCACGGACCCGGAGGAGGACGTCTCCGAGGTGGACGTCCTGTTCCCGCTGCTCCACTGGGGTCGCGCGGGAGACCGGTCGCACGTGCGCGCGCTGCCGCTCGTGTGGCACGACGAGGCGCCGCACGAGCACCACACCGTCGTGTTCCCGCTGTGGTGGGACATGCAGGAGCGCGACTGGCGGTTCCGCATGCTCTTCCCCGGCTTCGGGACGTACGAGTCCGAGGACGGCGACGCGGCCGTGTCGGTCGGCGGGCCGCTCTACGTGGCGGGCAACGACGGCGACCTCGACTACACGTGGCTCGCCGCGCCGCTCGTGCACTGGCGCTCGTCGCCGGAGGGCTGGGGCGGGCACGTGTTCCCCGTCCTCTGGATCGACCGCGAGGAGGACGGCGACGGCTACACGAACCTCTGGCCGCTGTTCGGCTGGCTGCGCTCCGGCGACTCCACCACCGCGTCGGTCGCCACACCGCTCTTCTCGTACGAATCGGATGACGACTCGTGGGAGCTGGACCTCCCGTGGCCGCTCGTCGAGCTCACCGGCAGGCCGGACGGCGGCTCGTCGATGGTGTGGCCGCTGTTCGAGCACGAGCGACGAGGCGGGAAGACCGAGGGCGACGTGCTGTTCGTGCTGTCCACGTGGGAGAGCGACGAGGCGCAGGACGTGCGCGACTTCCGCGTCCTGTGGCGGCTCGTGGAGCGCTCGCGTGCGGCCGGCAAGGAGACGTTCGTCGTGAACCCGCTGTTCCGGCACGAGTCGAACGACGCCGGCGACACGTACTGGTCGTTCCTGTTCGGGCTCGTCGCCCGCCGCGCGGAGGCGGGCACGGTGGACTGGCGCTTCCTCTGGGTGTTCTGAGCGGGGCGGCCGGCCGCCCGTGAGCGCTCACGCCGGCGCCGCGCCGCGCCGGAACCCATCGGCGATGCCCTGCCGCAGCTTGGGCAGCGCGTCGACCGGCAGCAGCACGATGAGCACGGTGCCGCTCTGCAGCCGCGCGTCGGGCCCCGGGTTGTAGTCCCAGTTGCGCGTCTGGATGTCGCGCACGGCCAGGATCAGCGCACCGGTGTGCGCCCGGATGGGCGCCTCGCGCAGGCGCATGCCCACGAGCGGCGACTCCGGCGGCACGATCACCTCCTCGATGCGCAGGTTGATGTGCCGCTCGCGGAGCATCTCCTCCATGAACTCGGTGACGTGCGGGCGCAGCACCTCGCTCGCGAGGCGCATGCCGCCCAGGTAGTTGGTGGAGATCACGGCGTCGGCGCCCGCCTTGCGCAGCTTGTCCGGAGCGCGCTGGCCGATGGCGCGGGCGACGATGCGCATGCGCGGGTTGGCCTCACGTGCGGTGATCACGACGTACAGGTTGTCCTTGTCGTCCGTCCAGGCGGCCACCAGGGCGGGCGCGCGGCCGACGCCGGCTCGCTGCAGCGCGGCGTCGCCCGTGGCGGCGCCCACGAGCGTCGGGTAGCGCGCCGGGTCGCGGTCCGGGCCGACGGCGGCCGCGAGGTTCTCGGCCGACACGTCGACGGCCACGAACGGCGTCTTGGTGGCGAGCATCTCCTTCACCACGTGGCGTCCCGTCTGCCCCACGCCGCACACGATGACGTGGTCCTCGAGCTTGTCGATGACGTTCTGCATACGCTTCTTCCTGAACGCCTCCTGGAGGTCGCCTTCGAGGATGAGCGCCGTCAGGGACGACGCGAAGTAGAGGAACGTCCCGATGCCCATCACGAGCAGCACGCTCGTGAAGATGCGCGTCCCGGGCGTCTGCTCGAAGCCGCGCAGCGACTCGAGCCCGAGCGTCGTGACCGTGACGAGCGTCATGTAGACGCAGTCCACGACGTCCCAGCCCCACTGCTCGTGCCCGAGCAGGTAGTAGCCGGTCGTGCCGAACGCGATCACCACGCACAGCGCGGAGAACGACACGAACACGCGCCGCCGCAGCTCCTCCATGGCCAGATGCTACGTGGGCGCCGGATGCGCACCACGGGCCGGGACGCAGCGGCGGCGCGGCGGGCCACGCGGGATGTGACCGGAGTCGCGCACGCGGGCGCCACCGGGGGCGGCCGGGTCGCGGTGGGCGGGCGCGGCGGGCCGCAGCCCTACTTCTCGCCGTCCTTCTTCTCGTCCTCTTCCTTCGGCTTGCGCGTGCCGCCCTTGTACTTGGGCACCTCGACGCCGGCCTCCTCCAGGCGCGCCTTGTTCTCCTCGCGCTCCATCCACTCGCGGAGGTGCTGCGAGGACTCCATCTGCTCGCCCACGATCTTCTCGACCGACTTGGCCAGCTCCTGGATGTAGATCTTCAGCATGACGGGCGGCTTGCCCTTCTTCTTCACGTTGCCGTACTTGGCCTTCCAGGCGGCCTCCGCGGCCTCCTGGTCGGCGGTGCCGGCTGCGCCGGTGTCCACCACGACCTCGCCGGTCTCCCACGAGAAGCCGACGGGGTGGCGCTCCCACAGCTCCAGCAGCGTGGGCAGGGCGCGGATGTCGCGGATGTTGCCGACCGCGCGCACGGCCGTCACGAGCAGGTAGGGGTCGCCGCCCTTCGACAGCAGGTCGCAGATGGGCAGGCAGGCGGGCTTGTACTCCAGCTTGCCGAGGGAGTTGACGATCGAGTCGATCACGTCGATCTCGAACTTGCCCTTGTCGAGCGCGGTCAGCAGCCCGTCGCCGGCAGCGGCCTTGGCCTCCTCCTTGTCGGTGAACTCCGACAGGACGTCCGCCAGGATCATCTGGTGCTCGAGGTTCCTGTCGCGCATCAGGAGCTTGCCGAGCTCCTCGGCGGCGTCAGGGTGCTGCGTGCCGACGACGCCCATCACGAGCTCCGCCCACTTGGCGTCGTCCTTGGTCTTCTTGGAGTACTTCTTGAAGTACTCGATCTCGCGCTTGGCCGCCTCGTCCCAGGCGTCGTCCGCGCGCGCCGTCGGCGCCATCGCGGCCGGGAAGAGAACGATCGCGGCCAGGGCGGCCGCCAGGATGCTGCGCTTCATGTTCGGACTCCCGGTTCCTTGAACCGTCATTCGAAGAACTTCGCCTCGCCGCCGGTGGCGCGGCACATCTTGCGCATGAAGCGCAGGTTGACGCCGACGCCGATGCAGTTGATGCGGATGGGCATGCTCTTGTGGAGCTGCAGGACGGCCTCGAGGATCTGGTCGGGATCGACGATGTCGCCGATCGACGGCGCGCCGTCCGTGACCAGGTAGAGCTCGTCCGGGCCCATCTTGTAGGACTTCGACTCGTTGCCCATGAGATCGAAGGCCGCCGCGAGCGCGCCTCCGGCCCCGGCCCAGCCGACCTCCAAACTCGCCGCGGGGGGCGGTTCGCCGCTAACGCTGCAGGAACTGCAGCAGATGGTGACGCATCGCCGCGACCCGGCGGAGACGCTGTCGGTGGTGGTGGAAGAGATCAGCCGGATCCTGCAGACCGATGTCTGCTCCGTGTACCTGCTGGAACCCGACCGGGCGACGCTGGTGCTGGCGGCCACGGTGCCGCGTGTGCTGGTGTAGGGCCCGGAGGACTTCTATGAGCGCTAGCCTGTCGCCGGCCCTGCTTATGATTTTCGGCAGCCTGGCGGCGCCGCTGCTGCGCGGCTGGCTGCGCGCGGCCTGGCTGCTGGCGCTGCCGGTCGCCGCCGGCGCATGGCTGGCGCTGGCGCCGGCCGGCGAGTACGGCCAGTTCGCCTACGCCGGACTGGAACTCACGCCGGTGCGCATCGATCGCTGGAGCCGGCTGTTCGGCCTGGTGTTCATGCTGGCCGCGGCGCTGTCGGTGATCTACGCCCTGCATGTGAAGCACTGGGTGGAGCCGGTGGCCGGCCTGATCTACGCCGGCGCCGCGCTCGGCGCGGTGCTGGCCGGCGACCTGCTGACGCTGTTCGTGTACTGGGAACTGACCGCGGTATCGTCGGTGTTCCTGATCTGGCAGCGCCGCACCGAGCGCGCCTGCCGCGCCGGCCTGCGCTACCTGCTGATCCAACTGCTCTCCGGCGTGCTGCTGCTGGTTGCGGCGGCGGTGTGGTACCGGCAGACCGGCTCGCTGCGCTTCGATCACATCGGCCTGGAAGGCGCCGCCGGCTGGCTGCTGTTCGTCGCCTTTGGCATCAAGTGCGCGTTTCCGCTGCTGCACAACTGGCTGCAGGATGCCTATCCCGAGGCGACCGAATCGGGCACGGTGTTCCTGTCGGCCTTCACCACCAAGCTCGCGGTGTACGCGCTGGCGCGCGGCTTCTCCGGCACCGAGGCGCTGATCTGGATCGGCGCCACCATGACGGCGTTTCCGATCTTTTACGCGGTGATCGAGAACGATCTGCGCCGGGTGCTCGCCTACAGCCTGAACAACCAGCTCGGCTTCATGGTGGTGGGCATCGGCATCGGCACCGAGCTGGCGCTGAACGGCGCGGCCGCGCACGCCTTCGCTCATATCCTCTACAAGGCGCTGCTGTTCATGTCGATGGGCGCGGTACTGCTGCGCGCCGGAACGGTCAAAGGATCAGATCTCGGCGGGCTGTACAAGTCGATGCCGTGGACCACCGGGTTCTGCATCGTCGGCGCCGCCTCGATCTCGGCGTTTCCGCTGTTCAGCGGCTTCGTCACCAAGTCGATGATCCTGAGCGCCGCGGCCGCCGAAGGCCATCTGCTGACCTGGCTCGTGCTGCTGTTCGCCTCGGCCGGCGTGTTCCATCACTCCGGCATCAAGATTCCCTACTTCGCCTTCTTCGGCCACGATTCCGGCAAGCGCTGCAAGGAAGCGCCCGGGAACATGCTGGTGGCGATGGCGATCGCCGCGACGCTGTGCATCGGCATCGGCGTGTATCCGGCGCCGCTGTACGCGATGCTGCCCTTCCCGGTCGACTACGCGCCCTACACCGGCTGGCATGTGCTCGCCCAGTTGCAGCTGCTGGTGTTTTCGGCGCTCGCCTTCTCGGTGCTGATGTGGCACCGGATCTATCCGCCGGAGTTGCGCTCGGTGAACCTCGACAGCGACTGGATCTACCGTGCGCTCGGCCCGGCGCTGACCCGCGTCGGTGCGCGCGTGCGCGGCGCGGTACGCGCGCCGGTCGCCGTGCGGCTCGACGCGCTTGCCGCCGGCGCCGCGCGCCGCATCGAGCGGCACCGCGAGGCACAGGGCACACTGGCCCGCACCTGGCCCACCGGCAGCATGGTGCTGTGGGTGGCCATCATGCTGGCGTCCTACCTGGTGATCTACTACCTGTAGTTTCCTAGCGCCGGCGCGTGCGGCGCCGGCGCCATTCGGCCGAGACCACCAGCCGCCAGAAAGCCAGCACGCCGAAGTAGCCGACGATCGCCGCGGTCACCGCCAGGATCGACAGCCCGACCAGCAGCGGCTTGCCGACGCTGAGAAAGCGCTCCAGCGCAGTGAGCGCAAGATGGCTCGCCTCCTCCGCAGCCTGTCCGACGACCTCGGCGGACTCGGGCAGCGGCGCGGCACCGGTGACCAGCGCCCCCAGCCGGTAGGCGAAGAAGTAAATCGGCGGAAAGGTGAAGGGGTTGGTCACCAGCGTGCTGCCCACGGCCACCAGCAGGTTGGCGCGCAGCCACACCGCGAAGATCGCGGCGAAGGGAATCTGCGCGACTGGAATGAGAAAGCCGAAGAACAGCCCGATCGCCAGTCCCAGTGCCACGCCCTGGCGGTTGATATGCCACAGCCGAGGATGATGGATCGCGGGCCCGATCCAGGCGACCAGCCGATGATGGCGCACCTTGTCGCCGTGCGGCAGCCACCGGCGCAAGCGGCTGCGCCAGCGGGGCGCCCGGGCCGCTGCGCGCGGCCGTGGTTTCGGTTGGTTCATCGGCTGGGATTCGGTGTCGTGGACGGGCCGCGTGGCGCGCTCGCTCGGGGTGCAGGCGCGCCGCGCGGCGGCTTACCTGCTTCGACCCCGCGCAGGCGCGCGGCGTTCAGGCCGCCTTGCGCAGCAGGTCCTCGAACGCGTTGCGCGTAATTCGCCAGCGCGTCACCGGCCCGGCCTGTGCATCGCGTTCGCTGCCGGCGGCACGCAGGCCGGCAGCGCGCAGTACGCGCGCGCGCGGGTCGCCATCGGGCAGCGTGAGCGCGCTGACCGATTGCGTCGCCGGCCGGGTGAAGGCGTAACGGATCAGGCCGCGCACCGCCTCGGCATCCAGCCCGCGCTTGCGGTGGGCCGGCGCGATCTCGAAACCGAGTTCGACGTCGCCCAGTGCATCGGGCGGACCCTTGAAGCCGCCGCAGCCGATGAGCGTGCGCTCTTCCGCCAGCAGGAACAGATACAGCCACCAGCCGCTCAGCGCGCGCGAGGGCTCGAGCCGGAGCAAGTCGAGCGCATGCGGGTAGGCCTGCGGATGCGCCGGCCAGTTCGGCGGAATCGACACGTTCAGCAGTTCGCCCAGCGACCGCGGGCCGCGCACGATGGCTTCCAGGTGCGCCAGGTCGCAGGAGAGCAGTCTCAGGTTGGGTGTATGGATCAGCATAGGGTCTTTTGGAAACGCCCGTCGGCGCGATTCTCAGGAATTCACCAGGACGACATGCACCCGGAACGGGCCGTGCGCGCCCATCACCAGCGTCATCTCGATGTCGGCGGTGCGCGATGGGCCGGAGACGAAGTTGACCTGCCGCGGCAGCCGACTGTGCTCGCGGCGCAGCAGGTCCCAGCCGTCCTCCATCGAGCGCAGGATGCGCGCCGCAGGCAGCACCGCGACGTGCGTTTCCGGCAGCAGGCTGGTGGTGGCGTGCCAGTCCTCGCCGGAGAGCAGCATCAGCGTGCCGGTCTCGGCGATGCCGCAGAAGGCGCCGGTGATGCCGACCATGTCGTCGCCGCGGCTCGGCCGGCCTTCGAACGCGAGGCCGGCCGAAACCCAGTCGAGCCCCGCGAGCTCCGGCCAGCAGACGCCGCTCGTCGGCAGATCGAGCCCGCGAAGATAGCGCGCCACCGCCTCGGGAACGTCGGCCAGGCGTTCGACCTCGTCGACGGTGGACAGCATCGCCAGGCAGCGCTCGCGAAACCGCGCCGCCGGTTCCCAGTCCAGCCTCGGCAGCGGGCCGCGGTCGTGACTGCGCAGGCGGCGCCCGGCGATCTGCTCTTCCTGGAAGCTCGCCTCGGCGCTGCGGCCGTTGGCGGCACGGATGCGCTTGAGGATGTTGTCTCGGGTGGCCATGCGGTTCGTCCGGTTCTCAGTTGAGCAGGTTGCGCGGCGTGCCGACGACCCAGTGCTCGATGTTGGAAATGAGCTGCTCGGAAAAGTCGGCGAGCGCCTGATCGCCGGCCCAGGCGACATGCGGCGTCACGATCAGATTGGGCAGGCGCAGCTCGAGCAGCGGATTGCCGTCGCGCGGCGGCTCGGCGGTGAGCACGTCGATGCCGGCGCCGCCGATCCAGCCCCCCGTCAGCGCGCGCACCAGCGCCGGCTCGTCCACCAGCCCGCCGCGCGCGGTGTTGATGAGCAGCGCGTGGCGCCGCATCGAGCGCAGCTCGGCCTCGCCGATCAGGTTGCGGGTACGTTTGGTCAGCGGGCAGTGCAGCGCGATGACGTCCGAGTGCGCCAGCAGCTCGGGCAGCGGCTGGAACGGGCCATCGCCGGTCTTCGCGCCGTCGTGGTCGGCGAAGCTCACCTGCATGCCGAAGCCGCGCGCGATGCGCGCCGTGCCCTGGCCGATCGCCCCCTCGCCCACGATCCCGAGCGCGCGCCCGTGCAGGTCGGCGATCGGCCGGCTCAGCAGGCAAAACGGCTCGGCCTTCTGCCAGCGCCCTGCCTCGACGTCGGCGCGATAGGCGGGCAGGTTGCGCGCAAGCGCCAGGATCAGCGCAAAGGTGTGCTCGGGCACGCTGTGGCGCGCATAGTCGCGCACATTGGCGATGGCGACGCCGTGGCTGCGGCAGTAGCCGACGTCGAAGGCGTCATAGCCGGTGCCGGCGACGGCGATGAAGCGGATGCCGGGAAAGCGCCGCAGCGTCTCGCCGCGCAGCACGATCTTGCTGGAGATCACGATGGTGGCCTCGCGCAGGCGCTCGTCGAGCTCGGCTTCGCGGGTGGTCGGGTACTCGCGCCACTCGTGCTCGAACCGCGGGCGGCGCAGCTCGAACGGCAGGATCGCGCGGTCGAGAAACACGATGCGGTGCACGGTCAGGCGCGGCGGCGCGCCGCGTAGATATCCCTGAAAGTGCGGCCGCGCGGCGCCGGCATGTCGCGACCGAGCGTCCACTGCGAGGCGCCCGGCGGCAGCCAGTGGATGAGCCGCTCGCGGCCCCCGGCGAGCCGCCCGAGCCGCGCCGCGATGCGGGTCGCCAGCGCGTACAGGCGCGGGCGCGTCGCCAGCCAGGCCCACACCTTGAGGCCGAGGCGCTCGCCCCCGGGACGCAGCCGCAGCTCCACCTGGCGCTCGCGCAGCTTGCGCATCAGGTCGGGCAGCGGAATCTTGACCGGGCAGGCCACCCCGCACTGGTTGCACAGGGTCGCCGCGTTGGGCAGGTCGAGCGCCTTGTCGATGCCGACGTAGGCCGGCGTGAGCACCGAGCCGATCGGCCCGGGATAGACCCAGCCGTAGGCATGACCGCCGATGTTCTGGTAGACGGGGCAGTGATTCATGCAGGCGCCGCACCGGATGCAGCGCAGCGCCTCGCGCAGCGCCGAGCCGAGCACGCGCGAGCGCCCGATGTCGACGATGATGACGTGAAACTCGTCCGGGCCGTCCTTGTCGGCCGGGCGCTTCGGTCCGGTGGTGAACGACAGGTAGTTGCTGATCGACTGGCCGGTGGCGGAGCGCGCCAGCAGGCGCATCAACAGGGAGAAGTCCTCCAGCGTCGGCAGGCACTTCTCGATGCCGGCGACCGCCACGTGCACGCGCGGCATGGTGGTGGTCATGCGGCCGTTGCCTTCGTTGGTGACGATCATGGTCGAGCCGGTCTCGGCGACCAGGAAGTTGGCCCCGGTGATGCCCATGTCGGCATCGAGAAAATGCGGCCGCAGGATCTCGCGCGCCTCGTGGGTGAGCGCCTCGATCTCGGTCAACCGCGGGCGCTTGTGCTTTTCGGCGAACAGGTCGGCGATCTCGTCCTTGGACTTGTGCACCGCCGGCGCGATGATGTGCGAGGGATTCTCGCCGGCCTGCTGGATGATGTACTCGCCGAGGTCGGTCTCGCGCACCTCGAGGCCGCCTTCCTCGAGATACTCGTTGAGGCCGCTTTCTTCGCCCAGCATCGACTTGGACTTGATGACTTTCCTGACCTGGTTGCGGCGCGCGATCTCGAGCACCAGGCGGTTCATTTCCTCGTGAGATTCTGCCCAATGCACGATGGTGCCGGCGGCGCGCGCATTGCGCTCCCACTCCTCGAGGTAGACGTCGAGATAGGCAAGGCAGTGGTCGCGGATGTCGGCGGCCGCCTGGCGGATTTCCTCGAAGTTGTCGAGCTCCTGGATCGAGCGCGCCCGGGCCGCGACCAGGCGCCCGCGCGCGTTCATCAGCGCGGTCTGCAGCTTGTGATCGGCCAGCTTGCGCGATGCCGCCTGCTTGAACTGTTGCGAAGTAACTTGCATTGGAACCCGTCAGCCGATGGCGTTAGACCCGAGCCCGCCCTCGGCAGGCAGTCGGCGGCGCCCGCCGTTCATTCGATCTCCTCGCCGGACATGCCCGCCAGCACCTCGGCCACGTGGAGCACCCGCGTCTTGCGGTCGCCCCGGCGGCGCAAACGGCCCTCGATGCTGAGCATGCAGCCGAGGTCGCCCAGCACCAGCGCGTCGGCGCCGGCGCTTTCCACGTCCTGGCATTTCTGGTCGGCGATGCGCGAGGATATCTCGCCGTACTTGACCGCGAAGGTGCCGCCGAAGCCGCAGCATTGCTCGGGCTGCTGCATTTCCTTGAGCGCGAGCCCGGGTACGCGCGAAAGCAGCGCGCGCGGCTGCGACTTCACCCCCAGCTCGCGCAGGCCGGCGCAGGAATCGTGGTAAGTCACGGTGCCGTCGAAGCGCCCGGGCACCTGCTCGAGATGCATCACGTTCACCAGGAAATCGGTCAGCTCATGGGTGCGGTTGACCAGCCAGGCGACCCGTTCCTTCAGATCCGGCGCGTCGGCGAGCAACTCCGGGTAATGGGTGCGGATCATGCCGCCGCAGGACCCCGACGGCACCACCACGTAGTCGCAGTGCTCGAACTCGGCGATCACCTTGCGCGCCAGCGCCTGGGCCGCGGCGCGGTCGCCGGAGTTGTAGCCGGGCTGGCCGCAGCAGGTCTGGCTGGCGGGCACAACCACCTCGCAGCCGGCCTGCTCCAGCAGCTTGAGCGCGGCCAGCCCGATGCTCGGTCGCATCAGGTCGGCCAGACAGGTCACAAACAGCCCTACTCGCATGGGTATGCACAGTCCCGGAAGTGTGGCGAACGGCGCCCGCGGAGCGGTGCGCGCAAGAGAAGGTCGGCCGCGCGCCTGTCCCCGATCAATGTCTTACGCCCGCGGCGCAACAGGCGGGGGAGTTTAGCATAGGGTCACCTGCGCACCGCCCGACCGGCGCCGGAGGCGGTACGGGTGTTGTTTACCCGCATATGCTCAGCTACTATTGCCGCATTGCAGCATGGACGATACTCCTGTGACCGCCAGCAACGGAAAGACCTCCATCCAGGTGATCGAGCGCATGATGGATCTGCTCGACGCGCTGGCACGGGTGCCCGATCCGGTCAACCTCAAGCGCCTTGCCAACGTGACCGGCCTGCACCCGTCGACCGCGCACCGCATTCTCAATGTGCTGGTCGACTACCGCATGGTGGACCGTGTCGAGCCCGGCACCTACCGCCTGGGCATCCGCCTGCTGGAGCTGGGCAATCTCGTCAAGTCGCGCATCAATCTGCGCCAGGAGGCGCTGCCGTTCATGCGCGCGCTGCATCAGGAGCTGCACGAGACGGTCAACCTGTCGGTGCGCCAGGGCGACGAGATGGTCTATGTCGAGCGGATCCACTCCGACCGGGCGGCGATGCGCATCGTGCACCTGATCGGCGCCCGCGCGCCGCTGCACATCACCGCGGTCGGCAAGCTGTTCCTGCTGGAGGACGGCGCGGAGCGGATCCAGGACTATGCCACCCGCACCGGGTTGCCGGTGTTCACCAAGAACACCATCCGCGACGCGGCGGCCCTCGGCCGCGAGCTCGAGCGCATCCGCAAGCTGGGCTATGCCTTCGACAACGAGGAGGCGGAAAAAGGCGTTTCCTGCATCGGTGCAGGCATCCACGACGACGAGGGGCGGTTGATCGCCGGACTGTCGCTGTCGGCGCCCGCCAATCGCCTGGACAAGAGCTGGGGCCTCCGGGTGAAAGACACCGCCGACGCCATCTCGCGCGCGCTCGGCTACCGGCCGGGCGTCAGCAGCATCGCCCCTGAGCCGGAACCGGCCACCACCGGCCGGGCACGCACCCCGGTGCGCCTGAGGGCCGCGCCCGGCCGCTAGCCGCGGGGTCTTGCCTGTCGTAGTGCGAAGCGCCGCCGTTCAGGCGGCAGAGGGAAGCGCGGGCGTGCGCGTCAGCCGCGCACGCTCAGGCGGGTGAAGTCTTCTTCGATCCAGCGGCGGATGCGGTTGGCGTCGCCGATGCGGGTAAGCTTGCCCCAGGAATCGAGCAGGACGATGATCAGCGGCCGCTCCGCGATGCGCGCCTGCATCACCAGGCAGCGCCCCGCCTCGCTGATGTAACCGGTTTTGGACAGCCCGATTTCCCATTGCGGGCTACGCACCAGGCGGTTGGAGTTGACGTAGCGCAGCACCTGGCGGTGGCGCCGGCTTTCCGCCTCTACCCGGAAGGAATCGGCGGTGGTGTATTCGCGGATGATCGGATAGTCGTGCGCGGCAGCCACCAGCTTCACCAGGTCTTCGCCGGTCGCGACGTTCTCCGGCCGCAGCCCGGTGGCATCGACGAAGTGGCTGTTCAGCATGCCGAGTTCCCCCGCCTTGCGGTTCATGGCATCGATGAAGGCTTCGGCACCCCCAGGGAAGGTGCGCGCCAGCGCCGCCGCGGCCCGGTTCTCCGAAGCCATAAGCGCCAGCTTCAGCAACTCCGCCCGCATCAGCGTCGAGCCCACCCTCAGTTTCGAGCGCGAGCCCTTGTAGCGATCGATGTCGGCGCGCTCGATGGTGACCGGATCGAGCAGCGGCACACCGGAATCCAGGATCACGATTGCCGTCATCAGCTTGGTGATCGAGGCGATCGGCATGACCTCGTCGGTGTTCTTGCCGTAGAGCATTTCGCCGGATTCCTGGTCGAACACCAGCGCCACCCCCGACTTCAGTCCGAGCCGGATCTGCTCCGCCCGGAATGCCGCCTCGGCCGAGGAATCGGCACGGGCCGGCGTTGCGATCGCCGCGATCATGAGGAATCCCGCCGCAATGGCAGTCAATGCCCTGCGCATGCTGTTGCTCTCCCTGAACGAATGAACACCGGTTGGGACGACTGCCTGGCCGCCAGGCCAAGGGCCTGGGCCGGTTGGCAGGCGGACAACCCTGTCAGCCGCCTGCCCCACGGCCGACGTATGCAAATTAAATACCAAGAATCAGACACTAAGCAAATGTTTCAAGAAGTAAAGTGAAGTCGCTTAGCGACAGTAAAGCAAAATCAACGGGTTACAGATCAAGTCGCACGCGCCCCAATGCCAGCCAGCGCGCTGCGCGTGGCCTGCGCTTCGAGCGATTCCTGCTGCTGAAGCGCCCACATCGCGGCATAGGCGCCGGCCTGCGCCAGCAACTCGCCATGGCGGCCGCGTTCGATCACCCGGCCCTGCTCGAGCACCAGGATCTCGTCGGCATCCACGACCGTCGACAGCCGGTGGGCAATGACCAGCGTGGTGCGATCGGCGGCAATGCGGTCGAGCTCGGCCTGGATCGCCTTTTCCGACTTCGAGTCGAGCGCCGAGGTGGCCTCGTCGAAAATCAGGATGGCGGGCCTCTTAAGCAGCGCCCGCGCGATCGCCACCCGCTGCTTCTCGCCGCCCGAGAGCTTCAGCCCGCGCTCGCCGACCATCGTGTCGTAGCCATCCGGCAGCGCCGCGATGAAGTCGTGGATGTGCGCCGAGCGGGCGGCGTCGATCACCTCGTCACGGCTCGCCTGCGGCCGGCCGTAGGCGATGTTGTAGAAGATCGTGTCGTTGAACAGCACGGTGTCCTGCGGAACGATGCCGATCGCCGCGCGCAGGCTGCGCTGGCTGACTTCGCGGATGTCCATGCCGTTGACGGTGATGCGCCCGGCGCTCACGTCGTAGAAGCGGAACAGCAACCGCGCCAGCGTGGATTTGCCGGAGCCGCTGTGTCCGACTACCGCGACCGTCCTGCCGGCCGGGATCTCGAAGCTCACGCCGAACAGGATCTGGCGCCGGGGCTCGTAGCTGAAGTCCACCTGCTCGAAGCGCACTGTCGGGTTGGATGTGTCGAGCAGCGGCGCCCCGGGCTGGTCTTCCACCTCCCGGTTCTCCGTCAGCAGCCGGAACATGCGGTCCATGTCGATCAGCGCCTGCTTGATCTCGCGGTACACCATGCCGAGGAAGTTGAGCGGAATATAGAGCTGGATGAGCAGGCCGTTTATGAGCACCAGGTCACCCAGCGTCAGCGCCTTCGACACCACCCCCTGCGCCGCGAGGATCATCAGCAGCGTCACCGCCACCGCGATGATCGCGCTCTGGCCGATGTTGAGCAGGCCGAGGGACACCTCGTTCTTCACGTCGGCGCGTTCGTGCTTGCGCAGATTGTCGTCGTAGCGGCGCGCTTCGAAATCCTCGTTGTTGAAGTACTTCACGGTCTCGTAATTGAGCAGGCTGTCGATGGCGCGGGTATTCGCCTTCGAGTCGAGCTCGTTCGCCTGCCGGCGGATGTCCATCCGCCACTCGGTCACGAAGAAGGTGAAGGCCATGTACACCGCGACCGCGGAGAAAGTGACCGCGGCGAAGCGCCAGTCGAACTTCGCCAGCAGCACCGCCGCCACCAGGCTGAACTCGAGGATCACCGGGATGATCGAGAACAGCATGTACGACAGCAGCGTCGAAATGCCGCGCGCGCCGCGCTCGATGTCGCGCGACACGCCGCCGGTCTGGCGCTCGAGATGGAAGCGCAGGCTCAGGCTGTGCAGATGGCGAAATACCTCCAGCGCGACCCGCCGGATGGCGCGCCGCGTGACCCTGACGAACACGATGTCGCGCAGTTCGGCGAACAGCGTGGTCGACAGGCGCAATGCGCCGTACATCACAAGGAAGGCGAGCGGCAGGGCGATTGCCTGGCGGGAGGCGTCCAGGCCGTCGACGATTTCCTTCATCACCAGCGGCACGCCCACATTTGCCAGCTTGGCCACGCTCAGGCACACGAGCGCGATCGCCACCCGCCAGCGGAATTCCCACAGATAGGGCAGCAGCCTGCGCGCGACGCGCCAGTCGCCGGTGGCGGCGCGGGGCTTTGCGGGATCTTGCGTTGAGTCGCGGCGGGAGGCGTCGCCGGAGGCGGCCGGATGGGCGGGCATTCCCAATTCTATCGCCTGACGCGCCGGCACCGCCCCGGGCGATAATCCGCGCCTGGGCATCGGAATGAAGAGTCGTTTTCTCGCAGACATGAGCTGGATGGAGGCGCGCCGGTGGCTTACGCCGCAGGCGCTGGTGCTGCTGCCGCTGGGCGCCGCCGCCAAGGAGCACGGCCCGCACCTGAAGCTCGACAACGACCGCCGCCTGGCCGAGCACCTGGCGCGCCGCGTCGCCGAGAAAACGGAAGTGGTGGTCGCGCCGACGCTTGCCTACCATTACTACCCCGCCTTCGTCGCCTATGCCGGATCGACCAGCCTCAGGCTGGAAACCGCGCGAGACCTGGTGGTGGACGTCGTCGACAGCCTGGCCGCATTCGGCCCGTGCCGCTTCTATGTGCTCAACACCGGCGTTTCCACGGTGCGCGCGCTGGAGCCGGCGGCGGCAGTGCTCGCCGGGCGCGGCATCCTGCTGCGATTCAGCCGCGTCGAGCGTGCCGGCTCGGCGGTGGTCCGGCGCCTGCAGCAGCAGGCTTTCGGGTCGCACGCCGACGAGATCGAAACTTCGATGATGCTGCACCTGGAACCGCAGTCGGTGGACATGTCGCTTGCCGCGCGCGACGGCCACCCCGGCAGCGGCCGGCTGTCGCCAGAAGCGGGCGGCGGCGGCATCTATTCGCCGACCGGGATCTACGGCGACGCGACATTCGCAACCGCCGCGAAAGGCGAGGCGATCGTCGGGGCCATGGTCGACGATATGCTGGCCGAGATCGCGGCGCTGCGCGCGGCAGCGCTGCCGGAGCGCGGCGCATGAGCGCCGCGCCTGCGCTGCCCCGCACGCTGCGGGTGATCGTGCGCGACTGGCTGAACGCCAACCAGGCAGTGCTGGCCGACGCCGAGTCGTGCGTGGTGATCGACAGCGGCTACGTGCGCGACGCCGCGCGCACCCTGGCCCTGCTCGACGCGCCGGGGATGCTTGACCGGCGCCGCATCGACCTGCTGGTCAACACCCTCTGCCATTCCGATCACATGGGCGGCAATGCCGCGCTGGCGCGCGCCCACCGTTGCCGCATCGGCGTGCCGCAGGGCGAAGCGCCGCTCATCCGCCGCTGGGACGAGCGCGAGCTGTGGCTGAGCTACGCCGACCAGCGCTGCGAACGTTTCACGCCCGACGACGAGCTTCAGGCGGGCGCGCGCTACCGCTGGGGCGGGCTCGACTGGCTGGCGGTCGCCGCGCCCGGCCACGACATGCACGCGTTGATGTTCTGGTGCGAGCGCCACGGCGTGCTGATCTCCGGCGATGCGCTCTGGGAGCATGGCTTCGGCCTGCTGCTGCCAGGCCCGGACCGGCGCGAGCGCCTCGAATCCACCCGCGCGACGCTGGACACCATCGCCGCCCTGGCGCCGCGCGTCGTGGTGCCCGGTCACGGCCGGCCGTTCGGCGATGTCGACGCGGCGCTGGCGCGCGCCCGCGCCCGGCTGGCGGCGCTGGCCGAAGACGAGCTGCGCATGGTGCGCGCGGTGCTGAAAACGATGTTCATGTTTACCCTGCTCGAGCGCGAGGCGATGGCGCGCGACGCGCTGCCGGATTACTTCGCGCGCACAGGGCTGTATGCCGATCTCAACCGTGACTATTTTGGCTTGCCGGCCGCGCGGCTGGCCGACCTGGTGGTCGACGAGCTGCAGCGCGCCGGCGCGGTGGAGCTGGCGGGCGGCGTTTTGCGGCCGCGGACCGGCTGAAGCCGCCGGGCGGGGCTAGACGTCCTCGCCGCGCTTGGCGTACCCGGTCAGCCCGACCAGCAGGCGCACGCACCAGTACACGACCCAGGTAAGCGCGCGCTGCGCGATCGGCGGGCGCCAGGCGGTGGGATGAACGCGGCGGGCGCCGTTGCGCATTGCGGCCTCCAGGCTTTCGCGCAGCTCCTGCGCGAAAGCGGAATCCTCCACCACCACGTTGGCCTCCAGTGCCAGGAGAAAGCTGATCGGGTCGATGTTCGAGGAGCCGACCGTGGCCCAGCTGCGATCGACCACCGCCACCTTCGCGTGCAGGAAACTCTGCCGGTACTCGTGGATCTCGATGCCCGCTTCGAGCAGCTGCCGGTACAGCGCGCGCGAGCTGTAGTGCAGCAGCACGTACTCGACTTTGCCCTGCAGCAGCAGCACCACCCGCACGCCGCGCGCGGACGCCGCGATCAGCGCCCGCCGGAAGCGCACGCCGGGAAGGAAGTACGCGCAGGCGATCACCACCTCGCTGCGGGCAGAGGCGATCGCGGACAGGTAGGCGTCTTCGATGTCGTGCCGGTGGCGAAGGTTGTCGCGCACCAGCAGCGCCGCCCGCTGGCTGCCCGCGGCCGCGGGCTCGCGGCGCACAACGCCGCGCGGACGCCAGTCCCGCCGCAGCTGCGACCAGGCAGCGCGCATCCACAGCCGCCGCATGGCCGAGCGCATCTCGGCGACCAGGGGCCCCTGCACGTGCACCGCGTAGTCGAATCGCGGCGGCACCTGTTTCGGCGTATTGCGGTCGTCGATGATGTTGATGCCGCCGCAGAAACCGTCGCGGCCGTCGACCACCACCAGCTTGCGATGCAGCCGGCGAAGCCGAGTGCGCCGCACCTGCCGCAGCGACGCCACCGGCCGGAAGAACATCAGCCTCACGCCGGCGTCGAGCATTTCCTCGCGCAGCGCCTGCGGCAGCGCGCGCGAGCCGAATCCGTCGACCAGCAGCTGCACCGAAACCCCGCGCCGGGCGGCGTCGATCAGGGCGCGCGCGACCTGGCGGCCGGTGGCGTCCTCTTCGAAGATGTGGGTTTCCAGGAAAATCTCCTGCCGCGCATGATCGATGGCACGGATCAGCGCCGGGAAGTACTGGTCGCCGCATTCGAGCAGCGTGATCCGGTTGCCGGCGCGCAGCCTCACGGCCTTTCCAGCAGCGCCGACAGGGCCACATGGTCCGAGATCCGCGACCAGTGCGGATCGCGGTGCGCATGCGCGATCCTGACGCGAAACCCCCTCATGTAGATGCGGTCGAGCCGGAACAGCGGCAGCATCGCGGGGTAGCTGCGCGCCGGGTGCCCGTGCGCGTGCTCGAACACCTCGGTCATGCCCAGCGCCTGCGTCAGCGGTCGCGTCGCCTGGCGCCGCCAGTCGTTGAAGTCGCCGGCGATCAAGAGCGGATCCTCGCGCGGCACCAGCAGCTCGATACGGTGGCGCAGGATGTCGAGCTGCTTCTTGCGCCAGTGCCCGAGCAACCCGAGATGCACGTTCACGCAGTGCAGGCGGCGTTCCCACCCGGGGATGGCGATCTCGCAGTGAAGCAGGCCGCGGCGCTCGAGCCGGCTCATGGAGATGTCCTCGTTGTCCCACTTCACGATGGGAAACTTGGACAGGATGGCGTTGCCGTGATGCCCTTCGTCGTATACGGCGTTCTTGCCGTAGGCGAAGGCATTCCAGATCGAGTCGGCCAGGAATTCGTATTGCGGCGCGGTGGGCCAGTTCTGATGATGGCGCTGGTGGCGCAGGTGGCTGCCAAGCACTTCCTGCAGAAAGACGATGTCGGCGGACAGGCCGCGCAGCCGGTCGCGCAGCTCGTGCAGCGCAACCTTGCGCTGGAACTGCGAAAAACCCTTGTGAATGTTGTAGGTGACGATCTGAAGCGTGGTCATTGCAGCCTGTCTTGCAGCGCGGCCCGGCGCTCGATCTCCACCGCCACGGCCTGTAGCTTGCGCCGGATCGAGCTCTTGAGCAGCGGCGCGGTGATCAGGGGCGGGACCCAGAAATCCGGTTCGATGCGGGAAAGATACCGGATTGCGGCGCCTTCGCCCGCCGGTTCGATGGCCAGCTCGGTGTCCAGCCGGCGCAGATCGCCGGACAGGGCGCGAAAATGGATGCCCGCGCGCGGCCGCTCGTCGATTTCCAGCTCGGTATGGACTTCACGGCGAAAGAACAGCACGCCGAAGCTGCCGCGCTGCTCGACACGCAGCGGCTCGCGCCGGGTGATGCGGCTCAGCGACAGGTTGGGCACGAAGTCGGGATAAGCCTCGTAGTCCACCAGCACCGCCCAGGCCGCGTCGGGCGGCGCCGCGACGCGGCTGACCGCGATCACGGTGAACACGCTCCCGTCCTTGCTCACCTCGACTTCGGTGTCGGCCGCCTGCGCCGGCGCCGCCAGGCACGCGATCCACACCGCGCCGAGGACGCCGACGTTGAGCTGCACGACCGCGGTCCCGGCGCGCAGCGCTCAGGAAACCTGCAGCATCCTGTCCAGGGCGAGGCGCGCGAGCGCCTTGTCGCGCTCGGGCACCCGGATGCGGTTGACCACGTTCCCTTCGGCCAGATTTTCCAGGCACCAGGCGAGATGCTGCGGGTCGATGCGGTTCATGGTCGAGCACATGCATACCAGCGGCGACATGAACTGCACGATCTTGCCCTGGGGCCTGAACTCCTCGGCGATGCGGTTCACCAGATTGAGTTCCGTGCCGACCAGCCAGCGGGTATTGGGCGGCGCCTCGCGGATCGTGTTGATGATGTACTCGGTGGAGCCGACGTAATCCGACAGCTTGCACACCTCGAAGCGGCACTCCGGATGCGAGATCACCAGCCCGTCCGGATGCTGATTGCGGAACTTGAGAATGTGCTGCGGCTGGAACATCTGGTGCACCGAGCAGTGTCCCTTCCAGAGCAGGATCTTCGCCTGCCGGATCTGCTCGGGCGAGAGCCCGCCGAGCCACTCGTCCGGGTCCCACACCAGCATCTGCTCGGGCGGGATGCCCATCTTGTGCCCGGTCCAGCGGCCCAGATGCTGGTCGGGGAAGAACAGCGCTTTGCCGCGCCGCGCGAACGCCCAGTCGAGTATGCGCCCGGCATTCGACGAGGTGCAGACGATGCCGCCGTGCTCGCCGCAGAAGGCCTTGAGGTCGGCGGCGGAATTGATGTAGGTGACCGGCGTGACTTCCTCGTCGGGCGAGATCACCTCCGCCAGGTCGCGCCAGGCGCGCTCGACCTTGGACAGGTTGGCCATGTCGGCCATCGAGCAGCCGGCCGCCAGGTCGGGCAGGATCACCGTCTGTTCCGGCTTGGACAGAATGTCGGCGACCTCGGCCATGAAGTGCACGCCGCAGAACACGATGTAGCGCGCATCGGTCTGCGCCGCGAGCTTGGCGAGCTTGAGCGAGTCGCCGGTGAGCTGGGCGTGACGGTAGACATCGGCGCGCTGGTAATGGTGGCCGAGAATCACCACCTGCTCGCCGAGCGCCTCGCGGGCGGCAAGGATGCGCGCCTCGCAGGCGTCGTCCTGCAGCTGGCTGTACTGGTCGAATGCGATTGCGGTCGCTGGCATGGTCACTGTTCCGTTCCACCTGCGCGCAGGGCGCAGACCTTACCACATGAGACAGGCGCGGGACGTCATTGTTGCACCGCGTTCAGGCCGCGCGTTCGGGCAGGGCCCGCAGCGCCGCCGCGTTGCTCCAGGAGAAAACCCTGTCGGCCGCCCGGTCATGCGGCAGCCACAGATACGACAGATGCTCTTTCGGGGCGAGCCGGATGTCCAGCGGCCGCGGGACCCGCAGGCTGAACACGTGTTCGGTGTTGCGGGTGATGCCCGGCGCATAGCGCCAGCGCCACTGCTCGAAGATCTCGAACTCGTACTCGAGTTCCCAGTCAAGCAGCGGGTACTGACCGGCGTCCAGGCCGGTTTCCTCCTTCAATTCGCGCTGCGCGGTCTGGACGAAGGTTTCGCACTCGTCCTGGCTGCCGGTTACCGACTGCCAGAAGCCGGGGTGATCGGCCCGCTCGAGCAGCAGCGCCTGCAGGTCGGGCGTGTGCACGATCACCAGCACCGAGCGCGGAATCTTGTAGCTGCGGGTCATCGATCGGTCCGCACGCACGCCGGCCGCCATGCCCGGCGCACCGCGCGCTCAGCCTTTCTTTTCCGCCTGGCGCAGGCGGATGTGCAGCTCGCGCAGCTGTTTCTCGTCCACCGGGCTGGGCGCGTTCACCATCAGGTCCTGCGCGCGCTGCGTCTTCGGGAAGGCGATCACGTCGCGAATCGATTCTGCGCCGGCCATCAGCGTGACGATGCGGTCGAGCCCGAAGGCGATGCCGCCATGCGGCGGCGCCCCGAACTGCAGCGCCTTCAGCAGGAAGCCGAACTTGGCCTCGGCCTCTTCCGCCCCGATGTCGAGCGCCCGGAACACCTTGGACTGCACGTCCTGGCGGTGGATACGCACCGAGCCGCCGCCGATCTCCCAGCCGTTCAGCACCATGTCGTAGGCCTTCGACAGCGCCTTGCCCGGGTCGGATTCGAGGTACTCCTCATGCCCGTCGAGCGGGCTGGTGAAGGGATGATGCAGCGCGTCCCAGCGTTTCTCGTCGTCGTTCCACTCGAACATCGGGAAGTCGACGACCCACAGCGGCCGCCAGCCCTTTTCGGCAAAGCCGCGCTCGTGGCCGACTTTCGCCCGCAGCGCGCCGAGCGACTCGTTCACCACCTTGGCCTTGTCGGCACCGAAGAAGATCAGGTCGCCGTCGCGCGCGCCGGTGCGCTCGAGCACGATCTTGAGCACCGTTTCCGGAAGAAACTTCACGATCGGCGACTGCAGGCCGTCGGGCACCTTCGCCGCGTCGTTGACCTTGATGTAGGCGAGACCCTTGGCACCGTAGATGGAGACGAACTGGGTGTACTCGTCGATGTCCTTGCGGGTGAGCGCGCCCCCGCCGGGAACCCTGAGCGCCGCCACCCGGCCGCCCGGCATGAACGCCGCCTCGCGAAACACCTTGAACTCCACGTCGTGCATGACGTCGGTCAGCTCGGTCAGGGTGAGCGGCACGCGCAGGTCGGGCTTGTCGGAGCCGTATTTCGACAGCGCGTCGGCGTAGCTCAGCCGCGGGAACGGGTCCGGCAGATCGATGTCGAGCGTTTCCTTGAACAGGCCGCGGATCATGCCTTCCATGATGCGGGTGATCTCCGGCACGCCGAGGAACGAGGTCTCGATGTCGATCTGGGTGAACTCGGGCTGGCGGTCCGCGCGCAGATCCTCGTCGCGGAAGCACTTGGTGATCTGGTAGTAGCGGTCGAAGCCGGCCACCATCAGCAGCTGCTTGAACAGCTGCGGCGACTGCGGGAGCGCGAAGAACTCGCCGGCGTGCACGCGCGAGGGCACCAGGTAGTCGCGCGCGCCCTCCGGGGTGGACTTGGTGAGCATCGGCGTTTCCACGTCGATGAAGCCCTGCGCATCGAGAAATCTGCGCACCGCCATCGACACCTTGTAGCGCAGCCGCAGGTTCTTCTGCATCTGCGGCCGGCGCAGGTCGAGGTAGCGGTACTCGAGGCGCACCGCCTCGGTCAGCTCCTCATCGTCCATCAGGAACGGCGGCGTCAGCGACGGGTTGAGAATCTCGATCGCGCGCACCAGCACCTCGATCTCGCCGCTCACCAGGTTCGGGTTGACCGTGCCCTCGGGCCGGCGGCGCACCAGGCCGCTCACGCGCACGACGAACTCGTTGCGCACCTTGTCGGCGGTCTCGAAGGCTTCGGGAGTGTCCGGGTCGCACACCACCTGCACGACGCCTTCGCGGTCGCGCAGGTCGATGAAGATGACGCCGCCATGGTCACGCCGGCGGTGCACCCAGCCGAAAAGTGACACAGTCTGGTCGAGGTGTCGGGAACTGATCAGGCCGCAATAGTCGGTACGCATCGGTATTGTTGGAATTTGCAGGAAACCGGCCGCAGTCGCGACCGGCGGAGAACCGCTAATTGAGGAGCGCGCCGCCCCTCGCGTTGAGATCTTCCGGCGCCGCCACGCCCATGGAGATGATGTACTTCAAGGCGGCGTCGACGCTCATGTCGAGCTCGATCACGTCCGCGCGCGGCACCATCAGGAAAAAACCCGAGGTCGGATTGGGCGTCGTGGGCACGTAGATGCTGACATAGTCGCCGTCGAGATGCGCCGCCACGCTGCCGCCGGGCTTGCCGGTGAGGAAGGCGATGGTCCATGCGCCTTTGCGCGGATACTGCACCAGCAGGGCCTTGCGGAACGCCTGCCCGCTGGAGGAAAACAGCGTGTCGGAAACCTGCTTCACGCTGAGGTAGATCGACTTCACGAACGGAATGCGCGCCAGCGTTCCCTCCCAGATGAGGACCAGGCGCTGGCCGACGATGTTGGCCGCCAGCATGCCGGTCGCCAGCACCACCAGCAGGGTGAGCAGGACGCCGAGCCCCGGCACATACACGCCGAGGAGGCGCTCCGGCTGCCAGTCCACCGGCAGCAGCAGCAGGGTCTGGTCGAGGGTCCTGACCAGGAGACTCAGTACCCAGACGGTGATGACCAGCGGAACCCAGATCAGCAGGCCCGCGACCAGATAGCGCTTCACGCCGCTTAGGTGCAGGCGGGGCAGGCGCCCGCGCCGCAGGCGGCATCCGCCGTCGCGGTTTCCTTCGGCTTGGATTCGTCGCCGGTCTTCGACTCGCCCTGGGCCCCGTCCTTGGCCGGGGTCTTGCCACCCCTGAAGTCGGTCGCGTACCAGCCATTGCCCTTGAGCTGGAAGCCGGCAGCGGACACCAGCTTCACCAGCTCCGGCTTGCCGCAGGCCGGACAGTCGGTCAGCCGCGGCTCCGAGAGCTTTTGCATGATTTCATGCTGCCGGCCGCAAGCGCCGCAGCGATATTCGTAGATGGGCATGGGACCCCATCGGAAAAATTTGCGAAAAGTATACCTGATCAAACGGTTACTTCCGCTTGCGAAATAGGGTCAAGGTTCCCGAAAATCAAGGCCCGCCAAGTCTCCCGTTCACCGATGCAACCTGCCCGCCCGTTCTGGCCGTTTCCGCGCGTGATCGCCCACCGC
>CALJLA010000228.1 GCA_937983055.1 uncultured Pseudomonadota bacterium
ATCCCCGCCGCGTGCCGGCTAGTCGAGACCCAGCTCTTTCTCCAGGTCGTCCTGTTCCTTGGCGAACTGCTTCTTGCGCGAAACCTCCCTGCGCTCCGACTCTGCCTCGGTGGCCTCGCGCAGCTGCTCCGCCCGGCTGTCCTGCCCGGCAATTTCGAAGTACTCCGCCGCCGCCAGCTTTTCGCCAGCGCGCAATCTGGCTTCTCCGATCGACTTCGCCTTGTCTTTGGTCTTCTGCACTTTTACGGACTGGCCGGCGAATTCGGAGGAGCTGGTCGCCATCAAAAATGAGCGGCGGGCATCGCCTGCCGCGAGCGCATCGCCGCGCTGTTCGGCGCGCTGGTTTGCGCGCCCGGATTGGCCGATCAGGTCCAGCCAGCGTTTGCTGCGCTCGAGTTCGTCCAGCGAGTGGGCGCCGGCGCCCTGGGTAACCTTGCGGGTGGTGAACACCTTCTCTTCGTCGGCAAGCGCGGCATCGCCGTTCTTTTTCGCCAGCGCGTCGAGTTCGGCGAGATAGGCGGCGCCGGCCTTTGCCCGCTTGGCATGGTTGGGAGCGCGCTGCGCCTGCGGCAGTCGGCCGAGGTCGTCGTGTGTCCGGCGCAGGTAGGCATAGGCGCGATTGACGGTCTCCAGGTCGCCCGACTTGGCGCGTACCGCCCTGATCATGGCGCGGTCGGCTTCCAGCCCGTGCTGCCCCACCTGGTAGTAGTCGAACGCATCGATGAAGCGGCTCTTCTTTTCGGCCTCGTCGCCGAGCTTCAGGCTGGTTTGCTTGAGAATTGCCTGGCGCCGCTGTTCTTCGGCGCCTTTAAGGCACGCGCCGCCTTCTTCCTTGGCCGCGGCGAAGGCCTCGGCGGCGCGGCCCGCCTTGTCTGCCGATTCAGCCGTGGCGAGCAGCGCCGCCGCCTTTCTTTTCTCCGCGGGCTCGCAATCGACTTCATCGGCCCATGCGGCCAGTGGTGCCGCCAGCACGGCGGCGATCAGAAGTTCGGGCACGGCGAAGGCTGGTTTCATTGCGTGCTCCCTATTCGTCGCCGTCGGCGCCGCGCATCAGGTCGCCGATGCCGCCCATCGACATCTTCTCGTAGCCCTTGGGAATCTCGAACAGCTTGGAATCGACCTTGCCGACCTTCAGGTTCTTGAGTTCGATCTTGAAGCGATCCTTATCTTTCTTGTCGATCGAGATCGCGTCCATCTTGACGACGATGTTGTCCTTGGTGATCCACCAGAAGCCGCCCAGCTTTTCGCCCTTGGGGCCGGTCATGACGATCTTGTTCTTGACGGTGTCAACGCCGTTGACCTTTTCCTTTCCAACCTCCGACTGCTCGATCTTGTAGCGCGTCAGATCGTCCTTGCGGCCGTCCCCCTCCATCTTCAGTTCCATGTACATCTCGTCTTCGGGCATCAGCATCCAGGCGGTCTTCTTGTCCTGGCGGATGATCATCACCATCTGCTCTCCGCCTTCGCTGAACTCCCGGCGCTCCTTGCCGGGCGAGACGTAGACCCGTCCCTTCATGACGCCCTCCGCCGTTTCCATGTACGAATCGGCCGAGTAGTCGACTTTTGCCGGTTCGAGCGCGCTTGCCGTGCCGGTGAATGCCAGCAGCGCGGCCGCGAATAGAACTATCGTACGCATTGGAAACCTCCCTGATAGTTGTCCAGCGCTCCGGGTGCGCCGCAGGCGCGGCAGCCGGAATTCCACTATTGATTATGGGAGCCGCCCGTCCGATGGCTATTGGCCGCGGGTACTAATCCCGGCCAGCCGCCGGACTAATACCGGGGCGGCCGGCGGCCCTATGGAAAAGGCTTCGGGCATCTGCCAGACTGGATCGCACACCAATCAGCGCGGCGGTAAGTCGGCATGAAGCTCTTGGTCGCGGACGATCACACCCTGTTCCGGGAGGGCCTGCGCTACATCCTGACGCAGCTCGACCCGGCGGTGACGATCCTGGAGGCAGCGGATCATAAGGCCGCCCGCGCGCTGATCGAAGCGCACCCGGACGCCGACCTGGCGTTGATCGATTTGCACATGCCGGGCGAAGGCGGCGCCAGCGTGCTGGACATGCTCCGGGCCGACGCGCTCACCGTACCGGTGGTGGTGCTCTCGGCGTCGGAGGACCGGCGCGAGGTGCGCGCCGCACTGGATGCCGGCGCGATGGGCTTTATCCCGAAAAGCGAGTCGTCCGAGGTGATGCTCGGCGCGTTGCGCCTGGTGCTTGCCGGGGGGGTCTATGTGCCGCCGATGCTGCTCGGCGGCAGCATCGGCGCGGCCACTGACGCGCACGGACTGACCCCCAGGCAGCGCGAGGTGCTGCAGCGGCTGGTGCAGGGCCAGTCGAACAAGCAAATCGGGCGTGAACTGGGCCTGTCGCTGCCCACGGTCAAGGCCCATGTGGCGGCCATTTTCAAGGCGCTGCACGTGGCCAACCGCACGCAGGTCGCGCGCGCGGCGGAGCGCGCCGGCCTGCTGCCGGCATCGGACCCCTCCCGCCAGGCTTAACGCGCGCGACCGGCCGCCGGTTGCCGGCCGGCGGTGCGCAGAAAGGCGCGCAGCTTGGCCGGCGGCACCGGCTTGTGCAGCAGGGCGAAGCCGCTGTCTTGCGCCTGGGCAATGCGTTCCGGCGCAGTGTCGCCGGTGACGATCAGCGCCGGGATGTCCGCGCCGAATTGTTGCTGCAGCGCACGGATCGCCGCTGCGCCGGTCTGATCCTCTTGCAGCCGGTAATCGGCCACGATCACGTCCGGTGCCGATTCGAGCTGCGCGAGCGCGTCGTCCAGCGACCCGGCGGCGGTCACGTCATAACCCCAGTCCTCCAGCAGCACCGACATTGCCTCGCGCACCGCGGCCTCGTCGTCGATGACAAGCACCCGCCGTGCAACGTCCGCGGCCACCGTGTCCGGCGCGCGCTCGGGCGCGTCGGCGTCGATGGGCGCGCCGGCCGGCAGGGTGAGCGCGAAGGTCGAGCCGCGGCCGAGCGCCGAGCTCACGTCGATGCGATGATCGAGCAGCCGGGTCAGCCGGTCGACGATGGCAAGCCCCAGGCCCAGGCCCTTGGTGCGGTCGCGCTCCGGATTGCCGAGCTGATAGAACTCGCGAAAGATCGCGCGGTGATGCTCCGGCGCGATGCCGCGTCCGGTATCGCTGACGCGCACGTGCACCTTGCCCCCGTCCCGGACGCAGTCGATGTCGACCTTGCCGCTTGCCGTGTAACGCAGCGCATTGCTCAGCAGGTTGCGCAGAATCGTCTCGAGCAGAATGGGATCGCTGCGCACGACGAGGCCGCCGCCGTCGCAGCGCCAGCGCAGCCCCTTGGCCGTGGCCTGCGGCTCGTATTCGCTCGCAAGTCTTGAAAGCAGCGGATCGAGCGGGACGTTTCGAACCTCGGGCTCCACCACGCCCGCATCGAGTTTCGATACGTCGAGCAGCGCGTCAAACAGGTCTTCAAGCGCGCCGACGCTGCGGTTGATGTTGTCGATCAGTGGCCGGGCACCGGGCGTGGTCACCCGCTGGCCGAGCGCCTCGACGAACAGGCCGAGGGCATGCAGCGGCTGGCGCAGGTCGTGGCTGGCCGCGGCCAACAGCTTGGACTTGGCGATGTTGGCCTGCTCGGCCAGATCCTTTTGCGCGCGCAGGCGGTCGACCAGGTCGAGGTTCTCGAAACGCAGCGATATCACCTCCAGGGTGGCGCGGTTTGCGAGACGCGAGATCTGGAACAGGATCACCATGTACACCAGCATCGCTCCGCCCATGGCGATCGATGCCGTCTCGCCGGAAGTGATCAGGCGCGCGGCCACCAGGCCGACGGCCGGCACCGCGTAGGCATGCAGCATCGGCGGCCAGTACGAGGTCAGGAAGATCGATCCGGCGCTGATGCCGACGATGGTGGTGAGCAGCAGCACTTCGTGGGCCACCGAATCGAGAACGAAGAACATCCAGCCGGCGGCGCCCCAGATCATTCCGTCGACCAGGGCGGTGAGGGTGATGCGGTTGGCGAATTGCAGGTCGGCGGCTTCGCTTGGCGGCTGAGCCAGAAAACGGCGCGCCAGGATGAAGCGTACGAGCGGAACGCTGGCGGCGGCTGCCAGCCATGCGACGATCTGCACCCGGTCGACCCGTGTCCAAAATGCGCCCGCGACCGCCAGCGGCAGCAGCGGCATGAATGGAACAACGCGCCGCAGGCCTTCCGCCAGCCTACGGACCGCCTCGGAAATCACACGCTTCGGGTAATGCGCTCGCGGAGCGAGCACGTCTGCGAGCCGCGCGATGACCGACCTTTGCCGCTGCCCGTCCGGGCTCACTCGAGATTCCTCCGGTCGCGCCTGCGACCGAACACGATTCCGATGCATGTTCGGTGGATTATGCGTGCGCGTTCGTATGCCGCACAACATTAGCGGCGCTTCAGCGCGGCGCGCGATTGACCAGAAAAATGCCGACGCCGACCAGCGCGACCGCGGCGATGAAGGGCGGGCGCAGCGGCTCGCCCAGCACCAGCACTCCAGCCAGCACGCCGAACAGCGGTGCCAGGAACGAGAACACCGACAACCGGCCGGCGAGGTAGCGGGTGAGCAACCAGAACCAGGCGAGGTAGCTGGCAAAGGACACGATGGCGCCCTGGTAGGCAAGGCTCGCCACCGCCACCGCCGACCAGCGCACGATGCCGTCTTCGCCCATCAGCGGCGAAGCGGCGGTCAGCGCCAGCGCCGATACCGCCAGCTGGTAAAAGAGCACCTTCGCGGCGCTGGCCTGACTGAGCACGGTCATTCGAATGACCACCGTGGTCGCCGCCCACAGCACCGCGGCGATCAGTCCGAAAGCATCGCCCAGCAGCCGCGCCGGCGCGGACAGGAAGCCGTCGCCGAAGGCGGCCAGGATGCCGGCGAAGGCGAGCGCCACCCCCAGCCATTGTGTTCCGCGCAGATGCTCGCCGGGCACGAACAGATGCACGCCCACCGCGGTCAGCACCGGCGCGAGGTACACGAACACCACCATGCGCGAGGCGCCGGTGTGCTCCAGCCCGGCATAGATGAAGAAGAACTCGCCGGCGAACAGGGCGCCGGCGAGCAGCCCCGGCCACAGGGTGCCGTCGCGGCCGAGCAGCGGCACGCCTGGCAGCCGCGCCCATACCGCGAGCAGCAGCACCGCGATCACCGAGCGCAGCCCGCCCTGCATCACGAACGATACGTCCGGCGCGGCGAGCTTGGTGGCCACGTGGGTGAAACCCCAGATGAAGGTGAGTAGCACCATCGTCGACGCGGCAGTGGCGTCGAGCGGCCTGCGCTCGCTCATGTGTTGCGATGTCCGGGAACGACAGCGCGCTCTGCAGTTGGCGCCGGAGCGACGCTCACACCCGGGCGGCCTGCAATTTCGCCAGCTGCTGGGTCAGGCGGGTGTTGGCGCGGGTGAGCTTGTCCATGCGCTCGATCAGCAGTCGCACGAACGCGCGGTTGAACTGCTTCTGGCAGGAGTCGCTGGCATTGTCCACGACGGCGGCGGGAATCTCGATCAGCGTCATCGGCGAAGCCGACACCACCGAGGCCAGGCGGGCGCCGCGGTCCTCGAAGTAAGGCGTCTCGCCGAAGCAGTCGCCCGGCCCGAGACGGTCGAGCACGTCGCCATCGCGCAACACCTCCGCGATGCCGGCCACCACGAGAAAGAACGTGTCGCAGGTCTCGCCTTGTTTGACGATGGGTTCGTCGTTGGCGAGGCGGCGGAAGCGGGTGCCGCGCACGATCTCCCAGGTTTCGCGCTCGGAGAATCCGCGGAAGAATGGCATCTCCCGCACCGCGTTGAATTTTTCGGTGTCGAGGATGGTGCCGGGCGGCAGCTGCAGGCTGCGGTTGACCTGGGACAGTTCGTCCATGAACTGCCGCCAGCTGTCGTAGCGCTCGTTGCGCTCGCGCGCGATCGCCTTCATGACAATCCGGTTCAGCGCCTCGGGCAGGCTGGCGCGCAGGTCGACCGGCGGCAGCGGGTCGACGTTCAGGATCTGGTAGATGAGCCCCTCGGAGCTGTCGGCATTGAACGGCAGCCGTCCGGTGAGCAGCTGGTACATCACCACGCCGAGCGAGTAGATGTCGGTCTGCTGATCGACGTCTTCTTCCCGGATCTGCTCCGGCGACATGTACGCCGGCGACCCGACGCCGCTGATCTGTGTCTGGTCGTGGTTGGGCCGGAAAGCGCCGCCGAAGTCGGTGACCTTGATCTCGCCCTGGCGCCCGATCAGGATGTTGGCGGGCTTGATGTCGCGGTGGACGATGCCGTGGCGGTAGGCGTACTCCAGGGCGGTCGCGCACTTGAAGATGGTCTCCACCACGTCGGCGATTGGCATCAGGCGATCCGGCTGGCAGTAGCGCCTCAGGGTGGTGCCGGCGATAAACTCCATCACGATGTAGCCAAGATCCTGGCCAATGTCAGCGTCGTAGATGGCGATGATGTGCGGATGCGACAGCTTGCCCGCGAGTGCGGCCTCATTCAGAAAAATGCGTTCGTAGCGGGTGCGTATCTGCGGATCGAGATCGGGGTCGTGCTCGACCACCTTGATGGCGACGTTGCGATCGGTGAACGGGTCGTGCGACAGGTAGACGCGGCTGGTCGCCCCGCGCCCGATCTCGCGGATGATGTTGTACTTGCCGATTTTCTCGGGAACGTCCTGCTCAGCCATGTGTGCTGCCGTCCGCCTGCCGGCGGGTCGGGTCCGGTTGAATTGCGATGTCGGGATTCTATCCCCCGGCACCGATGCAAAAACAGGGCCAGCGGGTCATGCCGGCCTGCGGCCGGCTTCAGACGCATTCAACGCAGAGGCGCGGAGGACGCCAAGGGCGCAGAGAAAAACAACGGCATGGACGAACCACCAAGACACCAAGGCCACCAAGACAACGAGAACGGGTGTCGACGTTTCGTTGGCTGCCGCTCAGGTTGACTGTGCAAACTCGGGCTCTTCCCGCATCGAGTCGCCTCACGGCATGTCGGTTACTTCGATCTTGTCTTCCTTGGTGCCTTTGGTGCTCTTGGTGACTTGGTGGTTCGCGTTGAAGTGGGTCCTCGTCAGCGTTCCTCTGCGTTGAAAGTATTTCACGCCGGCCGCAGGCCGGCTTCACGCAGCACGCAGCACGCAGCACACAGCACCCGCCTTTACAGCAGCGACGGCATCCAGAAGGTCGGGCGCAGGGCAGGGTCGACCTTGGTGAGGTCGGCCGGGCTCACGCCGGTGGCGAGCAGCACCGAGTCGATGCCGGCGGCGCGCGCGCCGGCGATGTCGGTCTCGAGCTGATCGCCGATCATCGCCAGATTGCGGGTGCCGAGCTCGGCGATGGCATGCTCGTACAGATGCGGCTCGGGCTTGCCCAGGCGGAGGAAACGAAGGCCGGCATCCGGATAGCGGCGGGCGAGCGCCGCCTCGAACATCAGCGCCACCGAGCCGGCGGCGAAGCCGAAGCCGTCGGTGCCGACCGGAAAGATCAGGTCCGGATTCGGCAACAGCAGATGCACCGTTTCGCCGCGGTCGAGACTGCGAAAAAGGGTGGAAAGGGCGGTGTCCACCGTCTGCAGAAACGGGTAGCCGGACTCGTCGCCGATCACCAGCGCATCGAACGCTTCGTCGACGTCGACCACCACGCCGCCAGCCTGCTCGACGTAGCGGACGCTGTCCTGCGGGCCGAGCACCGCGCAGCGCGCGCCTTGCAGCCGGTGCTGCGCGAACCAGTGCTTGAGCAGTTGGCCGGAACTCAGGATGTGCTCGGGTCTGAGCGGCAGGCCGTAGCGGCGATAGCGCGCCGCCGCAGTCCTGGGCAGCGCCGACGCGTCGTTGGTGACCAGGCGGAATGCCTTGCCCGCGCGCTCCAGCGCGCCGAGCGTTTCGGCGGCGCCGGGCATCGGTCCGCCGGCGTGCACCAGCACGCCGTAGGCGTCGAACAGCAGCGCGTCGTAGCGCTCGAGCAGCGCGTCGACCGAGGTGCGCGGCACGCCGGCCGCCATCAGGCGACGCGCTCGACCGAAGTCAGGGAATAGCGGAAGGTCTGCGGATCGAGGCTGTCGAGCCGGCCGCCCGCGGTCTCGCCCTGCGGGTACATCAGGAACGGAAGCGTCGGGCCGTTCGAGTTGGGAAGCACGAGGTCGTGCGCGAAGTTGTAGGCGAGCCAGTTGGTTTCCCAGGCGCCGAACAGCGCCTCCCGCACCGCCGCCACCCTCGGATGATGCAGGGATAGGCCGGGGTCTTCCTCGAGCACCACTTTACGCACGTCGGCGGGATCGGCCGGCACCCAGCCGAAACCGTCGAGAAATACTTCGGCACGACAATGCTGCGCCTTGCTGATGTCGCCGCTCTTGCCCAGGCTGCGATAACCGAAACGCGAGTCGGCCACGCGTACGCCGTAGACGTCGCGTGCCGGAATGCCGATTGCACGGCACATGCCGACGAACAGCGTGTTAAGGTCGGCGCACTTCCCGCCGAGGTTGCCGGTTTCCAGCATGGTGCGAATGTCGCCCAGGCCGCAGCCCCGTGTCTTCGGGTCGCGAAAGGTGTTGTCGACGATCCAGTCGTAGATGGCGCGCGCCTTGTCGCGATCGGTGCGGGCGCCGACGGCCGCCTCGCGCGCGGTGCGGCGCACGATGCCGCCGGTCTGCACCAGGTCGGTGGACTTCGTGTACAGCTGCCGTTCTTCACGCGAAAGGCGCACGTCGCTGCGCACCGCCCAGTCGGTGGCCCGGTCGCGTGCGGCGAACCGGCTCAAGACTTCCAGCACCGGGGCGGATTCGTCTCCGGCCCACTCGGCGTAAAGCATCTGCGCGCCGTACGCGGGATCGGCTATCGGCTGCGCCAGAGCCGCATTGCCCGACCAGAGGTTGCCCATCGGCTTCATCCAGGCTTCTTCGAACACCGAGGGCAGCGGCAGCCACACCCGCGGCGTGCCGGCGCTGGATAGCAGCTCGACGCGGGTGGTGACCTCAAAGACCCGCCACTCATCCGGGCGCGGCGCAAACGGCTGCGCCGCGGACAGCGCCGCGCGGGGAGCCAGCGCCATTGCCGCCAGGGCAGCCCCGTGGCCGAGAAAATTGCGTCGATTCATGTCGTGGATCTTCCGTGTATCGGGCTCAGCCCTTGGGCAGCAGGGAACGGATACGGGCTTCCACCGCCGGTGCGTCCCATTCCAGTTCGCCCAGCACGCGGTAGCGAATCGCGCCATCGGCGTCAATCACGTAGGTGGTGGGTAGCCCCCTGTCGACCCAGGGCTTGCTCGCGTCCATGCTTCGGTCCAGCAACACCGGAAGCCGCAGGCCCTGCTCCTTGAGAAACGCTTGTACCCGCTTTTCGCTTTCGCCGAAATTCACCGTGAGCAACGCGAACCGGTCGGCGGGCAGTTTTTCGCTGAGGCGCGCCAGCGCCGGCATTTCCTTGACGCAGGGCGCGCACCAGGTCGCCCAGAAATTCAGTACCACGACCTTGCCGCGGTAGTCGGCCAGGTTGCGGGGCTTGCCGTCGAGGTCTTTGAGCACGAGCTTCGGTGTGGCGCCGCCATCCCAGGCCTTGAGTTTGGACAGGTCGGCGCCGGCGGCGGGCAGCGCCAGACACAGCAGCAGCGCAAATAGTGCGGTCAGTCGCATCGGCATTTCCGGGGCTACAAAAACGGCCGGGCGCCTTGGGCGCCCGGTCGCTTGGAACGTCAAATGAGCCGAGAGTTTACCGCAGGCCGGCGGCTAGACCGTCCAAGGGTCGGGCCGCTCGGTTGCGATGCCGTACTGCTTGATCGCCTTGGCCACCTGCTTGCGCTCCACCGTGCCTTCGTCCGCCAGCGCCTTCAGCGCCGCCAACACCACATGGTGGCGGTCGACCTCGAAGAAATCGCGCAGCTTCGCCCGCGTGTCGCTGCGCCCGTAGCCGTCGGTGCCCAGGGCCACGTAGCGGCGCGGCACCCAGGTGCGGATCATGTCGGGCACGGCGCGCATGTAGTCGGTGGATGCAATCACCGGGCCCTCGGTGCCGTCCAGGCACTGCTCCACCCAGCTCCTGGCCGGCGCCTCGTCCGGGTGCAGGCGGTTGCGCCGCTCGACGCTCATGCCTTCGCGGCGCAGCTCGGTGAAGCTGGTGACGCTCCAGACATCGGCGGCGACGCCCCAGTCCTTTTCCAGCAGCGCGGCCGCTTCCAGCACTTCGCGCAGAATCGTTCCCGCGCCGAGCAACTGCACCGCGGCGGTCTTGCCTTTACCTCGAGCCTCGCGCCTCGCGCCTCGCGCCTCCCGTATCCTGTACATCCCCTTGAGGATGCCTTCCTCGGCGCCCTTCGGCATCGCGGGGTGGGCGTAGTTCTCGTTCATCACGGTGATGTAGTAGAAAACGTCTTCCTGCTTCTCCAGCATGCGGCGCATGCCGTCGTGCATGATCACCGTCAGCTCGTAGCCGAATGCCGGGTCGTAGGCCACGCAGTTCGGCACGGTGGAAAACAACACATGGCTCGAGCCGTCCTCGTGCTGCAGGCCCTCGCCCGACAGCGTGGTGCGCCCGGCGGTCGCGCCGAGCAAAAAGCCGCGGGCGCGCTGGTCGCCGGCCGCCCAGATGAGGTCTCCGATGCGCTGGAAACCGAAGCAAGAATAGAAGATGTAGAAGGGCAGCATCGGCACCCCGTGCGCCGAGTACGACGTGGCCGCGGCAATCCACGACGAGATCGCGCCGGCCTCGGTAATGCCCTCTTCGAGAATCTGGCCGTTCTTCGCTTCCTTGTAGTAGAGCAGCTCGTCCTTGTCCTCCGGCGCGTAGAGCTGCCCGAACGGCGAATAGATCGCGATCTGGCGGAACAGCGACTGCATGCCGAAGGTGCGCGCCTCGTCGGCGACGATCGGCACCAGGTGCTTGCCGAATTCCTTGTCGCGCAGCATCGCCGAGAGCATGTTGACGAACACCATGGTGGTCGACTGCTCCCGGTCGCCGGTGCCTTCGAGCAGGCGCGCGAAGGTCTCCAGCGAGGGTACCGCCAGCGGCCCGGAATGCGTCGCGCGTTCCGGCAGGTAGCCGCCCAGCGCCTGGCGGCGGGCATGCAGATACTTCATCTCGTGGGTGTCTTCGTCGGGCTTCACGAAGCGCACGCCCTGCACGTCCTCGTCCGAAATCGGCACCGCGAAGCGGTCGCGGAAGGCCATCAGCGCGTCGGTTTCCAGCTTTTTCTGTTGGTGCGCGGTCATCTTGCCCTGGCCCCACACGCCCATGCCGAAACCCTTCTTGGTTTGGGCGAGGATTACCGTGGGCTGACCCTTGTGGTTCACCGCCTTCAGATAAGCCGCGTAAATCTTGACCGGGTCGTGTCCGCCGCGGTGCAGGCGGTCGATGTCCTCGTCGGACAGGTGCGCCACCAGTTGCTGCAGCTCCGGATACTTGTTGAACACATGCTCGCGGTTGAAGTGGCCGTCCATCGCCGCATAGGTCTGCAGCTCGCCGTCCACCATTTCGTGCAGCCGGCGCAGGATCACGTTGTCGGTGTCGCGGGCGAACAGCGGGTCCCAGTCCGAACCCCACATCACCTTGATCACGTTCCAGCCGGCGCCGGCGAACAGGCCCTCCAGCTCCTGCACGATCGAGCCATTGCCCCGCACCGGACCGTCGAGGCGCTGCAGGTTGCAGTTCACCACGAAGATCAGGTTGTCCAGCCCCTCGCGCGCGGCGGTCGACAGGCCGGCGAGCGATTCCGGCTCGTCCATCTCGCCGTCGCCGACGAAGCACCACACCTTGCGACCCTCGGCGGACTTGATGCCGCGGTGCTCCAGGTAGCGGATGAAGCGCGCCTGGTAGATCGCGGTGATGGCGCCCAGCCCCATCGAACCGGTCGGAAACTGCCAGAAGTTGGGCATCAGCCACGGATGGCAGTACGAGGACATGCCGTTGCCGCCGGTTTCCTGGCGATAGTTGTTGAGGTTCTCCTCGGTCAGTCGGCCCTCGAGAAACGCCCGGGCGTATACGCCGGGTGCGGAGTGCGGCTGGAAGTAGACGCAGTCGCCGTCCTGTCCGGCTTTGAAGAAGTGATTGAAAGCGACTTCGAACAGATCCGCCGATGAGGCGTAGGTCGCGATGTGTCCGCCCAGCTCGGGGTGGGCGCGGTTGGCGCGCACCACCATCGCCAGCGCATTCCAGCGCACCAGCGCGGAGATGCGCGATTCGACCTCCAGGTTGCCAGGAAACGGCGGCTGGTCGGCGAGCGAGATGGTATTGGCGTACGGCGTATTCAGCACCGGCGGCAGCGGCACACGCAGCCGCCGCGCGTGATCGAGCAGCTTGCGCAGGATGAAGGTCGCGCGGTCCTGGCCCTCGATCTCGACCACGTTGCTGAACGCGTCCAGCCATTCCCGGGTTTCGACCGGATCCATATCCTTGGGCAGCACCCGCCAGAGTGCGGCGGAAGTAATGCCCGGCGCGTCGGAAAGATCGCTCATTTCAGTTCCCCATGGTGCGGTTGCGAAGCGGCCCGCGAAACAGGCGCGCGGAAGAAAAAACGACCGGCGAGTGCCGGCGTTCGAGTCCCGCAAATGGTATCGCTTTTGGCGAAGCATGGGGTTTCGTTCCTCCCGTTGGATGCGGCATAATGCAGAACATTATTTCGTACAAACAAGAATAGACAGAATTAAATGCCGCACCGCGCCCTGGACGCGATTGACTGGAAAATTCTGGCCCTGCTCCAGCGCGACGCCACCCTGTCCAACGTCGAGCTTGCCCGCGAGGTCGGTCTGTCGCCTTCACCCTGCCTGGCGCGGGTGCGGGCGCTGGAAGAGGCCGGCTACATCAGCCAGTACGTGACCCTGCTCGATCCGCTCAAGGTCGGGCTGAAGGTGAGCGTGTTCATCCAGGTCGCACTGGAAAAGCAGATCGAGCCGGCGCTGGAGGTGTTCGAGAACGCCATTCGCGAGCGTCCCGAAGTGATGGAGTGCTACCTGATGACCGGTGAGGCGGACTACTTGCTGCGGGTGGTGGTGCCGGACCTGCAGGCACTCGAGCATTTCATCCTGAATTTTCTGTCGCGCGTGCCCGGTGTGGGCAACATCAAATCCAGCTTTGCGCTCAAGCAGGTGAAGTACCAGACGGCGCTGCCGGTGCCCGGCAGCGACACGCCGGTACGGCGCCCCGCCGGAGGCCGGCGCGGCAACCTCGACCGATGAGCTCGCTGAACAGCGTGTGCATCTATTGCGGCTCGAGCAGCGGCGCGCTGCCGGAGTACGCGGCCGCGGCCCGCGACGCCGGCCGGCTGCTGGCGCAGCGCGGCATCGCGCTGGTGTTCGGCGGCGGCAGCGTCGGGCTGATGGGGGTGGCCGCCAACGCGGCGATCGCGGCTGGCGGCCGGGTGATCGGCGTGATTCCGCACGGCCTGCGCAGCGAAGAGCTGGCGCATGAAGGCGTCACCGAGCTGATCGCGGTGGACTCGATGCATGCCCGCAAGCAGCGCATGGTCGACTTGGCCGATGCCTTCATCGCGCTGCCCGGCGGCATCGGCACGATGGACGAGCTGTTCGAAACCTGGACCTGGCTGCAGCTCGGCATTCATGCCAAGCCGATCGGGCTGCTCAACGTGGCCGGCTATTACGACCCGCTGATCGAGTTTCTGGCGCGGATGAACGCCCAGCGGTTTCTGAAGCAGGCGCATCTCGACTGCCTGCTGGTCGACACCGACGCGTCGCGCCTGCTGGCGCGGCTCGCCGCCTTCGAGCCGCCCGCCGCGCGCAAATGGTGGAACGCCGGCACCGCGCCCTGAGCGCGCACTGAAGAGGGTTATCTGCAACCGTCGTGAAGCTCAGCCCCGATTTCGAGCCGAAGCTGGTGACCGTGCTGCGCGAAGGCTACTCGCGCAGCCTGTTCGCGCAGGACGCGATGGCCGGCATCGTCGTCGGGTTCGTGGCGCTGCCACTGGCGATTGCCTTTGCCATCGCCTCGGGCGTGCGGCCGGAGCAGGGGCTGGTCACCGCGATCGTTGCCGGCGTGCTGATCTCGATGCTCGGCGGCAGCCGGGTACAGATCGGCGGACCGACCGGCGCGTTCGTCGTGCTGGTCTACGAGATTGTGCACCGGCACGGCTACGAAGGGCTGGCGGTTGCGACGCTGATGGCGGGCGTGCTGCTGCTGATCATGGGGTTCGCGCGGCTGGGCGCGGTGATCCGGTTCGTCCCCTATCCGGTAACGGTCGGGTTCACGTCCGGCATCGCGTTGATCATCGCGGCCAGCCAGTTTCGCGATGCGCTCGGCTTGCAGATGGACAGCGTGCCGGCCGGCTTTATCGCAAAGCTGCAGGCCTGTTCGGCCAACCTGGAGTCGCTGAACCCGTGGGCGGTCGGCGTATGCGCAGCGACGGTGCTCATCGTGCGGCTGTGGCCGAGGCTCTCATCGCGAGTGCCGAGTCCGCTGGTTGCGCTGATCGCGATGACGGCGCTCGTCTACTTTGCAGCGCTGCCGGTGGACACCATCGCCAGCCGTTTCGGCGAAGTGCCGCGCGGCCTGCCGATGCCCAGTCTGCCGTCCATCGACTGGTCGATGGTGCGCGAGCTGGTGTCGCCGGCGATTGCGATCGCCCTGCTCGGCGGCATCGAATCGCTGCTGTCGGCGGTGGTGGCGGACGGCATGACCGGGCGGCGCCACCGGTCCAATGCGGAGCTGGTGGCGCAGGGCGTGGCCAACATCGCCTCGCCGCTGTTCGGCGGCATTCCCGCCACTGGCGCGATCGCGCGTACCGCGACCAACGTCAAGAGCGGCGCGCGCACGCCGGTCGCCGGCATGATTCACGCCGCCACCCTGCTGGCGATTCTGCTGATTGCGGGCGACTGGGCGGAGCTGATCCCGATGCCGGTGCTGGCCGGCATCCTGCTGGTGGTGGCCTACAACATGAGCGAGTGGCGGCTGTTTGCCGGGCTGCTGCGCGGCCCGCGCAGCGACATCCTGGTGCTGACCACCACCTTCGCATTGACCGTGCTGGTCGACCTGACGGTGGCAATCCAGGCCGGCATCGTGCTCGCGGCACTGCTGTTCATGCGGCGCATGGCCGAGGTGACCCAGGTGCGGGTCATCACCAACCAGCTATCGGAAGAAGAGGGTACCGGCGTACCCGATCCTTCGCTGGTGCCGCCGGTCGGGGTCGAAGTGTTCGACATTCGCGGCTCGTTCTTCTTCGGCTCGGCGCAGAAGTTCAGCGAGGTGATCGGTACCGTCGAGCATCCGCCCCGGGCGGTGATCCTGCGCATGCGCGAGGTGCTCGCGATCGACGCCACCGGCCTCAAGGCGCTGGAGGAAACGCTGGCCCGCTTTCGCCGCAGCGGCACCGCGCTGCTGCTGTCAGGCGTGCAGCCGCAGCCGATGACCGCCATGCGCGAATCCGGCTTCGTCGGGCGCCTTGGCGAAAGCCAGCTGTTCGACAGCTTCCGCGCGGCGCTCGCCCGGGCGAAAGAAATCGCGGCGACGCCCGCGAAGGAAGCGGCCGCCGCGCACCGCCCTCCGGTCTAGCTGCCGATTTCGGGTTCGCCGTATCGAGGGCTTAGAATCGGGCTCGAAGTCACTGCCACAGCACCGCCGCAAGCGGTCGAACTGCCATGAACAAGCCCACTGAAACCCTGATCCGCCGCTATTACGAGGCCTTCAACGCGGGCGACATGAGCGCTTTTCTCGATCTGGTCGATGAACAGGTTGCCCACGACATCAACCAGGGCGGGCGTGAAGTCGGCCGCGACGCTTTCAGCGTCTTCATGCAGCGCATGAACCGTTGCTACAAGGAGCAGATCGTCGACCTGGTGGTGATGACGACCGACGACGGCGCCCGCGCGGCGGCCGAGTTCGTTGTGCTGGGCGAATACCTGGCTACCGACGAGGGCCTGCCGCCCGCCAGGGGCCAGAAGTACCAGTTGCCGGGCGCGGCGCTGTTCGACATCGCCGGCGGCAAGATTACCCGGGTGACCAATTACTACAACCTGCAGGAATGGCTGAGGCAGGTCGGGCGATAGGCGCTGCCGACCCGAGACGCCTTCAACGCAGAGGCGCAGAGGACGCGGGGGAACAAGAAACCTGGGCGAACCACCCAGACCAGAAAAACGGGCGCTAGGCTCCAGGAAGCTCTCGCGTACTCGCCGTGTCTATGTGTTCTCTGTGACCTCTGTGGTGAGAGTGGAGTTTGAGTTCTTGTTCTGAGCACCGAGTACAGTCATTGGCACCATGAACATCCGTGTTGAACGTTTTTCCGGCAAGGGCTTCGAGCGGCATGTCGATGCGCTGGCGCAGCTTCGCATCGAGGTGTTTCGCGACTTTCCGTATCTCTACGACGGCAGCCTCGAGTACGAGCAGAAGTACATCCGTACGTATCTCGGGGTGCAGGAAAGCGTGATCGTGCTGGCCTTCGACGGCGACCGGGTGATCGGCGCGTCCACCGGCCTGCCGATGGAAAACGAAACCGATGAAGTTAAGAAGCCGTTTCTGGCGCATGGCTATAACCCGGCGAAGATCTTTTATTTCGGCGAGTCGGTGCTGAAGAAGGGCTACCGGGGGCAGGGGTTGGGCGTGCGCTTCTTCGAGGAACGCGAGGCGCATGCCCGCGGGCTCGGCCGCTTCGAGTGGACGACGTTCTGCGGCGTGCAGCGCCCCGCCGACCATCCGGCCCGGCCTGCGGATTACGTGCCGCTCGACGCCTTCTGGAAGAAGCGGGGCTACAGCCCCCACCCGGAACTTACCACCACCTTTTCCTGGAAGGACATCGGCGACGCGGAAGAATCCGAAAAGCCGATGCTGTTCTGGATGAAGCGGCTATAAGGATCAGCTTGCGCCGGCAGGGACAAGACTGCGAACCACCAAGTACACCAAGAGCACCAAGAGCACGGGGACGACGGAAACACGGGTTCTGGCACCGTACTCTACTGCCGGTATTGCGGCGGTCGCTCCAGTTAAGCTGTTTCACGATAACTCGGAATTTGCCTCGATATGCGCCTGCACCCTTGACGTGATGCGGTGGCGATGGTGGGGCGCTTGCTGTAATCATTCCCTCCTGGTGCGCATGTGAGATCCTGATTTACTTGGTGCTCTTGGTGTACTTGGTGGTTCGATTGGATTTTGTCTTCTGAAGGATCCTGCGAATGCGCATCGCCATCGGTGGCTTTCAGCACGAAACGAATACTTTTGCGCCGAGCAAGGCGGATTTCGACGCCTTTGCGCGCGGCGGCGGCTGGCCGCCGCTGTCGAGCGGGGCGGATCTGTTCGACGCGGTGGCCGGCATCAACTTGCCGATCGCCGGTTTCATCGATGCGATGAAGGGCAGCACCCACCAGCTGGTGCCGACGGCCTGGGCGGCGGCGAGTCCGTCCGCGCACGTGACCAAGGACGCTTTCGAGCGCATCGCCGGCATGATCCTGTCGGGGCTGGAGGCGGCGCTGCCGGTCGACGCGGTATACCTCGATCTGCATGGCGCGATGGTGACCGAACACCTGGACGACGGCGAGGGCGAGTTGCTGGCCCGGGTGCGTTCGCGGGTCGGCGGCGGAATTCCGGTGGTCGCGAGCCTCGATCTGCATGCGAATGTCACCCAGCGCATGCTGCAGCAGGCGGACGTGCTGATTGCCTACCGCACCTATCCGCATGTCGACATGGCGGACACCGGCGCACGCGTGGCCGCCTTTCTGCGCAGGCGGCTGGACGGCGCCGCGCGCCCGACGCTGGCCGCGGCACGGGTGCCGTTCCTCATTCCGTTGCAGGCGCAGTCGACGATGCTCGAACCGGCCAGCAGCCTGTACGCTGAGCTCGCCCGGCTGGAAGACGGTCTCGCGGCGCTGTCCTTCACGCCGGGATTCCCTGCCGCGGACTTCCCCGAGTGCGGGCCGATGGTTTTTGCTTACGCCGACGATCCGAAGGCGGCCGAGCGGGCGGCGATGCGGATGGCGGCCCTGGTCGAGGAAGCCGAGGCCGATTTCGACTGTCCGGTCTACGCGCCGGACGAATGTGTGAAACGCGCGATGCAGATCGCCGCTCGCGCGTCGCGCCCGGTGGTCATCGCCGACACGCAGGACAATCCCGGCGCCGGCGGCGATTCCGATACCACCGGCATGCTGCGTGCGCTGGTCGCCAATCGTGCGCCGCAGGCGGCGCTGGGCCTGATGGTCGATGCGCAGGCCGCGCGCGCCGCCCATGCCGCCGGCCAGGGGGCGACGATCGAAATCGACCTGGGCGGCAAGTCGCGCACTCCGCGCGATGCGCCACTCCGGGCGCGCGATCGCGTCGAACGGCTCTCCGATGGCCG
>CALJLA010000229.1 GCA_937983055.1 uncultured Pseudomonadota bacterium
CGCGTGGCGCATGCCCAGAAGGAATCCGACGGCGAGCAGGGAAAAAGTCGTGGTCAACGGGTCAACATCGGCAGAAGCGCCACGCCGGCGGCAGGCAGGTGAACGTACCGCGCGGCGCACCCCCCGTCAAGGCGCCGCCGAGCCTGGCATGGTTCGCGCTAAACTTAGCGACGCCTAGAAAGTCCCGTCCGCCGTGCGCCGCAGCCATCTGGCTGACGGCGATGCCGCAAGGACAAGAATACGGAGACAGTTCACGCAATGGAAATGCACCAGGCGCGCTACGGCAGGGCTACCATTCTGGCGCCCACAGGACGGATCGACCACTCGACCAGCGACGAATTCAGGAGCCTGCTGGAGCCCCACGTCGACGCGGCAGCAGCGCAATCTAGGCCCGTGGTGCTCGATCTTTCGGGCGTCGAGTACATCAGCAGCGCGGGACTGCGCTGCTTCATGCTGGCGGCCAAACGCGCCAAGTCGGGCGGAAGCGCGATGGTCGTCGCCGGACTTCAGCCAGTGGTTCGCGAGATCTTCGAGATCAGCCGGTTTACCCTGGTCTTCGACATGTTCGCCAGTGTGCGGGATGCGCTCGCCGGGGTGGACCCGGCCGCCGTGGCTGCGTTCGACCGGGACAATCCCCTGCGCCCGGCATGATCGTCCGCTTCTGGGGCACGCGCGGCTCCATCCCGGTGGCGATGACCTCCCATGATCTTCGCGCCAAGATCGAGTCGGCGTTGCTGTCGGCCATTGCCAACGGGCTGCGCTCGCCCGACGCGGTGCCGGCGTTCGTCGACCGAGAGCTCGATTTTCTGACACGTCACACCTACGGCGGACACACGCCTTGCGTCGAGATCGACGCCGGCGCGGATGAGTATCTGGTCTGCGACATGGGCAGCGGCGCGCGCCCGCTGGGAAATCACATCATGGCACGCGCGGGCGGGCGGCCGCCGGTGGTAAACCTGGTGATGTCGCATGTGCATTGGGACCACATCATGGGCTTCCCATTCTTCGCGCCGGCCTATGTCCCGGGCGCGAAGATCCGCGTTCACGGTTGTCACGACACGCTGGAGCAGGCATTCCGGCTACAGCAATCCCCGCCCTGCTTTCCGGTCGATTTTTCCCGTCTCGCGGCCGACATCGAGTTCATCGCCCTGCAACCTGGCGTCGAGCGCGAAATCGGTGGCTGGCGGGTGGTGCCGAAACTGCAGCGCCACACCGGCGACTCCTACGGCTATCGCTTCGAGCGCGACGGCAAGACGGTCGTGTACTCCACCGATTCGGAGCATCGGCCCGAAGACGCCGCCGAGGTCGAAGGGTTCGCGGCGTTCTTTCGCGATGCGGATCTGGTCATCTTCGACGCCATGTATTCACTTGCCGACGCCGTCTCGGTCAAGGAAGACTGGGGCCACTCCAGCAACATCGTCGGCGTCGAACTGGCGCAGATGGCCGGGGTGCGGCACTTGTGCCTGTTCCATCACGAACCGGCTTTCGACGACCGGCACATTCACGGCATGCTGGAAGACGCGATCCGGCTCGAGCAGCTCACACGGCGCGACCGCCCGCTCACGATCTCGGCCGCCTTCGACGGCATGGAAATCGAGGTCTAGCCGCCAGTGCCTGACGCCAGCACCGGTGGGGATGCGGTCTGGAGCGAGCGGCGGCTGGTTAAGCTGCTTGTCGGCGGACGTGGCCGACCTTTGGGGGCGCTGATGCTCGCAGGGCTCCTGGCGCTCGGTTGGCTGCCGGCGGCTTCTCCGATCGATGCGCTGCGCATGTATGTTTTCGACGGTTACCAGCGCCTGTTCCCGCGCCAGCCGGCGTCGAGCCCGGCAATCATTGTCGCCATCGATGAGCGCAGCCTGGCCGAGCTGGGACAGTGGCCTTGGCCGCGGACGCTGCTTGCAGACCTGATCGACGCCATTGCACGCGACGATCCGGCGGCAATCGGCATCGACATGCTGTTCCCGGAGCGGGATCGAATGTCCCCGGACGCACTTGCCGACATCGTGCGCGGCGTTGATCCTCAACTGGCGTTGAAGCTGCAGTCGCTGCCGGCCAACGACACGATCTTCGCCGGGGCGATCAGCCGCGCACCCGTGGTGCTCGGCATGGCCGGGCTGGAGGAACCCGATCCACGGCCTGGCGGCGGAGGCACCGTGCCGTTTCTCGTTCGCGGAGGCGATCCGCAGCCCTGGCTTCGTCACTTTGCCGGCAGCGTTCGCAGTCTGCCGGTTCTTGATCGGGCGGCCGCTGATCACGCGCCGCTGTACATCGCTCCCGGCGACGGCATCGTACGCACCGCTCCGCTGCTGGCGAGCATCGATGGCACACTCACCCCGGCACTGTCGATCGAGATGCTGCGGGTGGCCGCGCGGCAGCCCGCGCTCGGCTTGTCGGTCGGCACGCACGGGGTGGAAAGCCTGAATGTCGGCGACCTCCGAATCCCGACCGAGGCCGATGGCTCGCTGTGGATTCACTTCAGTCACCGCGTGGCGGCGAGATTCGTCTCGGCCTCCGACGTGATTGCAGGACGGTCGCCGCAGGGACTGTTCGAGCGCCGGCTGGTGCTGGTCGGCGCTACCGGGCTGGGCCTGCTGGATCATCAGGCCACGCCGCTCGATGTGCGCATGCCGGGCATCGAGATCCATGCGCAGCTGCTGGAGAACATTTTCGACGGTCGGCTGCTGGCCCGGCCGTCCACCGTTCGTCAAGGCGAACTGTTGCTGCTCCTCGGCTGTGCGCTGACGCTAATTGTGCTGGTGCCCCGGTGGCGTCCGCGCACAAGCGCGCTGCTCTATGGCGGCTTGCTTACGGTCTGCGCCACTGTCGGGTTGGCGCTGTTCGCCCGGTATCAACTCCTGTTCGACGCGGCATGGCCGGCACTGGCTACCACTATGGTATTTGGTGCGCTGCTGGGCGGAACGCTGGCGGATTCCGACCGTCAGCGCAGGTCCTTGGCCCGCGATCTGCAACGCGAGCGCGAAGCCGCCGCCCGCGCAGCCGGTGAGCTTGAAGCGGCGCGACGCATACAGCTCGGCATGCTGCCGCCGACCTCCGGCACTTTTCTGCACGATCGGCGCTTTGAACTTTCTGCCCGACTGGAAACGGCCCGTCTGGTGGGTGGCGACCTCTACGACTACTTCAAGCTCGACCAGGACCGCCTGTTCATGATGATCGGCGACGTATCAGGCAAAGGCCTGCCGGCCAGCATTTTCATGGCGGTAAGCAAGGCGCTTTACAAGAGCGCGGCGCTGCGTTCAGGTGATATCGGCGCGGTCATGCGCACCGCGCATCGGGAAATTGCACGCGACAACCCAGAAGCGCTGTTCGTGACGGTATTCGCCGCGGTGCTGGACTTGCGCTCCGGAGTGCTTCAGTACTGCAATGCCGGACACGAGCCGCCGCTCGCGAAACTGCCAGGCGAGCCATGCCGGGAGCGATTCGCCCTGGAAGGCGGTCCTCCACTCTGCGTCATCGACGAGTTTCCTTACGAAACCGGTACCCATCAGCTGCGCCCCCGCGAAACGCTGTGCCTGCTCACCGACGGCGTCACCGAGGCGATGGATGCAGAAGGCAAGCTGTATGGGCGCGCCAGACTCGCCGCGCGATTTGCGCATGACGCCGACTCCTTGCCGGTGTCGGACGTCCTGGAGGCGATTGCGCAAGATGTCAGGCGCCATGCGGCAGGCGCGGACCGTTCCGACGACATCACGCTTTTGATCGTCCGGTGGGCGCCGTGATCACGTTGCCGGCCCGGCCGCAACAGCCGCCAGCAGCCTTCCCACCATCCGTCGCGCGGAATGAAAAACGGCGGTCGTTGACCGCCGTTGCGCTAGCGATGTGCGAGCGATTTCTACTGCGAGGTTTCCGCCACCCGCACGAGGAACTCGGTGCCGCGCACGCCCATGATCGCGGCAGGGGTCTTGACCCGCATCGATTCCGGCCGTTCCTTGACGAGCTTGCCGGAAACGGCGGCCAGGGTACCGCGTTTCAGGCTGGTGTCGAAAGCGCCGCGATGCGTGGTGGAATCGAACACGAACTGATCGATCGACAGTTCGCTGTTCGGGCCTGCGGACAGCAGGCTGTCGTCATTGAACGTGATGCCGATGCTGCCATCGGCGGTGACAATTACGTCGCCGGTCACGATGGGCATGCCAACGCTGACCGGCAGGGACTTGCCGTCGCGAATGACCTCAACCGTCCCTTTGACAACTTTCACGCGGCCGGCGTCTGCTGCGTGAACCGGCGATGCCACGGCCGCGGCCACAAGCAAGGCGCCGAAGTAGATCAGGTGTTTGATGTTCAACCGCAGTTGCCGGGTCATCACGGGGTCTCCTGTTTACGCGGCGAGGCCTCATACTGCCCGCAGCCTGGACGGAAAAAAGCACACTCCATGCCGAGAAAACCCCAATCTGTCGCCCCTTGCCGCCCATTGGAGAGGCCGGCGCAGAGGCGGCCGAAGAAGGCGAGCCAATGCTGAAGCACAGCCGGGTATTCGAGGCCAAGTTATTGGTTTTCCGAGATATTATTGCCTTTGTCGAGGGTTTCTGCGAGGCGGCCAGCCTGTCGCGCGCGGACCGTCATAAGCTGACGCTCGTAGTCGAAGAGCTGTTCAGCAATACGGTGCGCCACGGTCATGGCGGCGATAGCGACGCCCCTGTCGAGATTTCCCTGGAATTCTCGGGGACGCGCACTACGCTCACGTATCAGGACTGCGCACCTCGTTATGACGTGCTTGAGGCAGGCCTTCGCAGCGACATCGAGTCAACCATCAATCAGCGTCGTGTAGGCGGACTGGGCGTTGCGCTGATTGTAGCGCTCGCGGAAGCCGCCCAGTACAGTTTCGTCGACGATCGAAACCGCCTGGTCATCTCGCTGCCGGCTTCCGCCGACTGATCCGGCGCTGGCCGCCGTTCAGGAACCCAGCCGCCGCCAGGCCGGTGCGGCCCGACGCAACCAGATGTCGAAGAGAAACGCTGCCAGAGCGGCAGCCGCGAGCCACGGCCACAAGGGCTGCGAATCGCGCCCCCGATCACCGAGAGGGTCGAACACCTCATCGATCCCCGCGCCCAGTTTCGCCCCGGTGTACTCCGCGATCTCGCGCAGCAGCGGCACGTTGGGCGGCAAGGCGCGATACTCATCGGAGTAGCCGCGATGCAGCACCTGGACCCCGGCGCGCTGCGCCGCCTGGCGACCCACCCCGCCTGCCGGCGACAGCGAAATCGACAGCCTGTCGGCACCGGCGAACGGCATGCGCGCGCGGTAGCTGCCCGGACCAACCTGCTGCATCGGGAACGGCTGCGCCCGCTGCCCGGCTTGGCTGACCAGCAACTGCGGCGAAAGGCCGTTGCGAAAGCGGCCATCGTCGGTCAGCATTTCCAGGCTCACCACTGCGTCTTCACCTTCGCGCCGCGCCTTGAGTTTTGCCGCCTCGCCGGTTTCGCGCCGCATGGTATCTCGCACCAGTTGCGCCCAGAACTTTCCGTAGCCAGGCCATTCGACCCAGTCGGCTGCCCAGCGGTTGCTGACGTCGGAGGTGAACATCAGCGCCTTGCCGAGGCCGAATTGCCAGCGCACCAGCAGCGGCGCGTCCTGACCGGTCGCAAGCAGGACTTCCGCCGTTTCGCGCGGCTTGGTCGCCACCAGCCCCTTCAGCGGCGGCGCACCCTCGAAAGCCACGCCGGAAAAGGCCTGGACCTGGCGCTTGACGACCGGCTGCACTGCTTCCTCGGTCAGTCCCGATCGCACCAGCTTCTGTGTCTCCTCGACAAAGATCTGAGGAATGGCTTCTGCGCTGCGTGCCATGTAATTGCGCCCACCGCCCCACTGAGCGATGGACGCCATCAGAGCAGGGTTGCCCGCATCGCCAATGGTCACCGTCGACACGACGATTTTGGCTTCCGCCATGCGTTCGAGCAGGCGCTCGAAATCCGCCGGATGAGTATCGCCATCGGAAAGCAGAATTACATGCTTCGCCCTGGATTCGACTTGCTGAAGCAGCCGGTAGACCACACCCAGCGCCGGGTAGATGTTCGTTTGCCCGCTCGCCTGGATGCGACTGATCTGATCTTCCGCCCGCCGCTTCGAGCGTACTTGATACATCGGCACCGAGATAGAGTGCTGCGCGTCGAGGGCCGCAAAAGCGATGAAGTAAAGGTCCCTGAGCAGGTCGAGGGCCGCCATTGCAGCTTCATTCGCATACTGCCTCTCCGGACC